>NZ_QNRN01000044.1:0-1099 GCF_003315125.1 Bacillus sp. DB-2 | reverse complement strand
AAAGGCTTAACTTTTAATATATATTCAGAAGAATTAAAGTTATCAGCTGTTCAAAGTTATTTAAACGGAGAAGGAAGTTACAATACGATAAAGGAAAAATATCAGCTTAGAAGTTCTACTCAACTTAAAAATTGGGTAAAAAAATATAAAGAATGTGGTGAAATTACAGATACACGTGGAAAAAACAGTGGAGTGAAAGGGATACCAAATCCTCTAAAAGGCAAACGTGTTCATTTCAATACCGTTGAAGAGGAACGCGACTACTATAAGGCTCAGGTTGAATATTTAAAAAAGCAATATCCAAATCTGTAAATGGAGGCGTACTAAAATATAAAGAGAGATATCATATCATTGAATCATTAAAGGAGAAATATCCAGTTAGGTGGCTTACGAAATTTGCTGGTGTACATCGTTCAAGTTACTATAAGTGGATTCATACAAAAGGCATGAAAAACATGCGACTAGAATCCGAAAAACGATTAAAAAAAGTAATACAATCTATTCATGTAAAGCACAAGGAATATGGTTATCCACGTATGAAAATCGCTTTACAGGAAGAAGGATATTTTATAAATCATAAAAAAGTATATCGCTTAATGAGCGAGCTCAACATTCAATCTATTATTCGAAAGAAGCGTCGCTTCTTTAAAGGGAACTATTCCAATGTTTTTCCGAATGTTTTAAACCGTGAATTTAAAGATCGCCAACAAAATGAAGCACTTGTTACAGATATTACGTACCTACGATTCCAAGAGGGATTTCGGTATCTTTCTGTTGTCCAAGATATTTATAATAACGAAGTTGTTTCTTGGAAAATATCCAAGCGCAATGATAATGAACTTGTATTAGATACAATTGAAATGTTGGCACAAAAAAGAGATGTGCGTGGAACCATTCTCCATTCAGATCAGGGATTCCAGTACACATCTCATGCCTACAACAAACGACTTTTAGATTTAGGTATCATTGGCAGCCACTCTCGCAAAGGAAACTGCCATGATAATGCCTGTATCGAGTCATTTTTCTCCCATTTTAAATCGGAGATGTTGTATTTGAATCATTTTAAAACAGAAGAAGATTTAATACAAGCAATTGAAGA
>NZ_QNRN01000043.1:0-1227 GCF_003315125.1 Bacillus sp. DB-2 | reverse complement strand
CCTCGAAATATTTTTGAAGAATGTGGTTTTGATATAGATATGATTGGAATGAAACGAATTATGTCATCAGGAAGTAGATGGCGTGCTGCTTACAGAAAAAATGGTGTATTTGGTTTGCGAGATACACGCCAAAACGCGGGAAGAACTCTTGAGAGAGAGCTTACGTTAGAAGAGAAGTATGCTCGTTTAGAAGCCGAACGGAACTTACTAAAGGCAGAAAATGAATTGTTAAAAAAGATCAAACTTATGGAAGGGAGGATGAGAAGGAAATAACTTTATCACCTAGTCAGAAATATATCCTGATTCGTTCTGTCATCATAAAATATAACTTAAGAAATATGGTGAGTTATTTGTGTAAAGTAGCTGGTGTATCCCGTTCGGGATACTATAATTATTTTTCCATTTCATCTCAAGAACAACGGAAACAAAAGAACAATCAAGATGAAATCGTGAAAGAAATCATATTAAAAGCACTTCGATTTAGAAATCGAAAGAAAGGGGCTCGTCAAATAAAAATGACATTGGTGGGTCATTTTCAAGTTGTCTACAATTTAAAGCGTATCCGTAGAATCATGAAAAAATATGAGATTGTCTGTCCGATTCGGAAAGCAAATCCTTATAAAAGAATGCTGAAAGCTTCAAAAGAACATCGAGTAGTGCCGAATCAATTAAATCGAGAATTTAAACAAAACACCCCAGGAAAAACGCTTCTTACAGATATCACTTATTTAGTTTACGGTAAGAATAAAAGAGCTTATTTATCTACAATTTTAGACGGCTCAACCAATGAAATTTTAGCTTACCATGTTTCAGAACAGATGACATTAGACCTCGTAACAACAACTCTTCATAAACTAAAACGGAATAAGAGGATTCGATTGACTGAAGGTGCATATATTCATTCAGATCAAGGAGCCCACTACACAAGCCCTACCTACCAAAAATTAGTCAAAAAGCTAAAGCTCGGACAATCTATGTCAAGAAGAGGGAACTGTTGGGATAACGCTCCACAAGAATCATTTTTTGGTCATCTGAAAGATGAAGCACATATAAAACCTTGCGAGTCTTTTACTGAGTTGAAACAAGAGATTAAGAAATATATGACGTACTATAATCACTATAGATATCAATGGAATTTAAAAAAGATGACTCCTGTTGGATACAGAAATCATCTTCTTGATGTTGCCTAACTTTTTTCAAAATGTCCTTTACAAAGGGTACAGATTA
>NZ_QNRN01000042.1:0-1282 GCF_003315125.1 Bacillus sp. DB-2 | reverse complement strand
TGAAGTGAACCCGAATAGTGGTACATGAAAAAAACACCTCCTGAATTCGCATACTAAGTATGCAAATTCAATGGAGGTGTTTTTCGTTTGAAGACAAGAGTTCATTATCCAGAAGAAATAAAGTGGAAAGTGATTGAGATGAAAAAGGATGGTTATTCAAATCGTACCATTATGGAGACACTCGGCATTAAAAATGTTTCCCAAATTAAGACATGGATGAAATGGTATCGTACAGATCAAACATATCGTTTTCAACAACCTGTAGGAAAACAATATTCTTATGGAAAAGGGTCAAAAGAGCTGAGTGAATTGGAACAGCTACGATTAGAAAATAAACATTTAAAAACAAAATTACTTGTATGGGGAAAGTATCTGGAAATCGAAAGGAGCTGAAACCACATACCGTTATTACCCTATGGAATGAATTAAAAACAAAAGTAACCGTACAAGAACTGTGTAAAGTATTAGAGTTACCACGTTCCTCATTTTATCGTTGGTTACAGATAGCCGAACGCCCTAAAGACGAGATAGAAGAGAAAGTAAAGAAAATCTGCCTTAGGCATAAATTGCGGTATGGATATCGAAGAGTGACCGCCACTCTTCGAAAAATGGGACTGTGTGTGAATCATAAAAAAGTATTACGGATTATGAGACAATATCATATACTCTCAAAAGTGCGTCGAAAGAAAAAGAAATATATGAATGGTGCGGAACCAGTGGTAGCTCCTCATCGATTGGAGCGTCAATTTGAAGCATCAGCCCCAAATGAAAAATGGTTCACAGATGTGACTTACTTATTATTTGGAGAGCGTACCTTGTATTTATCGACGATTATGGATGCCTTTAATCGTGAAATTATTAGTTATGTCATCAGTGAGTCACAAACACTAACATTAGCGATGAAGACATTAAAACAAGCAATGCGAGGAAGAAAAATAAAAGATGTGATCCTTCACTCAGATCAAGGGAGTATTTATACAGCGAAGGAATTTCAAGCATGTGCCAAAGAAAACGGCATTATCACCAGCATGTCCCGGAGAGGAAATTGCCATGATAATGCCGTCATGGAAAGCTTCTTTGGTCATTTAAAAAGTGAAGCTTTCTACTCACAAAAGATAACAAAAGTATCCAACACAACTGTGCGAAAGATTGTGCTAGAATACATTCATTACTACAATTGTGTGCGAATTCAAGAAAAATTAAACCACCTATCCCCTAAAGAATTTAGGGAACAGATGGTTTAGGTGTTTTGATAGGTGTCCCGTTTTCGGGGTTCACTTCA
>NZ_QNRN01000041.1:0-1746 GCF_003315125.1 Bacillus sp. DB-2 | reverse complement strand
TCAAACTCTCCAATAAAGTTAGTTTGTCTAGCATCTAAAAATAAAAATTGACGTTCACGTTGTTTGTTTCGTTCAGTTTTCAAAGAACTTGTTTGTCGCTCATTTGCGACTCCCTTATGTTAACATTTTCATATTTCAATGTCAACCAAGTTTTTTTATTTCTTTTGTCACTTTCTTCGTTGTTGCTATCGGCGACTTGTCCTATATTACACCTCTATAAGCTAATCGTCAACACCTTTTATTCAATTAATAATAAAAATAATTCCAAAGGTATTTTCTATATTAATTTCAGTCCTTCAATTTCTCCATTTCAATGAAAATAATAAACAAGGACATCCCATTACATACAAGACGCCCTTTTGATTACACATTATATACATGCACTCTTTAAACTCTTGAACTCCCCCTTTCTATTTAAACTATCGTCCTACTGATTCCTTGAGGTGGGAGTTTTCTGTCGGGAATTGATAAATAGATCAATTAATTTACTTTTATCCGCCCATACCACTCCAAATAAGACTAAGCCGCCGCCTATTACTATTCTCCACGTTAAAGATTCATTTAATAGAACAATTGAAGCAACAATACTTATTAGCGGTAATGCATTTAAATATAATCCACTTACTGATGCTGAAACTCTCTCTAGTGCTTTATTCCAAAACCAATATGCTAAAATTGTTGCTCCAATAACAAGATACATTACACTAAGTCCAGTCTTCCAGGTTTCAATCTTTGGGAAACCGTAATAAAAAGTTTCTACCATTGCAAATGGTAATAAAATAACCGATCCAATAATTAAAGTTAATGTTGTAAAAACCTTGTTTGATAGATACCGTTCCTGTTTCGGTTGTTTTAACAATACTGTATAAAAAGCAAATAAGAAGGTGCTTAATAAAATAAGGATATCTCCTATTAAAGATACCTCTTGATCAGCATTGTTAGATGAAATTGTTATAAGAAGTACCCCTATAGCCCCCAATATAATACCAATCCAATAATTCGGCTGAATTTTCTCTTTCAAAAAGAAAGCTGAAAAAAGAATTGTAACTAACGGCAATGCAGCATCAATGATACTAACATGTAATCCACTTGTTAAAGAAATCCCGTAGGATGTGAACATAAAATACCCAGCTACACCAGTAAAAGATAGCAAACTCATTCTTTTCCATGGAATATGTTTATGTACGATTGCTTTTTGAAGTTGGCCATATGAAAAAAGCATACAAATTCCCCCTGCGAGGAAAAGACGAATAAATAACAAAGTAAATGGTTGAATAGATTCTAATGCCCATTTCGTTGGCGCAATTGCCGTCCCCCATAATATAACAGCCACTAATAACATGCATATTTCTTTCATAATCCCCCACACCCATCAAAAAGTATATGTTAACTACCTTAATTATAGATTTTTTCTTAAGTAAAATCCTTTAAAACCACAAAAAGGTTATGCGAAAAATAGCCATCCAGCCATTTTTCGCATAACCTTTTCATATTAAATCAAAAACATCATTGTTCATTCGACAACTAAATCAACATAAAAAGGTAATCCTTACCTTCAATTTATATTTAAACGTATTACTTTATAACCTTCTTATCACTTTAATATCCAAATTTTATTTTATACCGTTTCTATTTCATTCTTTTTTCGTCTTTTTTTCGTCTTTAGGATTATTAAATTTATGAATTTTAACCTTCGGTAAATAAAAATAAACACAAAAAAACCTAAGTCGAAACGACTTAGGTTTT
>NZ_QNRN01000040.1:0-2321 GCF_003315125.1 Bacillus sp. DB-2 | reverse complement strand
AACTCTGTAATTATAAAATAAAAAAGCATGACATAAAATTGTCATGCTTTTTCTTTTATATCTATATTTTTAAACCTAATACAGAACATTTTACTCGGGAAAGAGCTTTTTCATTTGTTGAAACCACTTATGTCCTTATATAAAAAGCTCTTTACTAATAAGTAATCTAATTACTGCTTTTTTCAAATTAGTAAAGAACTTTTTATCCCGGCTCAATTTTTCGTAAGATGTCTTTATTACTTGATTGGAGGCTATTTTTGCTTTGTTCATATCTCCTAATCAGCCATTTCCCAAAATTGAGATGCTACTTTGGAAATTCTTTGGTCTTTTAATTTTACTATTACAGGCTCTAACTGAAAATCAAATTGTTTCAATTCAAAAAGCGTTGTATGTTCTAAAAATGATGATGTGTAATCCATTCTTGGAATAACGGATAATCCTAGTCCTCTACTAACAAGTGCTACAACCATCCTTATATCTTTACACTCGATAATGATATTTGGCTTGACTTGATGTTCATCAAATACTTTGAAAAGGTCTTCATTGAAGGAGAGTCCTTCCATTGCTCCTAGCATAATGAATGGAAACTGGGCAATCTGTTCAATCGTCACATGCTGTGATGAAAACGAGGCTGCCCAACTTGATGGAATAATCACAGCGGTTGGTTGTTTTTTTAATATTTTCATCTCATATTGTTCACTATTGCCCAATCGTAAAAGTAAGGCAACATCAATTTCTCTTTGTTCTAGTCTTTTTAATAATTCTTCTGAATTTCCAGTTACTATTTTTATTTTGACATTAGGGTATTGTGTTCTAAACGTACTAACATAGTCAATGAGCATATTCGAACATGTAGACGATACACCGATACTTACTGTTCCGCCTATACCTTGTTCAATTTCTTGAATTTGCTGCTTTACATCTTGAATTTGCATTAACATTTGATTGGCATATTGGTATAGTATTTCACCTGTTGCTGTAAGCTCCCATTTTTGACGATATCGATGAATTAAAGTTGTGCCAAGATCAGTTTCAAGCTTTTTTAATAATTGGCTAAGTGGGGGCTGCGCGATATGGAGCACTTCTGCTGCCTTAGAAATGCTTCCTTGTTTCACAATTTCTTTAAAGTAATATAATTGCCTGAAATCCATTGTATCTCTCCATCATATGTTTTTTGATATAATTAGTTTATCATATATATATTTTTCATATGTCGAATTTAGCGTTATATTTAATTCTATAGCTATAGTCTTTATATTGATAATATTAACTAGAAAGTGAGAGATACTATGAATCATTGGAGCAGAACCTTGAAGCGCATCATCTTATACGTGCTCGGGTTATTTTTTATGTCGATGGGCATTAGCATGTCGATTCAAGCAGGATTTGGTGTATCGCCTGTGTCATCATTAGCATATGCAAGTACGCTAACGATTGGTTTATCGGTTGGTGTGACAATGGCGCTTGCAAATGTTTTATACATTATTATTCAAGTGATATTAAGTAAACGAATGGAGTTAAGTGAATTTGTGAGTCAATTCATTATTTCGTTTTTATTTGGTTTTTTCATGGATGCAACGCTCTTCCTTGTACAACTTTTCCCTGCACCTGAAACTCTCCTTGCTCGAAGTGTATATTTGATTATTAGTTTATTTGTTATAGCGGTCGGTTTAATGGGCTATACAACAGCGAAACTGCCATTAATGCCGTATGATGCGTTAACTTATGCAATTAGTGAAAAATTTAATTTAAAATTCGGTAAAGCAAAAATTTTGAGCGATTTAATAAACATTTGTGTGGCTGGTGCAATCTGTATAGTTTTCATTCAATCATTAGGCTCAATCGGAATCGGCACACTAATTGCCGCCTATTTTATCGGCAAAATTTTAGGGTGGATGATACCGTATTATCAACCACCTCTCCAACAATGGGTATTTAAAACAGAAAAGGCTGTCTAAGGAATCATAATAAAGTACAGGAAAAATAGATGAATCAAATTCCTCAGCCGAAATCAAATAATGAATTTTACACCTTACCAAGTGCCAGTCCACATTAGGAATGGCACTTCTTTATTACTGCCTTTTCTTTGACCTTCTATCACTTTGGTTAAATGATAAAACAAACATTGTATTAAAACTAACCTGCCGTTTAGTTAAAGAAGGATCTTTAAACAACTTTTTTATATTTTAAAAGACTTTATTGCTACTTAACACTATTTCATACCATCTTTTCAAACAATTATTTCAAATAAATTTTAGTGCTAGTATACAAAACTCTGTAATTATAAAATAAAAAAGCATGACATAAAATTGTCATGCTTT
>NZ_QNRN01000039.1:0-2494 GCF_003315125.1 Bacillus sp. DB-2 | reverse complement strand
TAGCGCCGATGGTAGTTGGGACCTTGTCCCTGTGAGAGTAGGACGTCGCCAAGCAACTTTAAGACGAGTCAGAATGACTCGTCTTTTTTGTGTTTTAAACTTCTTATCAGTCTCAAGTAAGTAATCCTTATTCTTTTGATCCTCTCATATTCATTTTCTTTCGTCATTTTTGATGTGTAGTTTAAGATTTTCTATTTTATTTTTTGTAGAAGCAAGCTGTCGGTGTGTTAAAATAGTGCAGTTGTTTTTTTGAGTACTTAAATATAAGAAGATTTAATTTTGAAAAAGGAGATAATATGAAAAAGATAGGTGTAATTACTATAGTGGTTTTAGTCCTTCTAGCAATTACTTATATGTTAGTCGGCAATTATTTTTATAATTATGCGTTGAATGCGAAACAAGAGAAAGAGTTTTTAGAGGATAATCCTCACTTAGTAGAAACTGTGAATGCATCGGGAGGTGTGTTTGCTACAAATGAAGAAAAGGATGCGAACTTTGTATCAAATCATAAACCTAATATACGAAATATAAATTCTTTCGATAAGTTGAAATTAACAGGTTATGAATATATGAATGAACAATCTAGCCATAAATGGGCAATTGTAGTTCATGGATATGATAGTAGGGCATCGAAAATGACGAAATATATCCGGAATTTTTATGAAGAAGGATATAACGTCATAGCGCCAGATCTTCGTGGGCATGGAAATAGTGAAGGTGATTATATAGGGATGGGCTGGCACGATCGTAAAGATATTTTGATTTGGATTCAACAAATTGTAAAGAAAGACCCTAATGCTGAAATAGCACTCTTTGGAGTTTCAATGGGGGGAGCAACTGTAATGATGACTTCAGGTGAAGAGTTACCCTCTAACGTTAAAGTTATTATTGAAGATTGTGGATACTCAACTGTTATTGATGAATTTACTTATCAATTAAACGATTTATTCCACTTGCCGAAGTTTCCTGTTATGAATGCGGCAAATACAGTTACAAAATTAAGAGCTGGATATGATTTAGAAGAAGCTTCAGCTGTAAAACAAGTAGCGAAAAGTAAAACACCGATGCTATTTATTCATGGGGACGCTGATACATTCGTTCCTTATGAAATGTTAGATGAAGTATATAATGCTGCAAAAGTAGAAAAAGAGAAATTAATTGTTCCAGGTGCTGGACATGGAGAAGCCGAGAAGGTAGATTCGAATAAATATTGGAATACCATATGGGAATTCGTGGGGAGATACATTCCAGCGTAATTAGATTGTTTTAGATTTGTATTTTGTATATACGATAATCAGAAGGAAATGTTTTTATACTTTTGATTATCGTTTTTTCTATTTAAAAACTCATTTTAGTTTGTAGTATATAAGGTTTGAAGCATAAATTTTTGAATTCCTTATTGCCAGTGCTACAATAATTGAAAACTACATGTTAATGAGGTGTTTCTATGAAAATTGAAGTATGGTCAGATTTTGTATGCCCATTTTGTTATATTGGGAAACGTAGATTAGAAATGGCTTTAGAGCAATTTCCGCATAAGAAAGATGTTGAAGTTGAGTTTAAAAGTTTTGAATTAGACCAAAATGCTCCAATCTATTCTGGAATAAGTATTAATGAAGTACTTGCATCAAAGTATGGGATTAGTATTGAAGAAGCTAAGCGTAATAATATACAACTAGGCAATCATGCAGCTAGTATGGGGTTAAGTTTTAATTTTGAAGAGATGAAGCCGACGAACACTTTTGATGCGCATCGTCTTGCCAAATTTGCAAAGGATCAAGGGAAAGAAAAAGAGATTACGGAAAATCTACTTTGTGCATATTTCACTGAATCGAAAAATTTAAGTGATGTGGATACGCTTGCTACTATTGCTGAAGCTTCAGGTTTAGATAAGCAAGAAGCTCTACATGTTATTAATGATAAAAGCGCATATGCAAATGATGTTAGAATTGATGAAGCGATTGCTCAGCAATATCAAATTTCGGGAGTTCCTTACTTTATTATTAATCAAAAGTATGCTATTTCAGGTGCGCAACCACTTGAAACTTTTGTTGGTGCACTTCAGCAAGTTTGGGAAGAAGAGAATCCTGCACCTAAGTTACAAGAGCTTTCTTCAGAGGGTGGAAGCGATATGTCTTGTACGGATGAAAGTTGTTCTGTACCTTCAAAAGAACAATAGTTTTTATGATGGAATAGCAACCCATAGAGTGTTTCATGGGTTGCTATTCTATTCTTATAGAAGAGGTATATAAATAGATAAATTAATAACGTAAATAGGATTTATAAAAAAATGAAGTTTTTTATAAAAACATATTGACGATTGTAGGTTAGAGGTGTAATATAGAACAAGTCGCCGATAGCAACAACGCAGAAAGCGACAAAAGAAAATGAAAAATTTAGTTGACATTGAAATATGAAAATGTTAACATAAGGGAGTCGCAAATGAGCGGCAAACAAGTTCTTTGAAAACTGAACGAAACAAACAACGTGAACG
>NZ_QNRN01000038.1:1708-3983 GCF_003315125.1 Bacillus sp. DB-2 | reverse complement strand
TTGCTTCATATTATATGGTTAAGTCCTCGATCTATTAGTATTCGTCAGCTCCACATGTCACCATGCTTCCACCTCGAACCTATCAACCTGATCATCTTTCAGGGATCTTACTAGCTTACGCTATGGGAAATCTCATCTTGAGGGGGGCTTCATGCTTAGATGCTTTCAGCACTTATCCCTTCCGCACATAGCTACCCAGCTATGCCCTTGGCAGAACAACTGGTACACCAGCGGTGCGTCCATCCCGGTCCTCTCGTACTAAGGACAGCTCCTCTCAAATTTCCTGCGCCCACGACGGATAGGGACCGAACTGTCTCACGACGTTCTGAACCCAGCTCGCGTACCGCTTTAATGGGCGAACAGCCCAACCCTTGGGACCGACTACAGCCCCAGGATGCGATGAGCCGACATCGAGGTGCCAAACCTCCCCGTCGATGTGGACTCTTGGGGGAGATAAGCCTGTTATCCCCGGGGTAGCTTTTATCCGTTGAGCGATGGCCCTTCCATGCGGAACCACCGGATCACTAAGCCCGACTTTCGTCCCTGCTCGACTTGTAGGTCTCGCAGTCAAGCTCCCTTATGCCTTTGCACTCTACGAATGATTTCCAACCATTCTGAGGGAACCTTTGGGCGCCTCCGTTACACTTTAGGAGGCGACCGCCCCAGTCAAACTGCCCACCTGACACTGTCTCCCGGGTCGATAAGACCCGTAGGTTAGAATTTCAATACAGTCAGGGCGGTATCCCACCAGCGCCTCCACCGAAGCTAGCGCTCCGGTTTCAATGGCTCCCGCCTATCCTGTACAAACTGTACCAAAATTCAATATCAGGCTACAGTAAAGCTCCACGGGGTCTTTCCGTCCTGTCGCGGGTAACCTGCATCTTCACAGGTACTATAATTTCACCGAGTCTCTGGTTGAGACAGTGCCCAAATCGTTACACCTTTCGTGCGGGTCGGAACTTACCCGACAAGGAATTTCGCTACCTTAGGACCGTTATAGTTACGGCCGCCGTTTACTGGGGCTTCAGTTCAGAGCTTCGCTTACGCTAACCCCTCTCCTTAACCTTCCAGCACCGGGCAGGTGTCAGCCCCTATACTTCGCCTTACGGCTTCGCAGAGACCTGTGTTTTTGCTAAACAGTCGCTTGGGCCTATTCACTGCGGCTTTCCGTTAAGAAAGCACCCCTTCTCCCGAAGTTACGGGGTCATTTTGCCGAGTTCCTTAACCAGAGTTCTCTCGCACACCTTAGGATTCTCTCCTCGCCTACCTGTGTCGGTTTGCGGTACAGGCACCTTTTATCTCGCTAGAAGCTTTTCTTGGCAGCGGGGAATCAAAGACTTCGCTCCATAAGGAGCTTCCCCATCACAGCTCAGCCTTTACGATAAGCGGATTTGCCTACTTATCAGCCTAACTGCTTGGACGTGCACAACCAATCGCACGCTTCTTCTATCCTTCTGCGTCCCTCCATTGCTCAAACGATAAAGAGGTGGTACAGGAATATCAACCTGTTGTCCATCGCCTACGCCTGTCGGCCTCGGCTTAGGTCCTGACTAACCCTGAGCGGACGAGCCTTCCTCAGGAAACCTTAGGCATTCGGTGGACGGGATTCTCACCCGTCTTTCGCTACTCATACCGGCATTCTCACTTCTAAGCGCTCCACCAGTCCTTCCGGTCTGACTTCACTGCACTTAGAACGCTCCCCTACCACTGATACCATTGGTATCAATTCGCAGCTTCGGTGGTGTATTTAGCCCCGGTACATTTTCGGCGCAGAGTCACTCGACTAGTGAGCTATTACGCACTCTTTAAATGGTGGCTGCTTCTGAGCCAACATCCTAGTTGTCTAAGCAACTCCACATCCTTTTCCACTTAATACACACTTTGGGACCTTAGCTGGCGATCTGGGCTGTTTCCCTCTTGACTACGGATCTTATCACTCGCAGTCTGACTCCTAAGGATAAGTCATTGGCATTCGGAGTTTGACTGAATTCGGTAATCCGATGAGGACCCCTAGTTCAATCAGTGCTCTACCTCCAAGACTCTTACACTTAAGGCTAGCCCTAAAGCTATTTCGGGGAGAACCAGCTATCTCCAGGTTCGATTGGAATTTCTCCGCTACCCACACCTCATCCCCGCACTTTTCAACGTGCGTGGGTTCGGGCCTCCATTCAGTGTTACCTGAACTTCACCCTGGACATGGGTAGATCACCTGGTTTCGGGTCTACGACCACGTACTAAACGCCCTATTCAGACTCGCTTTCGCTGCGGCTCCGTC
>NZ_QNRN01000037.1:0-4503 GCF_003315125.1 Bacillus sp. DB-2 | reverse complement strand
TCTCTAGCGCCGATGGTAGTTGGGACCTTGTCCCTGTGAGAGTAGGACGTCGCCAAGCAACTTTAAGACGAGTCAGAATGACTCGTCTTTTTTGTGTTTAATGAAATAAGCTTGTTATTAATGGCTCAAGAAATCCATTGATAACAAGCTTATTTGTTTAAAGATAAATGTATTTATCTAGTATGGACTTCCGGTAAAATCGTTATTTATCATAGCTTCACTTTGTTTTTTACATCGATAAGCTTAAAACGTTCGCAAACGAGCAGCATATCTTCAGAAAAACTAAGACCAAGTTCGCTTAGTTCCTTTGTAAAAAACTGAATATGGGTATCTCTCCAGTAACTATAGGTACGATCGCCTTCGCCTTCAGCGATAGCGAATTCTTCAGTCACTTCATTCATTGGCATTATAGTTACTTCTATTGTCTTAATAATAGCTACAGGTTCATCCTGACTATTGAGTACAATACTATAATCGTTAGTTGTTGGTAGTGGTTCATTTTCTAATTCATAAAAAATATGGGCCGAGCATGTTGCGGTTTTCACACCATCAATGACTAGTTTAGCGAGATAATCAGGAGAATCACCAAATTGCCAAGCTGTAACAGATTCTGGTTTTTCATTGTTTCCCCAATAAGTATCCCAATATGATTGTGCTAATGGATTCATTTGTATTTTTACCTCACTTTAGCTAAAGTTAATTTTCTTTATAAACCCTGGACAATTTGCTTATTTGTAATAGCTTTGTAGTCATTTAAAATTTGTATTGTTGTATTACGGATTAATAAAGATAATACGCTGAATGAATAGGGTTTGTAAACACGTTCTGTCCATTTATGGCCATCTTTCCCGTAGACGCCCATATAAATAGATGGGATGTTTAATTTCTGGATTGTTTCGTATGGTAATGGATATAGTTGTTATGTAGTCTATTTGTGATTTGGGCTGCAATAAAATTAGGATCAATGCCAGACAATGTATCACCTACATGTACTTCTCTTCCGTAAATATAGAAACAAGGAAGAAGTTTACCTGAAGTTCCTGTATAAATGTAACGCTAAGTATCTCCATCATATAAAGGTGTTATAAAATCATTGTTAATAGCCAAACGATACTGTAATTGTTTTTTTTGCTTCAGTCTTTCGAGTTCGGTTAAGGCAGAGATAATTCCACGATGTTCCCCTTCTTCATCGAATAAGAGAAGTAAATTTCCTTCAAATAAATGCACATGTTCTGAGAAGTATAGTATATTGGCTAGATGAATGGCAGCGCCGCTTTTCATATCAAGAGAACCACGGCCGAACAGCCACTCTCCAGGTTTTGCATCGGTTTGAAAATATTGTTCGAGTGTTTCAGGAGAGAAAGCATGTTCTTTTAACGATCCGAAGTCTTCAATGCCAACCGTATCTAAATGAGAAGGATAGATAATAGTAGAAGTTGAATCATGTTTCCCTTTTACAAACGCAAATGCATTTTTCCTCCCTATTGGATCATGAGGGACATATTGAATCCATACATGCTCAGGATATTCTTGAAAATAAGGGAGGCTTTTTAAAATACCATATAGTTCATCTATAATACCGACTTCGCCGATGGTGCTGTTAATACTATTAAATGAAACTAAATGATTTGTTAGCAATTCGATCTGCTGTTCTAATTGTGTATATAGACATAGGATGAAACCTCCTTAAATCTTATAATTGGGAGTCTTTCGTAGAGAAGATAAGTGCAAGTGAAATATAGTACGATTACTTAAATGCAAGGAAGTAGTTTAATAGAACGTTTGTTCTGTATTGGTATAATGGGCATATTCAATCAATTGAGGTGATTATTTTTAATTCAGTATATGTGTTTAAAGAAGAAATGCTATTATTAGGTTCGGATTTCAAATATAGCTTTTAACGTTACATATTTTAATGAAGTGTCGATTGATAGCAAAGAATATTCTGATTATTAATATTGATCTATTACCCACTATGCCATATTGAAGTGAGTAATACTAGAGATGAAATAGATAAAAACCGATATTCCTTGAATATCGGTTTAATAATATGTGGCTTGTAATTCGTTATTTGCTATATCTAGAGTAGCGGTCCATGGGAATAGGTCTTTATATTTTGAATTTACGATCATAAGGTTAGTCATTGTAATAATGATTGTTAATATAATAGGCGGTACATAGGTCTTCATTACAAGAGTTAGTAGTACAATAGGTGAAGACAAAAGAAAGAGAAGTCCACCACATATTAAAAATTTTACGAGAGAGCCTAAAAGTAAGGTGATACTAAACCCAGGGAAGCTACCTATTAGCCCTAATAATAAAGTTAGCGCCCAAGCAACTAAAGTTAGCATCATGATCCAAAGGAATAGAAGGATAAACTTACTTATAATAAAGTTAATACGTGATACTGGGATAGTTAGCAAGTTTTTTAATGTATCTTCCGTGTATTCACGGGTAAATAGATAAGCGATTACAACTCCATATAAGGGGAATCCTATAATTAAAGTAGTGTATAGGTTAACTTCAGTGAACAGTTGACCAAATAAAATAGTTGGAGTAGGCTGCTTTGTCTTCAGGTGTATATAAGAAGCTACAACCACTAAAAATGGCGCGACACCTGCTCCGATAATACTAATCAAAAACATATTGGATCGTTTCAATTTTAATAGTTCTGTATAAAGCAGATTAACCAATTGTGCCACCCCCAACTAGTTTGGTGAAATAATCTTCTAGTCTATCTTCGCTCATCACAATTTTTAATACTTCAATATCATTACGAACTAATGTTCTGTTGATGTGTCCTTGCTGTCCAAAGTGAGAATAAACGCGAATGTTTCCTTCATCATGTACCTCATAATCAAAAATTTTAAAATGATTTTCTAATAGCATCGCAGCTTTATTATCATTATTTACTTGGAATTCTATGTACTTACGATTGGCTTTACGCAGTGTATCAAGAGAAACTTCTTCTAATAACCTTCCTTCATGAATAATTCCCATACGATCGACTAGTTGTTCCACCTCAGCTAATATATGACTAGAAATGAGTATCGTTATATTTCTTTCTTGAGCTAAAGATTTAATGAGTTTTCGCATTTCTTTAATACCGATTGGATCTAGTCCGTTAGTTGGTTCATCTAGTATGAGTAGTTCAGGATAATGGAGAAGAGCACGTACAATTCCTAAGCGTTGCTTCATTCCTAAAGAGTATTTTCCTACTAATTTTTTTGTTTCGTGCTGTAAGCCTACAATTTCTAATGCTTCTTCAATTGCATTCCTTTTGTGAACTCCAATTATCTTTGCATTAATTAATAAGTTCTCTCTTGCAGTTAAGTTTTCTAATATGTACCATAACGGTATTATCATCTTCTATATAATTAGCGTCCCACACATTTCGGAAGAGTTTTGTTTTTGTAAATAATTGCTCTGGGTTGGAAGAGAAGAACTTTACTAGTTTAAGTTTTTTTTCGGTTAACACAATCTCTTGTCCGTTCGTAGGGACTTGTGTGTTTTTTTAAATCAATGGTTAGTCCCTTAAATGTTAAAGTTGTTTTTTCTTGTAAGTTAGTGTTGCTTCCGAGAAATAAAAAACGTCGCATAAGAGCCTTTACTCTTGCAACCACTTCGTGAATACTGAAAGGCTTCGTAATATAATCATCAGCACCGATGCTTAAGCCTAAAGTTTTAGCAACTTCGTGATCTTTAGCAGTTAGCATTAATAATAGGGATGTTAGTTGTATCTCTAAGCTTTCTCCATACTTCGATCCCATCTACTTTAGGCATCATAAGATCTAATATAAAGAGGTTATAGTTGTTTTGATTAAATAATTGCAGACGCAGTATCTACTATGTATAACTCTCGTTCTAAATATCTTTTTAATAAATCACGGATTTCTTTATCATCGTCTGCTATAAGAATACATATATCTTTCATATCGTCACCTGATTCTAATAGAATGGTTATTGATAGTACAATTTGATAAACACAGGGGAAAAGGGAGCAGTAATGAAAAATAAAGCAACTTTCTACTTATATACTATTAATTATTAAAATAAGGTTGTCAGTTTAGCTGAAAAGAATCAATCGTATGAGTTCGGTAAGATGGGGGAAGCAAGTCCTTTGTAATAGAGAAGTTTCTAAATTGTAGAAGGATAGATTAATAAAGAAAAGTAGACGATGGTTTCTATTTTAATGAAATCTTTATAGGGCCTGATTTAGAGCTAAAATGGTGTGAACATATTAAATTAAATATCTTTGTAAAAAGGTGTTGACGATTAGAGTTTAGAGGTGTAATATAGAACAAGTCGCCGATAGCAACAATGCAGAAAGCGACAAAAGAAATAAAAAAACTTGGTTGACATTGAAATATGAAAATGTTAACATAAGGGAGTCGCAAATGAGCGGCAAACAAGTTCTTTGAAAACTGAACGAAACAAACAACGTGAACGTCAATTTTTATTTTTAGATGCTAGACAAACTAACTTTATTGGAGAGTTTGATCC
>NZ_QNRN01000036.1:0-6028 GCF_003315125.1 Bacillus sp. DB-2 | reverse complement strand
GTCTTCAAACGAAAAACACCTCCATTGAATTTGCATACTTAGTATGCGAATTCAGGAGGTGTTTTTTTCATGTACCACTATTCGGGTTCACTTCATGATGAGCGGTGTTTTTTATTTAAATCGTTAAGGAAATTTTAAGAAACCAACATTATTATTGGCATTGTATACGAAAGTGTACATGCTTTAGAAATATGAAGGAGGAAATTTCCTATGAAGAAGAAAACAGTTGGATATTTAGCAATTGCAGGTGCTTTATCATTTGGAATTATAGGAGGAGCTGGTATACCAGCGTTTGCGGCAACTAATACTCCAGCAGCTGAGCAAGTTACAAAAGGAACTGCGAAGAAGAATTTAGATGAAGCAACAAAACAAAAAGTAAAAACGATTATGGATGATACAAAGAAACAGTTAGAGGGATTAGGTGTGAAATTCCCAGAGAAGGGTAAGCACAAGGAAATGTTTGCAGGACTAGATGATCAGGCGAAAGAAAAAGCAAAGTCGATTCTAGAGCAAGAAAAATCCGGGAAATTAACTCGCGAACAAGCAAATGAGGAATTAACAAAGCTAGGCGTGAAATTCCCAGAGAAAGGTAAGCACAAAGATATATTCGCGAATTTAGATGAGGCGACAAAAGAAAAAGCGAAGTCCATTTTTGAGCAAGGGAAGTCCGGAGCATTAACGCATGAGCAAGTGAAAGAGAAATTGAAAGAATTAGGCGTAACGCTTCCAGAGAAAGGGAAGCATGGTGACATGTTCGCGAATTTAGATGAGGCGACAAAAGAAAAGGCGGAAGCAATTTTGAAGCAAGAAAAGTCTGGAACACTAACTCGTGAGCAAGCGAAAGCGAAGTTGAAAGAACTAGGTGTGAAATTCCCAGAGAAAGGGAAGCACGGTGATATGTTCGCGAATCTAGATGAGGCGACAAAAGAAAAAGCGAAGTCCATTTTTGAGCAAGAAAAGTCCGGGAAATTAACTCGCGAGCAAGCGAAAGAAGAATTGACAAAACTAGGTGTGAATCTTCCAGAGAAAGGGAAGCATGAAGACATCTTTGCAAACTTAGATGAGGCGACAAAAGAAAAAGCGAAAGCGATTCTAGAAAAGGAAAAGAAACAATTAGCAGATTTAAATGTGGATCTTCCAAATCATAAATTTTTTATGAAAAATGAAGATAAATAATTGAACTATGTCGTATCTTTCGTGTGGGCAACCGAGGGATATGATGCATGCGAGGACCGATTTCTGTAAGCAGAAATCGGTCCCTTTTAATGATTCAATAAAATTCTTTTCATTGTTAGTATGTATCCAAAGATGCAGTAGAAGATTGCAAAACCGATAAACACTTCAGTATATTAGTATTTACCTAATACGTAGAAGGAAGCAGCTGGTATAATAGCTACCGCTAAAATGCTATAACCAGGATATTTATATCGATACATGATAGCGAATATAAAAGAAAGAACAGTAGCGATGATACAAAAAATAGCAATCATTATTAGTACACCTTCTACATTGATCATACCATTTTTAGGGAATTAGAGAAGTGTCGTAATTTCTGTTATAATATAAGAAGAGAAATATCTCTTATGTTATATAAAAAATATATTGATTTTTTCTAACAATTCAATATAATGGGAAACAACTACAAAATTCGACATCAAGAAGTGATGATGAGGATATGATCAGTTTTTTACGATTATCAGAGAGGGAGGCCTTTGGCTGTGAGCTTCCTAATACGGGAAAATCGATTACCACCTCTGAACTGCAGCAGTGAACGGATATCTAGTAATTGCATGCCGGCAAAAACCGTTATTTAGACTTGAGAAATTGGTGAAGTGTGTCACTTTACTAATTGAAACAAGGGTGGAACCACGAATACAACACTCGTCCCTTTTTTAGGGAGGAGTGTTTTTTTATTTCATTTTTGCATCACACTAGAATTGGAAGGAGGATACGCAGCATGCATCATGATGAGAAAAACAAAATTGGTTTAACAGTAGCACTCTCTATCGTAGTAGGAACTATTATTGGGTCTGGTGTGTTTATGAAACCAGGGAGCGTATTAGATTACTCAGGGAGTTCTAATATGGCTATTCTTGCTTGGGTAATTGGTGGTCTGTTGACGTTAGCAAGTGGTTTAACAGTAGCCGAAATTGGAGCGCAAATTCCGAAAAATGGTGGGTTGTATACGTATTTAGAGGAGATTTACGGAAGTTTTTGGGGGTATTTATCTGGCTGGATGCAAACAATTGTTTATGGACCAGCTATTATTGGAACGTTAGGTTTGTATTTTAGTTCTTTAATGATCAATTTTTTCTATTTAGATAAAGTCTGGAATTTACCAATCGCAATTGGAACAGTTGTGTTCCTAGGCGTTATAAATAGTTTGGGAACAAAATATGGGGGCATCGTCCAAACGGTTACGACAGTTGGGAAGATGATTCCAATTATATTAATTGTTGTGCTAGGGTTTTGGAAAGGGAATAGTGATATCTTCAACGTAGTTGTACCGATATCAGAAAATCAAAGTATCGGGATGGCAATTTTAGCAACTTTATTTGCCTATGATGGCTGGATTTTGCTTGCTTCTATTGGCGGAGAAATGAAGAATCCAACAAAGTTATTACCGAAGGCAATGACAGTTGGGATTTTAATTGTAACAGCTGCTTACGTATTAATTAACTTAGCGTTACTAAATGTATTACCAGCAGCGAAAATCGTAGCCCTTGGAGAAAATGCAACGGCGACAGCTGCGGGAATGTTACTTGGAGAATATGGCGGGAAAATTATTAGTATCGGTATTATCATTTCTATTTTCGGTTGTTTAAATGGAAAGATTTTAACATTCCCACGTATTCCGATGTCGATGGCAGAGCGTGGACACCTTCCGTTTTCTAAGTTTATTGCAAAAGAAAATTCGAGATTTAAAACACCAGCGAATGCGATTACTGTTGAAATCATATTAGGAATTATTTTAATGATTATTAGTGATCCGAATAAGCTATCCGAGATTTCCGTATTCATTATTTATATTTTCTATGTAATGACATTTATAGGTGTCTTCATCTTAAGAAAACGTAACAAGAATAAAGAGCGTGCATACAGTGTACCGTTATTCCCGATTGTACCAATCGTTGCGATTTTAGGATCGTTGTTTGTACTTGGAAGTGCAATTATTAACGATCCGGTAAGCTGCTTTTTATCAATTGGAATTGTATTTACTGGACTTCCGGTGTATTGGTACTTAAATAAGAAGAAAGAAACTGGAGTTTAATGATTGAAGGGCAGGCGTATTATACGCCTGCTTTTTTTGTTGTAAAAAAATTTGTACTTGCGTCCACTTTCTCTTTTGGTTACTATAATGGTAGTAACCAAAAGAGAAA
This sequence comes from Bacillus sp. DB-2, assembly GCF_003315125.1. NCBI lineage: Bacteria > Bacillati > Bacillota > Bacilli > Caryophanales > Bacillaceae > Bacillus > Bacillus sp. DB-2. The sequence goes on along the minus strand of NZ_QNRN01000036.1, from coordinate 2,648 downwards.
GTGTGGGGAAAGGCTTGAATTTTCGTGTATATATTTTAGCTATTGCGGCTTTCGTAGTCGGAACGGTTGAGCTAATTATAGGAGGAACGCTTGATTTAGTTGCTAATGATTTAGGTGTGTCGATTAGTGCAGCTGGTCAGCTTATTACAATATTTTCAGTAGTATTCGCTCTATCAGGGCCGGTTTTATTAGCATTAACAGGCAAGTTTGAAAGAAAAAAATTGTATGTTGTGGCATTATCAATTTTCTTAATTGGAAATATCATTTCGGCATTTAGTGTGAATTACGAGATGTTAATGTTCTCGAGGGTAATTTGTGCAGCGAGTGGATCGCTTATTATTGCACTATCGGTAACACTTGCTTCTAGTGTAGTAGAGCCGCATTTCCGTGCGCGTGCAATTGGAATCATTTTCATGGGTATTAGTGGATCACTCGTACTTGGAGTACCGCTAGGTCTTGTGCTCGGAAATGCATATGGATGGCGTGCACCATTTGTATTAATTTCAATATTAACGGTTATGGCGATTGCTTGTATTTCATTATTCTTAACGAAAGTACCCCCGACATCGGTATTATCAATAAGAGAACAAATTGCTACGTTAAAGGATAAAAAAATTGTAAGTGCACAGTTAACATCATTTTTATTTTTAACAGGACATTTAACGCTATACGCATATTTAACACCGTTTTTAAAAGATGTGATGCATGTTGAAGCAAATTGGATTAGTGTGTTTTACTTCATTTTCGGAATTGCAGCGGTACTTGGAGGTGGCCTTGGCGGCTGGCTTGCTGATAAATGGGGATCGAAGAAAAGTATTATTTCCATCATTATCGTATTTGCATGTGCAATCTTTATGTTGCCGATGATGACATTCTCATTCCCGCTCTTCATTATTATGATGGGTCTTTGGAGTATGCTGAGCTGGGCAATTTCGCCAGCACAGCAAAACTATTTAATTGAAATTGCGCCAGAATCAGCTGGTATTCAGCAAGGTTTAAATAACTCTGCACTTCATTTAGGAATTGCGCTTGGCTCAACAGTGGGCGGAGTTGTTATTGAGAAATCATCTGTTATATATAACGCTTGGGTAGGCGGCGTTTTCATTATATTGGCACTGCTTTGTGCGATTTTCTCTATTACGAGAGGACGCTCAAATCAGCTTAGGAAAGAAGAATCTATCATTTGATAGGTTCTTTTTTGTGTGAAAAATTGCAGGGGTTAGTAGAGAAATGGAGAAGGGAGTATATAGCGAGGTGATAGTATATGGAGTCTAATTTTTCAATTATTGGTTTTCTAATTTCTTTAGTCCCATTATTTCTTATTATTTTTGTATTTAGATGGATTCGTTTCATCTATCAAAACTCTGAGAAACAAGTAGAGCAAAATGAGAAGATTATTGAGCTTTTGATGGAGATAAAGGAGCAAAAGAAGTCGTGAAATGAACGTTCTGTATTTACAAATCAAAACCATCCGAAAAACCAACTACATAAAATTAAATTAACGAAAGCGTAAAAAAGAGCTGTACCAAATGAGTATGTAAAACTCCGTTTGATACAGCTTTTTTTGTATGGAAAATTATATTATCTATTCAAATGGTAGAATCGATTTTGGGATTTGTTAATATCTCAACTTCATCAACAATTCCTTAATTTCCTCATCCTGCATAAAGAGATCATGGTGCTTCTCTGTAATTTTCGCAAGTGCAACGTCATGATAGAAGAACTCCGTAAAGAACTTCACGAAAGGTTGTGACATTGTTTTCATCGCTTGCCATGATTCTTGCTCTACACCAGCAAATAAAATTTCACTATCGTCAATGATGAGTAGTAAATAACGCTCTAATGCGTTAGGTTCTTGAGCTGGGATTAAAAAATGCATGTTTTCTAAGTCAGTTTCCACTTTTCCAACTATGAGGGACTCGACTTGGACGCCTTGTTTTTCTTTTTGTTCTAGTAAAGGAAGATATTCTAAAAGGGTATCGTTCCATGCGGAGATGCGTATGGATTCTTTCGCATCTTCTATAAGTTGCCTACTTTGTACTTTAATAGAAGACTGCATTTTTAAACTCCAAACGCGGTCATCTGTAAATGATTTTTTAGAAATATTATTTTCAAGTTCTTTAATATTAGATTGGAATTCTGTCGTTAACTTTTCAATTGCTAGCTTGAGTGGTAATGCTGTATACAATTTTTTCTTTTCAGAAACAGAATCCATTACCATCCCTTTATCAATGAGTCGTGCTAACACTTCGTATATTTTTGCTTTTGGAACACCTGAATGTTTAACGATAGTTGTTGCATCTAATGGGTCATTGCTTGATACGACAACTTCATAAGCTTGGCTTTCATATTGTGAGAAACCGAATTTTTGTAGCATAGTTCCCTCCGAACGAATGAGATTATATAGTTTAAGGATAATGAACTATTTGTTTTTACACAAGTGGTAGTAGGTTTCTACTCAAATTGAGATGAGAATTAATTTCAATTTTTAAACTTTATCCATTATACTTAATATAGTGATTAATATGATTACAATACAACGAGAAGGGTAATTAACTGTTACGATTTATTTAACCAATTATAACTAAAGTTAATTAAATATATCAGTAAGCCCTGCTAGTCAAGTGATTGGCTAGTAGTGAGGGTTA
>NZ_QNRN01000035.1:0-7390 GCF_003315125.1 Bacillus sp. DB-2 | reverse complement strand
AAAGCATGACAATTTTATGTCATGCTTTTTTATTTTATAATTACAGAGTTTTGTATACTAGCACTAAAATTTATTTGAAATAATTGTTTGAAAAGGTGTTATTAAATTGGACGTTTATATCATTTTGATTATTTCTTTGAATGAGGAATGCTTTTTGTTTTTGCTTGGAATAAAAATATACAACAAAAATATTATCTAAAGTAATAAAAATTTATTGCAAAACGATAAACTTTATATTAAAATCAAAATCAGAATAAATAAGTGTGGTGCTTTTTATGGAAAAGGTAACAACGTTATTTTTAAAATTAGAGGAGGTATAACTATGGACATTAACAATTTGATTATTGAAAATATGGATAACCCTCATGAGTTGGAGAGAATGTATAGAAAAGACCCAAAAGCTTTTAAAAAGTCATTCTCACAAGCATGGGTCCAAAACCCTGATTCTCAGGTGCTAAGTGCTTGGTATGAAAGGTTGCATTTCAAGGAAACGACAAATAAAGAAAAAGTATCGTTGTTTCAAAAAGGTTTCTTATTCATGGGCATGTTAGCTATTCTAGCTGGGCTAAGCACTAGAATCATTTTCCACTTTGTCGAGCAGGAAGCAATTGCTCCAATTAACCTGGCTTTTGGTATAATTCCCTTTATCGCTGCCTATTTTGTTTACAATAATACTCCGGAAAAAAGTATTATTTATTTCCTTGCATCGTTATTCCTGATTTCCGGGTTGTATCTTAATATGTTGCCATTAAATTATAAAGACAGCAGTATCCTTGCTTATTTACATCTTCCTATATTGTTATGGGTCTTAGTAGGGCTTGCGTTTACAGGAAATGAATATTCAAAAGGAAGTACGAGATTAGCTTATATTAAATTTAATTTGGAATATGGTATTCTCTACGCCAGCATGGCAGTGAGCGGAATGGTATTAGCAGCATTAACCATGCAGTTATTTAGGTTTGTTGACTTGAATATAGAAGACTTCTATTTTAGTAATGTTATTTTATTTGGTGCTGCCGCTCTCGCTATTGTGGCTGCATACTTGGCATCAATGAATCTTAAACTTGCTAAGAATATTACACCATACATATCTAAAATTTTTAGTCCTCTCGTCTTGATCACATTGTTGATTTATCTTATAACGGTTATATGGGTCGGGAAAAATCCGTTCTTGGACCGCAATTTCCTAATGGCCTTCAACGGAATACTCCTTGGTGTATTGGCTGTTACCATATTTTCCATTGTTGAGAGTGAATCAGACGAGAAAAAGAACATTTCAGATTATATCAATTTTGCCTTAATTGTTCTTGCGCTTATTATTGACACTGTGGCTTTGTCAGCCATCGTATTCAGACTTTCTTCTTACGGGATTACACCTAATAGACTTGCTGTCTTAGGAGTAAACATACTGATCTGGGCAAATCTAATTTGGATCATGTTTTCCTATATGCGTTTTCTACAAAACAAATCAGGACCGACAGCTATCCAAGATGCCGTTACGAAGTATTTGCCAATTTACGGACTTTGGGCAGCTTTCGCTATATTTACTTTCCCTATAATTTTTAATTAGAAAGACTTTGTTAACGTAACGACAAGCTAATTTTCTATAACGTATAAAATCCTTAGAGCCGATAAGTATCGTTACTTCTATACTTTCTCGACAATAAAAAAACGTCCCAAAGTAGGACGTTTTTTTTATGTGTATTGCTGTTTTTTCTTAATAAGTAATAACACTTGTGACACACACGCTAGTACTGGTAGTTCTATTAACGGTCCAATCACTAATGCAAGCGCGATAAGAGGCTCGTCTGGAAAAGCAGTCACAGCAATTGCGAGTGCAACAGGCGAGTTTCTCGCTAATGTTGTTAAGCTTAGGCTTACAGTGTCTTCATAGGATAAATGCATCATACGTCCTACAAACTGTCCTAGTATAAAGTTAATTATGAAGAACAGTAATACTGGTATAAGTAACAATAAAACAACATTCATATTTTGTAATAAGTACTTACCTTGTGAGGCAAACATCGCTACTATTGCTAAACTTAAAAATACAATTTGAGCAGAGCTGAAAAATGGAATGAGTTTATTCTCAAGTGTTTCAGCTTTTTTCATTTTATGCATAATGAATTTTGTAGCGTGCGCAAGTAAAAATGGTAAGACGATTACGATAACAATACTTTCTACTAAAATAGAAAACGCTACAGTCTTCATTACACCAGCAAATAAAAATAAATAAATTGGAAGCAGTAGTACTTGTAAAATTAAATTTACTGGTAGAATTGATGTAGATAATGCGACGTTACCTTTTGCGATCTCTGTGAAAATTAAATACCAATCTGTACATGGAGTAACCATTAACATAATAAATCCAACCCAAAGTGCCGGGTGATCTGAAAGAAATAGTGCTCCTAACCCCCAAGCGAGTAAAGGTGTCCATAAAAAATTAATGGTGAGGCTCGTTCCAGCGAATTTTAAATTACGGAATCCATTTTTTATTTCTTTCAATGGGATGCTGAGGAATAATCCATAAAGCATGAAAAATAAGAAGGGAACAATAAATTTTTCCGAATACATATGTATCATATTAAATTGTCCTAATATAACCCCGAATATAACAGCTGCAAGAATGATAAAGGTTTGAATCTTTTCTAAAGTACTCATTAATAAATCCTCTCTATAGATGAATTTCTCTCTCTAGTTGTATTATACAAGGGATTTCACTTATGTGTTTTCGAATTTATCATTTTGAATGAGGAAATATATTTCTTTATTGTTTTTAATCCGAGATATTTTTCTTTTTAAGAAGTTACTTGACTAAAGTAAGTAGATGTATTACAATCACTTACATAAGGTAATTAAATAACAAAAAGTTTTGAGTTACTTAGGTTAAGGTATCTATTGGAACTTTTTATTAGAATAAGAATTTTTATGATGATGAATAATGAATATGATAAGAAAGTTTAGGTGAAGAAAATGGGATTATTTAGCTCGTTATTTGGTAAAAAAGAAGAAAATACAAAAGTAGAGGAGAATAAAACAATGTCAAAAGTATTATTTGTAAAAGCAAACGATCGTCCAGCGGAGCAAGCAATTAGTTCAAAAATGTATGAAACATTTGTAAGTGCTTATAAGGAAGCAAATCCGAATACAGAAATTACGGAGTTAGATTTATTCGCATTAGATCTTCCGTATTACGGAAATATCGCTATTTCAGGTGGATATAAACGTAGTCAAGGAATGGAGATAACAGCTGAAGAAGAGAAGGCAGTTGCTACAGTGGATAAGTACTTAAACCAGTTTTTAGAAGCTGAAAAAGTAGTATTTGCATTCCCATTATGGAACTTTACAGTACCAGCACCATTAATCACGTATATTTCATATCTTTCTCAAGCGGGAAAAACGTTTAAATATACAGCGAACGGTCCAGAAGGTTTAGTTGGTGATAAGAAAGTAGTTGTTTTAGGTGCTCGTGGTTCAGATTACTCTTCTGAACAAATGGCTCCTATGGAAATGGCTGTTAATTACGTTACAAACGTACTTGGATTCTGGGGAATTGCAAATCCAGAGACAGTTGTAATTGAAGGACACAATCAATATCCAGATCGTTCACAGCAAATTGTTGAAGAAGGTTTGGATAACGTTAAGAAAGTAGCGGCGAAATTTTAATTAATGATAGTAAATGTAAAACCAACATGGATGACCATGTTGGTTTTTTAGTCTAATTTCCATGTTAAAAAATGTATATTCATAAAATGAATGAAAAGTTTGAAAATAGTATTGCAAAATATTATATAACAAACTATAATGAGTTCAAGAATAGTTGATACTTAAATTAAATATTCAGAAAATTCAATTAGTTAAAATTGGAAAATGAAATAAGGAAATTTGAATGGGGGTTATATTATGGCGAATAAAGTACCGTTTTCGTTCATAGTAGTTATCGGATTAATGTTATTTGCACTATTTTTTGGAGCAGGAAATTTAATATTCCCAGCGATGCTTGGTCAATCGGCAGGAGAGAATGTATGGATTGCTAACGCTGGATTTTTAGTAACAGGAGTAGGTTTACCATTACTAGGTGTATTAGCATTTGGTTTTTCGGGTAAAGATGATTTACAGTCATTAGCAAGTCGTGCTCACCCGGTATTCGGGATTGTGTTTACAACAGTTTTATACTTAGCGATCGGTCCGTTATTTGCAATACCAAGAACAGGAAATGTTTCTTATGAAATTGGTCTTAAGCCTTTTATGCCAGAGGGATTAGGTTCTACACCTTTAATTCTTTTCACAATTATATTCTTTAGCATCACTTGTTTTTTTTCGCTAAATCCTGCGAAAATTGTCGATATTGTTGGAAAAATATTAACGCCAATTAAATTGACATTCATCGGTATTTTAGTAATCGTTGCTTTTATTCATCCAATTGGAGATATGCAAGCACCAGTTGAAGGATATACATCACATGCATTTTTCAAAGGATTCCAAGAAGGATACTTAACAATGGACACGCTTGCATCGTTCGTATTTGGGATCATCATTATTAATGCAATTAAAGAAAAAGGTGCGAAAACGAAAACACAAATTATGGTTGTTTGTGCAAAAGCAACACTGATCGCTGCATCTATTTTAGCAATTATTTATACAGCTCTTTCTTATATGGGAGCTTCAAGCGTTGCGAAGCTTGGACATTTAGAAAACGGCGGAGAAGTATTAGCAAAAGTTTCTAACTACTATTTCGGATCATATGGCGGGGTATTATTAGGGTTAATGATTACAGTTGCTTGTTTAACAACAAGTGTGGGACTTGTATCAGCGTGTTCTTCATTTTTCCATAAGCTATTCCCAAATGTTCCTTACAAGGTAATTGCAATTACGTTATGTGTGTTTAGTGCTATTGTTGCAAACGTAGGATTAACACAATTAATCGCAGTTTCTGTTCCAGTATTAACAGCAATTTATCCACTAGCAATCGTGCTGATTTTCTTAACATTCTTCCACTCGTTATTCAAAGGTAGAGCTGAAGTTTATCAAGTGAGCTTAATCGTAACATTTATCATCAGCTTATTCGATGGATTAAGTGCAGCTGGAGTTAACATTGAAGTAGTAAGCCAAGTGTTCACTAAATTCCTTCCGATGCAGGAAGTAGGATTAGGCTGGATCTTCCCAGCGATTATCGGTGGATTTATCGGCTATGGTATTAGCGTTGTAAAAACGAAAAATGGAGTGCAACCAGCAGCTAGTGCGAATAAGAAAATAAGTTAAATGAAAAAAGTTATAGAATTTGATTCTATAACTTTTTTTGTTACTATTGATAAGAATAGAAAAAATAAAGTAATAGGGGAAATAAAATGAAAAAAACAATTGACCATATCGGGATCGCAGTTCGTGATATAGATAGTACGATACAGTTTTATGAAAAGGTTTTATCAGGAACTTTAATAGATCGATACGTAAGTGAAGCACCTGGTGTTGAAAGCGAAGTAGCTATTCTTGAAGTTGATGGTGATAGAATCGAATTACTTGCGCCAACGAATAATACGACTTCTCCAATAGCACGATTTATAAAGCAAAAAGGGAAAGGTGTCCATCATGTTGCGTATCGTGTAGACGATTTAGATGTGGCTTTAGAAGAATTAAAGGAACAAGGGATTCGAACGTTAGAACATACGCTTCGCATCAATAAGCATGGTAGACGATTAATTTACCTTAACCCAGCGGATACGGAAGGGACGATTATTGAATATTGTGATTATCCGGAAGTGAAATAAAGGAAGTGTATTGTTGTGAAAGGTGTTACGTACTAATGTAACGCCTTTTTATTTGTATACTTTTCAATATTTCGACGAAAGTATTTCGGAATGTTGAATATATATTATGAGAAGCTATCCACTATCCTGTAGGAGTGGGCATGATTTTTTTTAGTATTTGCGAGCAAATGGAGCCGACTATAGGGTAAGCAATCCTCATTTTGCACAGTAATATATGAAAGAAAAAGAGTGCTTTATAACCAACTATATATTTTATGCAATACATATAATATAAATTGTGAATTTCATGTATTGGAGAGTGGTTATCTGTGGAGATTTCAAATAGTGCTGAAAATTTTAACGTATTATTTGTTACATCTAGTGTTCCTGTCTATTTTCCGGCGCTAGAGGAATCTATATATAATAGTTTGAAAAAGGCAATTCGTAATGTAACGATGGTAACATACGAAAACTTGGTGAAAACGGCTTTAAAGATAAAACCGGCACTCATTATTGTATTTCATGGTTTTGAAGAAGGGATAATTAAGGGAATTCAAGATTTAAAACAATACAACTTTAAAACTGCACTCTGGCTTACAGATGACCCTTACTTTACAGATGTGACGAAAAACTTAGTGCTTGACTATGATTATGTGTTTACGCAAGATACAGGATGTATTGATTTTTATAAAGATTTAGGTTGTGATAATGTATATTATTTGCCTTTAGCAGCAGAACCTCCTGTATATACGCCGATACTTAGGGAAGAGGAATACATATTTGATATTAGTTTCATAGGGACTGCTTTTGATAATCGGCTCGCATTTATTGATTCAATTGCAGAGTACTTAGTGACTAAAAACACTCTAATTATAGGTTGTAATTGGGATAGACTAAAAAGTTATGAGTTATTGAAAGATAAAATTTTACTTTTACCATTTTTGGTTTACGAAAACAGTATAGGATATTACAAAAAAAGTAAAATCAACATGAATATACATCGCTCGATAGAGGATTTAACATTTAATAGAAATAGAGTAAAAGTAAATGCTTGTTCTATTAATAATCGTACATTCGAAATAGCTAGTACAGGTTCTTTTCAAATGACGGATATTCGTTCAGATTTAGAAAAGTGTTATATTCCAGGGGTACAAATTGAGACATTTACCTCAGCGGTTGATTTTATAGAGAAAGCTGAAAGATATTTATCGAACCCGGCACAAAGAAAGAAAATTGCGATGGAAGGGCTGAAGAGAACGCTAATCGAACATACATATGATAAAAGGGTACAACAGCTGTTAAAAATAATTGAAATGAACCCTAAAAAAGAAAATGAAATTTAAAAATAGGGAAAGAATGTGTTGAAACACAACATATGTAAAGAACAAGGTATTTGAATGGAAGAGCATACACTTCGAATGAATAAGCATGGTAGAAGATTAATTTATCTTAACCTAGCGGATACAGAGGGCACGATCATTAATTATTGTCATTATCCGGAAGAGAAGTAAAGGAAGTGTATTATGGAGAAAGGGTGTTGCGTAATAATAAAATGTACCCTATAGAATAGACACTGAAAAAAAGTCTATTCTATAGGGTATTTCTTGTATAATGAGAGAAAATTGGGATCGGAGAAAGTTCAA
>NZ_QNRN01000034.1:0-8612 GCF_003315125.1 Bacillus sp. DB-2 | reverse complement strand
CACACCCGTTCCCATACCGAACACGGAAGTTAAGCTCTCTAGCGCCGATGGTAGTTGGGACCTTGTCCCTGTGAGAGTAGGACGTCGCCAAGCAACTTTAAGACGAGTCAGAATGACTCGTCTTTTTTGTATGCTTTCATACCTCTGTTAATTGCCTGCTTAACTCCTTCTAAATAGGCGAATCCATGCCTTTTATCTGGTTCTAAGTAAGTACCTTCTGCCCATTCATTCCACGCATTAATAAATAAAAACTCGCTGTTGTAAAGAGAATAGGTACGCTGGATTTGTTTGCTTAAATATATCGTGAACTTCCTAGAGGTAGAACCTAGGAAGATGCTGCTATTTAAGTCTTTGCGGCGTGCTGTATTGTCCCAGTCAACAAAGGCACCAGGAAATGTTTTTTTCTCTGGAGGAGATCGCTTTAGTATATACATCCACACTTTATCATAATCCCAAGCGTTTATTTGTTTACCAGACTCATATATTGTCTTATTTATGTCTGAAGAGCTATCATGAGCAATTGTATAAAAAGGCTCGAATTGAATGCTAGCATCAAATCCATTTATATTAGGAAGTGGAAAGCTGTTTAATGTTTCTGCAAAGTATATACCTTTCAAACCATTTTCTTGTGCGAGTGTATTCCAATAATGAAGCATTTGTTCACAATGAGGGATATGCCCAGGGCGATAAATAATGAATAGTGGTTTATCGTCTATACGGATATATCTCTCATCTTGGAAAGCTTGCAATAAATACTCAAAGTGTTCTTTCCAATCCGATAATTCTCCATAATTTTGAGGCATTAATATGTGACTATCAAGACCATCCCAAGTTTTTGTCCACGGTTCATTTGCCCAAGAAAGGCAAAATGGAAAATCTGGTTCCTTCATCTTAAGTACCTCATTAAAGGGTGCCTCCAATAGCCTCTTCCCTTTAAACCAGTAATGGTAATAACAAAAACCATATATGCCATGTGCTTTGGCGATTTCTGCTTGCCATTTTCTTACGGATGGGGTGGTTAAGTCATAATAAAAATCTTGATAAGGTTCTCTAGGTTGGTAATGTCCTGAAAATAAAGGTCGTGCACTTTTAGTATTTGTCCATTCAGTAAACCCTTTCCCCCACCATCGGTCATTTTCTTTTATTTGATGAAACTGTGGTAAGTAAAAAGCGATTATTTTCAAAATATATCCCCCTTATGTTCTTCGTAGTTCAAGTGGTGGGAAGTTACTTTTGATTTTTCGAATCTAGTTAAAACATGAGATATGTTATTTACTTACTGTGTTTATGCTGCATAATGAATTCTTTTGTGCAGTTTGCTTGATATGGAAATCTTTGATGATTTAATATATACGGCTGAGATACAAAATGATCTTCATTATAAAATGAGCGAAAAGAGTTAATCTTTTTGGAGAACAAATAGAGCTTGGGGTAACCGGTTTGTATCATCAAAAAAGTCCCGTAGCTTTAAATACTTCTCATAGTGGTTTTTAATATAAGTTCTAGGTATAACGGTTTCCCCATAGAAGCTACTGTTTCTAACGTCTCCAGCTCCCGTAGGGCTGTGGATAAAATTGCCGCTTTCATAATCCGAGATGGCACGATTTATATCTGGAAAAGCTTGAGATAAAGTTTTATGCCATCCCGTTTGAATTAATTCAGGGTGTTCCTTAAATTGTTGACAGAAATCGAGAAAATAGCGTGCTTGTGTTGTGGCGATGAAGATTCCACCTGGACGAAGAATTCTTGAAAATTCCTTTATCCAATTTTCTGCAGTTTCTTCGGATAAATGTGAGAATACAGAATAAGCGAATATGATGTCTAATGAATTGTCATTAATAAATTCTACAGGAGGTTGTGGGGGAGCTATTTTATACCTGCCTCTTCCTAACGTTTCGTTGCAAAGGTTAATCATTGCAGGATCTACATCAATACCAAGTAAATTTTTATGGCGAACATCTTTGAAAAAGAAGCGTATGATTCTTCCCCATCCGCAACCAAAGTCTAAAATTTTCCGTTCTTTATTCAAGGGAACGCCTAAATTTTGGGCATATGTTTTTACAAGGCTATAAAACAAATATGCTTCATAAAGAGCATGTTCATAGGAAGCACCTACAAACTGTTGTTGAATTTCTTCGGAGGGGAACATAGGTACTGGGATGCCATTTATCTTTGTTTGTGAGCAACTTTGTATAAATAGATTAAGAAGTTCAACATCAGAAAGTGGGCTAACAAGGTTATCAAAATCACTTCCTAACTTAAAGTTATTCATTTGTTAACCTCCAAATTATATAGTTCCTAAAAATCATTTTCGTGTTTTTTACTAATAAAAACATGTAGAAATTCAGCATCTAACCCCAGTGATCTATCCTTGTGTAAATAAACAATGGTATACATATTTGCATGTGTATAAATGTATTCAATCATATCTTGACCCCAATCAAATGTTACTAAAGACCCGTTCTCATCAATAGGATTACCATGATAAATTGGCTCCTCAATATATTCGATTCCTTCTTTATTGATTCTTGCTCTTTGTAAAGTCTTTGTGAGTGTATGATACCAAGGGACAGTAAACACATGAGCGCCGCCAGGCTTTAATACACGCTCTATTTCTTTAAAGGCTTTGTTTGGCTCCATTACATGTTCAAAGACATCTTGAGTAATGAATAAATCAAAAGATTCATTTTGAAAAGTCATGTCTTCTAAGTTCTCGCATCTAACCCCTTGAAAGTATTGGCCGAGAGGGTAGTTTTTAAAGTATTGAGAGTATGTATAGTTTTTGCAGTTTTTTATTAGTAGTTGAGTTGTAATTCCCCCAGGAGAGGATTCGTGGATATGATAGGAACCCCATTTTGGAAAAAATGTATTTAAAACATGGATTAGAGCGCGCTGCCTTGGTATAGAGTGGCATGTAGAACATAAGTAGTGATCTCTAAGCCAATCATTATGCTCTATAAATGTAGCTTTCTTCTCACAAATAACGCAATATCCATTATTGTGCTTCAAATTACCTTCCACATGACATCACTCCTGTGTAAAAAAATGCATATGACACACACGTCAACAACCAGCGAAATCAAAGAGAGTGGGTGGAAATTAGGGAACTCATAAAAGTGAGATTGGTAGAATGGAACAATTAGCGGGAGAGAACCCCACGCTAATTAAAGTTTCACTTTATGCTATGCGATACATTCGCTTTTATTCATTGAAGAATGTATCGACTTAGAATGTCCCTTTTGTGTACGGATACATTTCAAAGTCTTGTGCATATATTTCTGTAACTAAACCCATGGTTTCTTTATCATAAAAGCTTTCATATGTTGGAAAGCGGGGGAAGGATGCATCTGTAATGCTAAGTTCTGCATAGCTTCCCGTATAAAGCATCTTATGAGCACGATGATGATCTGAATTTGTAAGAAGCGCTAAATTTGATTTAGTCAAATCGTACGTGTGTTCTATCTTGGTGATTTGTGTATTAAAATCTTCTAAAGGAATATAGCATTGGATGAAGTTTTCTTCACCTGGGACGTATTGCTGACTAAAATGTATATCTATTGCTAGGGAATTGGAACTGCATGCTTGAACGTAATATAAAAATTGTTTAAATGATATTCCTTGATTACTATATTTGTCATTATAAAAATAATGCCGGATACTTTCCCATTGAGGGCTAGCATATGGATTGTCAGCAAGCAATAAAAAGGAGCTGACCGCCCTTGTATAGGGATTCCGTACAAGTTTACAAACATCTTTTTTTGCTGTTAGAAGCCCATTTTGTAACTCTGGTATGTAGTTGGTGTTGTTTTTATACACCCAGAATTCATAGTAATGAATAAAGTCATGGTATTTCTTTGCTTCAGTAAATAATCCAATTTGAAAAAAGAACCAATTAGCTAAAGTAGTACATCCGCTTCTATGGCTCCAGAATAGTATAAGTGGAAAGTCTTTATGGAAATGTGGGATTCGATCTTTATGTAGGATTACATGATTTAAAAGCTCTTGATTTACATTCTTCATACATGTAGTGCTCCTTTTTGAAAGTTTTATTTATGGAGAAGGTTTTTAAATAGAATAAACGAGAATATGAGAAGGCAAGTTTTTACTAATCCAATATATTCATGGGAATGAGTAAATATTATGAGTGTTTTTGCGGTCATCTTAAATAAGGTATCGATTCTAAAAGGAAAATATAAAATAAAGATAATGAAAATTTATAAGGGGCATACAATTATAAGAGGATGAATAATAGAAGTGACCAAGTTCATTTATTTGTATTTCTAGGTGTGACGAGTAAAAATTTTATTACTAGAGAGGATATTATGAGGAAGAATAATTATTTAATAGTAGGTGGAAATAGTTTCATTGGTATTAACCTCGCAATAGGTTTATTAAAACAGGGTCAAAATGTAAAAGTATTTTCCAGACATATAAATAATTTTCCTCAAAATATTATAAGTGAAGTTGAATTTATTAAAGGTGATTTAGCGAATGTTAAAGATATATATAAAGCTTTAGTGAGTGTGGATATTATTATTTATTTAGCTGCAACGTCTAATGTAGCAACTTCAATTGAAGATGTTTTCGGAGATATAAACAGTAGCTTTTTTTTTCTTAACTTCATGGAAAGTGTTAAAAATTTTCCTGTTAAAAAAATTGTATTAGCATCTTCTGGAGGCACGGTTTATGGTGAACCGGAATATTTACCTATTGATGAGGAACATCCATTAAAACCACTTTCTCCTTATGGAATAACAAAAGTATCGCTTGAAAATTACTTGTACTTTTATAAGAAAAAATACGGAATTGACTATGTTGTATGTAGATATTCTAATCCATATGGAAAATATCAAAATCCTTTAAAGAAAGTTGGGGCAATAAATTGTTTTTTGTATCAGCATCTCAGTAATGACAAGATTAATATATATGGGAATCCACAAGAGATTATTCGAGATTATATTTATATCGATGATTTAGTTGAAATCACTATACAACTATCACAATTAAATCGTTTGAAATCTTGTGTGTATAACATAGGGAGCGGAAGGGGTCTCTCTTTAAAGCGAATTATAGTAGAATTGGAGAAATTAACGGAAAGAAAAGTGGACTTTACCTGCTATAAACAAAGGCAAGAAAATGTTCAAAAAATCATTTTAAATATAGATAGAGTAAGACGAGAATGTAATTGGGAACCGAAAATAGATTTCAAAAGTGGAATTAGATTAAATAAGCTATGGATTGAAGAGTTCTTATTTAGTAAAAAATAATAAGCCATGCCCTACTTTTGTATCAGTAGAGCATGGTTTATTATTTTATTTCTTTTTTTATTACCCAAAGGTCTTGATGTTCCCACCAAAAACCTTCAGTGTATTTTTTGATGACAGGGTTATAGGGTAATAATTTAATTTTGTCACATACGTAAGAGGGACTAACGATCGTTTGCCCGTATTGATGAACATCTAAATCCAATTGTTCACTAGAAGGGAGAAACCAATAACCCTGTTTATTTAAATCTGGAAAGCTGAAGTACTTTTTACTTTGATAACCATGAGTTGTGAAAATGAGTAAGCCTTCAGGAGAAACAGCATTATACAATGTTTGAAGCCAACGAAACCAAGTTGTATCAGGCATATGAGAAAAAAAGGATAGACAAAAGACGATATCATACGTAGACGAGGCCAATTTTACTTGTTCAGGTTCAGGGTGAGATAAGATAGAAGAAGTATTTAATGTGTTTTCAATAAAAGTAATAGCCTCTTCATGTATATCACAGGTAGTTATACTTAAGTTCGTTTGTGGGTTTAATAAATGACGTGTTACGCAGCCATATCCGGATGCGAATTCTAATAATTTAATTGGAGTGTCTATAGGGGGATAAAAGGAAGTAATTAAATCTAAAAGTGTTTCTGCAGATTTTCTCCCATCTTGAAAATAATAATCTATCGCTTCTTTTTTAGATGGGAAGACTGGATTAGTGACAAGGAATTGAAAGATATGATCCTCTGGATGGATACTTACATTTACATTGTATTTGTGTGCAATTTGAGAAAGCAAATCTTTATTTGCTTCTATAAATTCTTTCAAAGAGTAACCCCCTTTAAATGATAGTAACGTTTTACAAGAGATACTGATGGCGAAGAAAATATATCATTAAATCTTCAAATATGCTTTAAGGTACTTTCTATATGTGTACATTTTCTTTTTTGAAATGTCGTCGATAGTAAAGGTTTCTTTAATGAAATTCTGCATTTGTACAACTTCACTGTAATGGGAATATGAATCTTCTGTTCTCGTTACGCTATTTGTATGTCGTCTATGATAGTTTAGCGGTTTTGGATTGAAATAAATGTTCCCCTCTTTAAGAATAGAAACATAGAAAAACCAATCACCAGCTACTTTAAACTTTTCTAATTGTTTTTCTGTAGTTTTTATATCTATGTTTTTAAAAACTACACTTGAGACATTAGGTATGGTGTTTTTGATAAGTAATGTATCTTGTATTTCATCTATCCCTTTTCGGAAATAAGAACTTTTCCATTTTTCTTTATCAATATCATTTGTGTAATCTAAATAATGATTGGCTAGGATATTTCCTTGTTCATCTATTTGTTTTGATTGTGTGTAGCTTAAGGTAACATCACGATTTATATGAAACCCTTGGATTACTTCTTCTAAAAATGTCTGATCACATAAGTCATCGGCCTCTGCAATCCAAATATAATCACCGGTTGCTGCAGAGATGCCTTTTATCCATTGTTTAAATACAGAACCAGAGTTTTTATCATTAATAATCTGCTGAACTTTTAGGTGGGGCTTATTTTCGTTTGAGAGCAGCTGTTCAAATATAGATACGCTATTGTCAGTAGAGGCATCGTCTAGGAAAATTAGTTCGTAAAGGGGATAGGTTTGGTTTAATATGGATTTAACTCGGTTAGATAAGTATTTTTCGTAATTATAGTTCGGTATGATTACGCTTATTTTTTTGTAATTATGATCAAGTAGGTTTAACAGTTGATAAATGTAATGAAGAAAGTTGAAATCTTTTTCAATAAGCTCTTGGCCAAAGCGCCCTTTTTGTAATCGTAAGTCTTCATCTCCAATAAATTCATATATTCTTTCCAGCACCTGCGGTAAATTTAAAAAGTCTACTAAGGCGCCAGTTTGTTCCGTAACAACATCTTCAAAACCTCCAGCGTTTTTAAACCCTATAACAGGGACTTTTGTATCTAATGCCTCTAAAACAACGTTTGGAAAAGGATCTTCTCTTGAAGTTAACAAATATAAATCAGCCCCGGCGTTATATAAACCGATATCTGGAGTAGGCTCAACTAATGTGAAATGTGCTGTATATCTTGGGGATAGCGTGTTAAAGAAATGAACATCCGTTCTCCCGACCCAGATAAAATGAATATTCGTATGAACCTTTCTTACTGAGTAAGCAATAAGTGAGAATAAATCTATCCCTTTCCGATGATCAGCGAAACCTACTCCTAAAATGATTTTGCTATCTAGAGGCAGGTTGTGTTTTTTTCGTAATTCGCTTCTAGCTTTTGCAATATTGTTCTTATAAGGATTGTGGTTAAACAAGCCTTGAGGGAGGATGTGACATTTTTGATGATCTAATTGGGTGATTGTACGGAATTTTTCATACACGTACTGTGAAGGGAAGACAATTTTGTAAGCAAACTGGGCAATGTTTCTAGCTTT
The DNA here is from genome assembly GCF_003315125.1 of Bacillus sp. DB-2. Classification (NCBI taxonomy): domain Bacteria; kingdom Bacillati; phylum Bacillota; class Bacilli; order Caryophanales; family Bacillaceae; genus Bacillus; species Bacillus sp. DB-2. Next base: position 905 of record NZ_QNRN01000034.1, on the reverse strand, counting down.
CCCCTCGGCAGAGTACTGTTGTATTAAATGCGGCAATTCATGTATTAATGAAATAACTTTTATATTGTGTTTAGCTAGTAATGCAACTATATCACCAATTATGACGGTACTACATATGGCGATGGTATAGTCTTGTGATAGTAACTTCTTTATTAATAATTCGACCCTTTTTTCTGTTGGGTAGTCTTCCTCTAGGCAATAAACAGGACCATACTTTTGAAAATCGTGGATTAAAATGCCCGTTCCAATAGAAATAATTGCGACGGAGTAATGAAAGTTTTCTTTAAGAGCTTTAATAGTATGTAAAGAAAGCAGCTGTGCTCCGTGGAAATGGGCATCATGGGATACATAAATGATCTTCTTATTAACATGCATTTCATAACGCCTCCTAAGTTAATTAGATTTTTAGTAAATGCATGGTGTATTTATAATTCCTAGAGAGAAGTGGTAGGAGATAATTGTGAATGCAGCTGGAATGTACTCGAAATAAAAAGTGTTACCTTTAATATATATTTGTTTGGCTTGCTATTCATTCTTTAGAAAGGTGTAAGTAAGAAAGTATAAACTGTCGATTATGAAAGTGATTGCACCAGTTTATTAATCTCTAGGAACGGAGTATAAATGAAGAAGGTTCAATACCCTTTAGAATTTATAAAATAAAAAGGATAAAAGGTATTGACGATTAGGATATAGAGGTGTAATATAGAACAAGTCGCCGATGCAATAACGCAGAACGCGGCAAACAAAATGAAAAACTTAGTTGACATTAACTAACGAAGATGTTAACATAAGGAAGTCGCAAATGAGCGACAGACAAGTTCTTTGAAAACTGAACGAAACAAACAACGTGAACGTCAATTTTTATTTTTAGATGCTAGACAAACTAACTTTATTGGAGAGTTTGA
>NZ_QNRN01000033.1:0-14903 GCF_003315125.1 Bacillus sp. DB-2 | reverse complement strand
CTCTCTAGCGCCGATGGTAGTTGGGACCTTGTCCCTGTGAGAGTAGGACGTCGCCAAGCAAGCTAAAAACACGAGTCATTTGACTCGTGTTTTTTTTATTTCCCATGAAATAGGCCCGGTTCTGCTAGTAAAAATGCTGAAATATAGTAAGGGATTTTTTGAGCAGAAATATTGAGAAATTGATAAATAAACGGATAATCTTCAGATCCATAGCTTCCAAGTAAGTCATACCACCAATCTGTTTCATACCTAGAAATCATACTTAAATTATAGAGCAATAAATAATGAACAAGGAGCTCAGGCAACACTGGCTTAGAGTTTCTAGGGTCAGTCGTAAGTGGTAAATAATACGTGTCAGTAAGATGCTCATAGTATAAAGGTGTGCTATACATAGGATTCCATGATTGAATAGGTGCTGAAAAAAACACATTTAATTCATTGTTTTTCTCAGGTACGTGTTGTATTGATAAATGCTTACAAGCTGTTTCGATGTAACGAGAAAATCTCTCTTTGGTCATATGTAGTCGATCTAGTATGTTGACTGAAAAAGAGAGTTCATTTTTATTTGTTGAATCAATTTTATATAATGTTGTTCCTTTTTGACTATAGCGAAATAAATGTTGTAATTCAGGGATTTTCCCCATTAGCTCTAACATATTAAACTTTTCTGTTTCTAAGTGTTTCATGTGAAACAGTTGTTCTGCCACGTGAGTAAATAGTCCATTTTTCTGTATTTTCACTTCATCTTCTAAAAATTGATATCCTTGTTTTTTTCGTTTACGGGTTGTCACTCCATGTGCTAAAACGGTTGTTGATTCTGGATAGTTTGGATTAATAGTTAATAAACAGGCTTTAAAAAGTTGCCCCATCCCATAAAATAACAGCATTGGCTGAATGGAAAATGGCGCTGTTTTATATAATTCATAATAATTTTTACCGTGTTCTAAGTAATAAATAAATGGATAACAATTTTCAAAACTTTTTTTTTCAGCATCTTGTATGGAGGATTTTTCATAACAACGGGCAAGATAACGTTGTACATTTTGAGATGAAAAAAAGAAACTTAATTGCTGCCAAGTACAATGTGTTTGATGCATATATTACGCTCCTTTTATTGTCTAAAAATTCTAACATATATATACGTCCTTGACAGTATTTTAACCAATTGATAAGCTACTAATAATAATTTCTGGTATCATGGGGGGAACAATTATGTGGGAATCTAAATTTGTTAAAGAAGGTTTGACTTTTGATGATGTATTACTTGTACCAGCGAGGTCAGATATATTACCAAGAGAAGTAAGTGTTAAAACAGTTTTATCTGAAAGCTTACAGTTAAACATCCCGTTAATTAGTGCAGGAATGGATACAGTAACAGAAGCTGACATGGCTATTGCAATGGCTCGCCAAGGCGGTTTAGGAATTATTCATAAGAATATGTCTATTGAGCAACAGGCAGAGCAAGTTGATAAAGTAAAGCGCTCTGAAAGCGGCGTTATTTCAGATCCTTTCTTCTTAACTCCAGAACATCAAGTATATGATGCAGAACATCTTATGGGAAAATATCGTATCTCAGGTGTACCAGTTGTAAATAATTTAGATGAGCGAAAATTAGTTGGTATTATTACAAACCGTGATATGCGTTTCATCCAAGACTACTCAATCAAAATTTCTGACGTAATGACAAAAGAACAGTTAATTACAGCTCCAGTTGGTACTACACTGGAAGAAGCTGAAAAAATCCTACAAAAGTATAAAATTGAAAAGCTCCCTCTTGTTGATAATAACGGTGTATTACAAGGGCTTATTACAATAAAAGATATTGAAAAAGTAATTGAATTCCCAAACTCTGCTAAAGATAAGCAGGGACGCTTATTAGTTGGAGCAGCTGTTGGTGTAACGGCTGATGCTATGCTTCGTATCGATGCATTAGTAAAAGCGAGTGTAGATGCAATTGTACTTGATACAGCTCATGGGCATTCTAAAGGTGTTATTGAAAAAGTAAAAGAAGTTCGTGCGAAATATCCAGCACTAAATATTATCGCTGGAAATGTTGCTACAGCTGAAGCAACGAAAGCATTAATTGAGGCTGGTGCAAACGTAGTTAAAGTTGGTATTGGACCAGGTTCTATTTGTACAACGCGTGTTGTAGCTGGTGTTGGTGTACCACAATTAACAGCAGTTTATGATTGTGCAACAGAAGCTCGTAAACACGGTATTCCAGTTATTGCTGATGGCGGTGTTAAGTACTCTGGTGATATGGTTAAAGCTTTAGCAGCAGGAGCACACGTTGTTATGCTAGGTAGTATGTTTGCTGGTGTTGCTGAAAGCCCTGGAGAAACTGAAATTTACCAAGGTCGCCAATTTAAAGTATATCGTGGTATGGGTTCTGTTGGAGCGATGGAAAAAGGAAGTAAAGATCGTTACTTCCAAGAAGGAAACAAAAAACTTGTTCCTGAAGGTATTGAAGGACGCGTACCATATAAAGGACCTTTAGCAGATACAGTTCATCAATTAGTTGGTGGATTACGTGCAGGTATGGGATATTGCGGAGCGCAGAATTTAGAATTCTTACGTGAGAATGCACAGTTCATTCGTATGTCAGGTGCTGGTTTACGTGAAAGCCATCCTCATCACGTACAGATTACAAAAGAGGCTCCAAACTACTCATTGTAATGTCTTATATACAAATAGACAGAGATTTGATATCTCTGTCTATTTTTTTTTGATTATGTTAGAATAACGGTTATGTGAGTACATAGATATTGGGGGTAGCAAAAGTGAAAGGTATGTTTTGCAAAAGATTCATTGCGTTGGTAACAGTGCTTACAATAGCTTGTAGCATGTTTGCACCATATAGCAATGCATCAGCAGAAACAGCAGCTGCTTTAAACATTGAAGCAGGTGCAGCGATTTTAGTTGAAGCGAATTCTGGAAAAATTGTATATCAAAAGAATGCAGATGAATTATTATCAATTGCTAGTATGACAAAGATGATGAGTGAATATTTAGTTCATGAAGCAGTGGATAAAGGAAAACTTAAGTGGGATCAAAAAATTAAGGTTTCTGAATATGCATATAAGATTTCACAAGATGCTTCATTATCAAATGTTGCATTAGAAAATGGTGGCCTGTACACAGTAAAAGAGTTATACGAGGCAATGGCAATCTTTTCTGCAAATGGTGCAACAATTGCATTAGCAGAAGCAATTGCAGGTAAAGAAGTAGATTTCGTAAAAATGATGAATGATAAAGCGAAAGAACTAGGATTGAAAAATTATAAATTTGTTAATTCTACGGGTTTAACGAACAAAGATTTAAAAGGGATGCATCCTGAAGGTACAACACCGGATGAAGAAAATAAAATGTCTGCGAAGGATGTTGCAACTTTAGCGCAACATTTAATTAAAGATTATCCAAAAGTGTTAGATACAGCAAAAATCCCGAAAAAAGTTTTCCGTCCAGAAAAAGAGAAATTTGGGATGTCGAACTGGAACTGGATGTTAAAGGGTTTAGTTAAAGAATATGACGGAGTAGATGGTCTAAAAACAGGATCAACTCCAGAAGCAGGGGACTGCTTCACTGGTACGGTTGAACGAAACGGTATGCGTTTTATTTCTGTAGTTATTAAAACAAGTTCTCATACAGCGCGTTTCGATGAGACGAAGAAATTATATGATTATGGCTTTGCTAACTTTGAAATGAAGAAAATGTATGAAAAAGGTTCTTCGGTCAAAGGAAAAGAAACAGTAAGAGTTGAAAATGCGAAAGATAAAGATGTAGCAGTTCAAACGAAGCAAGCTGTTTCACTTCCGATGCCAAAGGGAAGTAAAGACGTTTATAAAACAGAATTTAAAGAAGGAAATAAGGGACAAGAAGCACCTCTGAAAAAGGGAGTTGCACTTGGACAAATGGTTGTAACGTCTAAAGATAGTAATGATCCTGGATTTTTATCAGGAAAATCATTACAAGTAGACCTTGTAACAAAATCTGAAGTAGAAGAGGCAGGCTGGTTTACACGTTCTATGCGCGGAATTGGTTCTTTCTTTAGTGGTATGTGGAATGGTGCTATTGATACAGTAAAAGGTTGGTTTTAAAAGCTCCTCATTGTAGGAGCTTTTTCTTATTCCTATTTTTCATACCGACTTTATGAAAAAGTAGTAGACAAGCATCAGATAGTTAATGGTAGAATGTAAGAGTATTCTTAATTTTCTTCTTTAACGGGGAAAGCAATTCACCTAGGGGGGTTTTTGTACATGACAAATGTAACAGGGACAGAACGTGTAAAACGTGGAATGGCAGAAATGCAAAAAGGCGGCGTTATTATGGACGTAGTTAACGCTGAGCAAGCAAGGATTGCAGAAGAGGCAGGCGCAGTTGCTGTTATGGCATTAGAGCGTGTACCTGCAGATATTCGTGCAGCAGGTGGCGTTTCTCGTATGGCAGATCCAACAATTGTTGAAGAAGTTATGGGTGCTGTATCAATTCCGGTTATGGCAAAATGTCGTATCGGTCACCTTGTAGAAGCACGTGTATTAGAATCATTAGGGGTAGACTATATCGATGAGAGTGAAGTATTGACTCCTGCTGATGAAGTATACCATTTAAATAAACGTGATTACACAGTTCCGTTTGTATGTGGTTGCCGCGATATCGGAGAAGCTGCACGTCGTATTGCAGAAGGTGCAGCTATGCTTCGTACAAAAGGTGAACCTGGAACAGGAAACATTGTAGAGGCAGTGCGTCATATGCGCCAAGTCAATGCAGAAATCCGTCAAGTTGCAAGTCTACGTGAAGATGAGTTAATGACATATGCAAAAAATACTGGTGCTCCTTATGAAGTACTACTTGAAATTAAACGCCTTGGTCGCCTGCCAGTTGTAAACTTTGCAGCAGGTGGTGTAGCAACACCAGCAGATGCAGCGTTAATGATGCAACTTGGTGCTGATGGTGTATTTGTTGGATCTGGTATCTTCAAATCAGAGAACCCAGAGAAATTTGCACGTGCAATCGTTGAGGCAACGACTCATTATGAAGATTACGAACTAATTGCAAGCCTTTCTAAAGGATTAGGTAATGCAATGAAAGGTATCGAAATTTCAACGTTATTACCAGAACAACGCATGCAAGAGCGTGGATGGTAATTAAAGGAGATCTTTAAAATGGTGAAAATCGGTGTGCTAGGTCTTCAAGGTGCAGTTCGTGAGCATGTAAAATCAGTTGAGGAAAGTGGTGCAGAAGCTGTTGTTGTAAAGCGTATAGAGCAACTTGAAGAGATTGATGGTCTTATTTTACCAGGCGGTGAAAGTACAACAATGCGCCGTCTTATTGATAAGTATGCTTTCATGGAGCCTCTTCGTACATTTGCGAAGTCTGGTAAACCAATGTTTGGTACATGTGCAGGAATGATTCTTCTTGCGAAAACACTTATTGGCTATGAAGAAGCACATATTGGTGCTATGGATATTACGGTTGAGCGCAATGCGTTCGGACGCCAAAAAGATAGTTTTGAAGCTGCACTTTCAATGAAAGGTGTGGGAGAAGACTTTGTTGGTGTATTTATCCGTGCTCCGTATGTTGTAAATGTAGCTGATGATGTTGAAGTACTTTCTATGCATGGCGAGCGAATGGTAGCGGTAAGGCAGGGGCCGTTTTTAGCTGCTTCTTTCCATCCGGAATTAACGGATGATCATCGTGTAACAGCATACTTTGTAGAAATGGTAAAAGAAGCGAAAATGAAAAAAGTTGTATAAGTAACTTGCAACTTGTATAAGATTATAGTAAATTGATGATAACAATTTTATAAAATAAGCGTGTTGATAGGAAGTAGTAACAAATGTTGTTTCTTATAGAGAGTCGATGGTTGGTGGAAATCGATAGAAACAGTTTGTGAATCCATCCTGGAATGGAATGTGGAATATCTTTTGATTAGTAAACATTCCCGGTGAAGAGCCGTTATTTCTACTTGAGAGGAAAGCGGTAATGCTTTCAACTAGGGTGGCAACGCGGGTTAACTCCCGTCCCTTTGTATAGGGACGGGAGTTTTTTGTGTTTTATAAAATAAAAGGAGGAGTATATAATGCTTGATATTAAATTTTTACGTACGAATTTTGAAGAAGTAAAGGCAAAATTACAGCATAGAGGCGAAGATTTAACGGATTTTGGTCGCTTTGAAGAACTTGATACGAGAAGAAGAGAGCTACTTGTTCAAACAGAAGAACTAAAAAGTAAACGTAACGAAGTATCTCAACAAATTTCAGTATTAAAGCGTGAAAAGAAAGATGCGGAAGCTCTAATTCTAGAAATGCGTGAAGTTGGGGAAAAAGTAAAAGATCTTGATAATGAGCTTCGTACAGTTGAAGAAGATTTAGAAAGATTAATGCTATCTATCCCAAATATCCCTCATGAATCTGCTCCAATAGGTGAAACAGAGGATGATAACGTAGTAGCACGTACTTGGGGAGAAGTGAAAGAATTTACTTATGAGCCAAAACCGCATTGGGATCTTGCTACTGATTTAGGGATTCTAGATTTTGAACGTGCTGGGAAAGTAACAGGAAGCCGATTTGTATTTTACAAAGGTGCTGGTGCAAGATTAGAACGTGCTTTGATTAGCTTTATGCTTGACCTTCATACTGATGAGCATGGATATGAGGAAGTATTGCCTCCTTATATGGTAAACCGTGCAAGTATGACAGGAACAGGACAACTTCCGAAGTTTGAAGAAGATGCATTCCGTATTGAAAGTGAAGATTATTTCCTAATCCCGACAGCTGAAGTACCTGTAACGAATATGCATCGTGATGAGATTGTGAGTAAAGAGCAATTGCCGATACGATATGCTGCGTTTAGCTCATGCTTCCGTTCTGAAGCAGGTTCAGCTGGTCGTGATACACGTGGTTTAATTCGCCAACACCAATTTAATAAAGTTGAACTTGTTAAGTTCGTGAAACCAGAAGATTCTTACGAAGAGTTAGAAAAATTAACAAATGATGCAGAGCGCGTGTTACAATTATTAGAGTTGCCATATCGCGTTATGAGCATGTGTACAGGAGATTTAGGATTTACAGCAGCGAAGAAATACGATATTGAAGTATGGATTCCAAGCTATGGTACATATCGTGAAATTTCTTCTTGTAGTAATTTTGAGGCATTCCAAGCGAGACGCGCGAATATCCGTTTCCGTCGTGAGCCAAATGGCAAACCGGAACATGTTCATACACTAAATGGATCTGGTCTTGCAATTGGACGTACAGTGGCAGCTATTTTAGAGAACTACCAACAAGAAGATGGTACAATTATAATTCCAGAAGTTCTTCGCCCTTATATGGGAGGAAAAACAGTTATTAAATAAGTTAAAACATTCATCGGTATGAGTGATTGGTAATTATGGACGTTGTCAGCAGTGTCATAAAGGAGAGGGGAAGTAAAATTTTCCTTTCCTCATAATTTATTATAGTAGGGTTGACTAACTGTTTTTCTTTTGATATTATATTTGATGTCAATATGGAGGTATACCCAAGTCTGGCTGAAGGGATCGGTCTTGAAAACCGACAGGCGGCGAGAGTCGCGCGGGGGTTCGAATCCCTCTACCTCCTCCAGATATAATTGACAACAGCGCATATAAGTGGAGATTGGAGAACTCGTTACCAACACGTAACGAGTTTTTATTTTAAAACCAATCATAAAGTATGATGTAAGGATATAGTGTCCTTATTACACACTCATATTCCGATGATTATCTTCATAGATATGAAAGGAGTTAACATGGATCTTATTATACAAACGTTTCCTTTAGATGGAAAAACTTTATATTATGTACAATGTCCTGTCTGTAAGAACAATAGAATTTTAAACAGTGGTGCAAATGTGTCGCGCATTATAAGTGATGATACATTCCGTAAACTTTGTGGTTGCACTTGTGATGTAAAACAGGTTGCAAAAAAAGTAGAGGTACCAAAAGAAGCTGAAAAACCAGCTGTGCAAAAAGAAGTAACTCCAAAACGTACAGGGAAATTACTAACAGCAGTAATTAATGGGAAAGAATTGACTGTTAAAGAGATTGCTGAAACATATGATATTAGTACGAGTACTGTTCGTCAGCGTATTAATGCAGGAAAGCCAGAGAGTGAAATTATTGCTCCGACAAAAAAGAAAAAGTAATTTCATAGGAAAACCCGTGCATATGCACGGGTTTTTTATTTTACAAGTTTACGTGTTTGTTTTAAAAAATGTCCAATTTTTTTAATGATTGGTTCGATTGAATCGCCATCTTTTAAAATATCGTATTCATTAATGTTTAATCGTAAAACAGGGCATGAATTAAAGTTATTAATCCAGTTATCGTAACGTCCATGCATCTCTTTCCAATATTCAATTGGTGTTTGCTGCTCCATGGGACGTCCTCGTTCTTGAATACGATCGACAATATCATCAAAAGAACCTTCTAGGTAAATTAATAAGTCTGGATGAGGGAAGTAAGGAGTCATGACCATAGCATCAAATAAACCTTTGTATGTTTCATAATCAGTTTCAGTCATTGTACCCTTTTCGTAATGCATTTTTGCGAAAATACCAGTGTCCTCATAGATAGAACGGTCTTGAACAAAACCGCCACCATATTCGAAAATTCTTTTTTGTTCTTTAAATCGTTCTGCTAAAAAGTAAACTTGTAAGTGAAAGCTCCAGCGTGTGAAATCAGCATAGAACTTGTCCAAATATGGGTTGGAATCTACTTTTTCAAAAGATGTACGATAACCTAAAGCGTTAGCCAATGCAGTTGTCATAGTTGATTTACCGACACCTACTGTTCCAGCAATAGTGATAACTGCATCATTTGGTATATCATATTTTTGCCTTAAATTCATTGTTATTTCGACTCCTTCAAGAGAGTATTTTGAAGAGCTGATAAGATGACATTTAAATCATCAGGATTGCTTACAAAATCCATATCGTCTCCATTAAATTTTAATACCGGAATATCCGGATGGTCCTTTTTGAAAGCATTCATTGCTGTTTCGTAATCTTTTGTAAGCTGTAGCAAGTAATTTGGATCCATATTTTTTTCGAATTCTCTTCCGCGCATGGCAATTCGTTTTTGTAATGTTTCTAGGCTTGCTGTTAAATAAACGATGACATTTGGTACAGGCATATCTTGCGTAAGAATGCGATAAATTTGCATGTATTTATCGTATTGAGAATCTTTTAATGTACGGGATGCAAAAATTAAATTTTTAAATATATGATAATCTGCTACTACAGGCTTTCTTTGATTCAAATACTTTATGTTAATATCCTCTAGTTGTTTGTATCTATTACAAAGAAAGAACATCTCTGTTTGAAAACTCCATTCGTCGATGTCTTCGTAGAATTTTCCTAAAAAAGGATTTTCATCAACAATCTCTTTTAGTAAGTGGAGTTGCATGTGAGTTGAAAGTTCCTTCGCAAGTGAAGTTTTTCCAACACCAATTGGTCCTTCAACCGTGATAAATGGTACTCCGGTCACGCTGTTTCCTCCTTTCAATCAGTGATTTACCGTGACTACTAAAAACACAAAACAGAATTATTGTAGCACAAGAGGAGAGCGAGCGGACTAATTTGATATAAAAAGTTAGAAAATAGATATGTATTAATTAAATTTTATTTGGGATGACGGTACAATATTTGCCTTTAATGTGGCTTCCATTATTTTTAAAGCATGTTCATTATCTTGCTCGTTATTAGAAGCGATGCAATCCCGTGGTACATAAAGTGTATAATTTCTCATATGGGCATCATTAGCTGTAAAAAGGATGCATATGTTCCCGGCAATTCCTGTTAAAATGAGATTTTCGATTTTTAAATAACCTAATAAAGAATTCAAAGGTGTTTCATAAAAAGCAGAGTAATGTGGTTTAATAAAAATATAATCGTCAGTATGCGGAGCAATGGCCTCGATAATATTTTTACTATACTCATTTGTACAATGAGTGATAAGTTGATCAATATCAGATCTCCAAAGTTGATAGTGATCATTGACATAAATTATTGGATAGCCCAATGATTTCATGGTGTCCTTTAATTGTAAAATGGGGTTCTTTATAATTTCACATTTCTGTGCCAGGATGGGTCCGTGGGAGAATTGAAAATCATTAATCATATCGATAATGAGTAAGGCAGTATTTTTCATATGTAATTCCCTCTCTTTCTTCTTTAGGTTGGATTGAATTTGTAAAAGTTATCCCACCTGCAAGAAATGAAAAAGTGTATTTTATTTTTGGTGAAAGGACTATATTATGGAGCGAGATATATATTTTATGCAGTTAGCAATAGAGGAAGCGAAGAAGGCGGAGGCGATACAAGAGGTACCAATTGGTGCTGTAATTGTGCTAGATGGTGAAGTGATTAGTGTCGCACATAACTTAAGAGAAACTGAACAGAGATCAATAGCTCACGCCGAGCTCTTAGCTATTGATGAAGCTTGCAAAAAATTAGGGACATGGCGTTTAGAAGATGCAACGTTATATGTAACATTAGAACCTTGTCCAATGTGTGCAGGGGGAATTGTTTTATCGCGTATAAAACGGGTTGTATATGGTGCGAGCGATCCGAAAGGCGGATGTGCAGGTACGTTGATGAATCTTTTAACTGATGAGCGTTTTAATCATCAGTGTGAAGTAGTGGCTGGTGTACTTGAAGAGGAATGTGGTACGTTGTTAACGATTTTTTTTAGGGAGCTTCGTAAGAAAAGAAAAGAAGTGAAAAAACTAGAGAAAAGTAATGGTAACTAACGTATTTGCATTTTGTAAAAAAACAAGTTATACTGATAATGCCTTATCCAAGGCAACCGAATATTGGTTTTAACTTTGCCGTGCTAAGCGGGGAGGTAGCGGTGCCCTATACTCGCAATCCGCTCTAGCGAGGCTGAATCCCTTCTCGAGGTTATGCTGCTGTAAGGTCTGCCTTAAGTAAGTGGTGTTGACGTTTGGGTCCTGCGCAACGGGACCCCGTGAACCTTGTCAGGTCCGGAAGGAAGCAGCAATAAGCGGGTTTTCTCGTGTGCCGCAGGAGTGCCTGAACCGAGCTAACTGCTTGAGTAACGCTTATGGTACGTAATCGACAGAAGGTGCACGGCAGTTATATATGTATACAAAACTCACCTTTATATAAAGGTGAGTTTTTTGTATGGAAAATAACTTTTGGAATCTATAAACAGAATGGGTTATAATAAATAAGATAATAACCTTTGAGGGAGGCCGTATTTTCGTGTCATACCAAGCGTTATACCGAACATGGAGACCGCAAAAATTCGAAGATGTAGTCGGTCAAAAGCACGTGACAAAAACGTTGCAAAATGCCCTTCTTCAAGAGAAAGCTTCACATGCTTATTTGTTTTCGGGTCCGAGGGGAACAGGGAAAACGACAATTGCAAAAGTATTTGCAAAGGCAATTAACTGTGAACACGCCCCGGTAGCTGAACCTTGTAATGAATGTCCTTCTTGTTTAGGAATTACACAAGGGTCTATTTCAGATGTATTAGAAATTGATGCGGCTTCAAATAACGGTGTAGATGAAATTCGAGATATAAGAGATAAAGTAAAATATGCTCCAAGTGCTGTAGGATATAAAGTATACATTATTGATGAAGTTCACATGCTTTCTATGGGTGCCTTTAATGCGCTTTTGAAAACTTTAGAAGAGCCGCCAGGACATGTTATTTTTATTCTGGCGACAACAGAACCGCATAAAATTCCAGCTACAATTATTTCGCGTTGTCAGCGTTTTGAGTTTCGAAAGATATCAGTAAATGATATCGTTGAGAGATTATCGACGGTCGTGACAAATGAAGGTACGCAAGTAGAAGATGAAGCGTTACAAATCGTAGCGCGTGCCGCCGAAGGTGGTATGCGTGATGCGCTCAGTCTTATTGATCAAGCTATTTCTTATAGTGATGAGACGGTGACGAGTGAAGATGTTTTAGCTGTAACAGGATCTGTATCTCAGCGATATTTGGGTGACCTGGTAGAATGTATACGTGAAAATGATGTATCAAGAGCGTTACGTATTATAGATGAGATGATGAGTAAAGGGAAAGATCCAGTTCGCTTTATGGAGGATTTCATTTACTACTATCGTGATATGCTTTTATATCAAACTTCACCACAATTAGAACATATGTTGGAACGGGTAATTGTAGATGATCAATTCCGTACGTTAAGTGAAGAAATGCAACCGGAAGTAATCTATGAAATTATTCATACCCTTAGTAAGGGACAACAGGAGATGAAGTGGACAAACCATCCAAGAATATTCTTGGAAGTTGTTATGGTGCAACTGTGTCAGCAATTTATGATGCAAGCAAACGGCGCAGATCGTTTACAAGCGATTATGAATAGGATGCAGCAGCTGGAGAAAGAGTTAGAGCAAGTTAAAAAGAATGGCGTGCCAGCTGGTGTGCAGCAGGAAGTAAGAGAGACGCGGGCAACACCAAAACCGGTACGAACAGGAAGTATGAAAATTCCTGTTGGACGTGTGAATGAAGTGTTAAAGCAAGCGAAGCGTCAAGATTTAGAACAGTTAAAAGCTGTATGGGGCGAATTATTAGGAAGGCTCAAGTCACATAACAAAGTAGCATTTGCTGTTTTATTAGAAAATAGTGAACCAGTTGCGGCTTCGGATGATACCTATGTGTTAGCATTTCAATATGAGATTCATTGCAAAATGGCTAGTGAAAATCGAGAAGCGATGGATACATTGGAACAAACTCTTTTTGAATTGTTAAGTAAAAGGTTAAATATGATTGCTATCCCAAAAAGTGAATGGGGTAAAATTCGTGAAGACTTTTTACAACGCGAAGGTGGGGATTCTGAAGAAAGCCCAGAACAAAAAGAAGATCCTCTTATAGAAGAGGCTGTAAAATTAGTAGGGCAAGAACTTATTGAAATAAAAGAGTAATAATAATGAGGAGGAATTAATTATGATGCGTGGCGGAATGGGAAATATGAATAATATGATGAAACAAATGCAAAAGATGCAAAAAGACATGGCGAAGGCGCAAGAAGAGCTTGGCGAAAAAACAGTTGAAGGTACAGCTGGCGGCGGAATGGTTACTGTTATTGCAAATGGTCATAAGCAAGTTCTTGAAGTGAAAATTAAAGAAGAAGTTGTAGATCCAGAAGATATCGAAATGTTACAAGACTTAGTATTAGCTGCAACGAATGATGCACTTAAAAAGGTTGATGAACTTTCAAACTCTACAATGGGCAAATTTACAAAAGGCATGAACTTACCAGGTGGAATGTTCTAGGAGGATATTGATATATGCATTATCCAGAACCGATATCAAAATTAATCGATAGTTTTATGAAGTTGCCAGGAATCGGACCGAAAACAGCGGTTCGATTGGCATTCTTCGTGTTAGATATGAAAGAGGATGATGTACTAGGTTTTGCGAAAGCACTTGTGAATGCAAAGCGAGATTTAGCGTATTGTTCTGTGTGCGGACATATCACTGACCGCGATCCTTGTTATATTTGTGACGATTCGCATAGGGATCAATCGGTTGTTTGTGTAGTACAAGAGCCGAAAGATGTAATTGCGATGGAAAAAATGAAAGAATACCAAGGTGTATATCATGTTTTGCGTGGTGCCATTTCTCCAATGGAGGGAATTGGACCAGAGGATATTAATATCCCGCAGTTATTAAAGAGACTGCAAGATGAAACAGTACAAGAAGTGATATTAGCAACAAACCCTAATATTGAAGGGGAAGCCACAGCGATGTACATATCCCGCCTCTTAAAGCCAACAGGAATTAAAGTAACTCGTATTGCACATGGTCTGCCAGTTGGTGGAGATTTAGAATATGCAGATGAAGTAACACTATCGAAAGCTTTAGAAGGCCGTAGAGAGATATAAGAGGAGAAGGGAAAATGTTCTTTCAAAAAAAGGGTAAGTTGCGTAAAGAGTATGACGATAAGTTAATTGTATTATTAGAAAAGGTAAAGAATGAATGGCTACGTCAGAAGAGACTGGTTGAACAAAGTGTTGAGCCGTCCCAAGATGTACTTTGTTCTTTAAAAATAGCAGAGGCGAAATATTTTTTCTTGTTAAAAGAAGCAAAACGTCGTCCTGTGAAAATGGAACAATGGTAAAAGGTCCTGCTTTTTAAAGCGGGACCTTTTGCTTTTTATAGATTTATTTGTGAGTAACAGGGCTACTTTATTTTTGGGATATAAAGAGGAGAAAGAAAAAGTGGGAATGGAATTAGTTGTATCTAATTGTTAGTGCTTAGAAGAAATATTATTGATTAAAGGTTATAAAGACGAAGTGGTAGGAGTTATGTTATAGATGTTCTTTTTTCTTGTCTTGTCCCATACAAATGGATATGTATAGGTCATTCATAAGGAGGAAAAAATGAATTCTACAATTATTATTGTTGGCATTCTTGCTTTAGTTTTTATTTTTCTTGTTTTTGGTGTTTCTGCTAAACCAATACGTTTTATAGGGAAAGCACTCTTTCATGTCACTTTAGGTATAGCGTTACTATTTATTGTGAATGTTGCAGGGACATATTTCGATTTTCATATTCCAATTAACATGGGCACAGCTACAGTATCAAGTTTATTAGGGGTGCCAGGTGTTGCTGCATTAGTGATTATTAAGCTATATATAATGCCAAGATAAATTTATTTTGGCATTTTTTAAAAAAGCGTTGACTTACCGATTAGTAATATGATAAATTAATAAGCGTCGTCAGGAACGAAAGAAAAAAGTTGTTGACAGATTCAAGTCAAAATGTTAAATTATAAAAGTCGCTGAAACGCGGCATTGAACTTTGAAAACTAAACGAAACAAACAACGTGAAACGTCAATTTTTATTTTTAGATGCTAGACAAACTAACTTTATTGGAGAGTTTGATCCT
>NZ_QNRN01000032.1:0-15493 GCF_003315125.1 Bacillus sp. DB-2 | reverse complement strand
CCAATAAAGTTAGTTTGTCTAGCATCTAAAAATAAAAATTGACGTTCACGTTGTTTGTTTCGTTCAGTTTTCAAAGAACTACTTAGTCGCTCATTTGCGACTTCCTTATGTTAACATCTTCATTTTTCGATGTCAACTAAGTTTTTCAATTTCTTTTTTGTCGTTTTCTGCGTTTCCGCATCAGCGACGGTTATTAATATATCATGTAGAAAAATGAAATGCAACACCTTTTGAAAACTTTTTTGAAACCAACTACATTTCTTTTTTAATATCATATACTTAAACGAAACATCTCTTTCATTTCTAAGTAATTCCTACATATATTCTATAGAAAGTCCCTCTGTCACAAAACGTTTCTTTCTATATAAAGTGAAACTTTAATCAGTGTGGGGGGTGTTCATCCCCCACACTGATTATTAACCTTCACCAATCGGGCATTTACGGGCAGTCGTCTCCCACCTAACTTTCTCGCATTCGGCGAATTTTGAGGCGGGGCTTACTGCCCGCAAATAGCGGGATAAACGTTTTATTCATATACTATATCATACAAGGAGGAATATACATGGACTACACCGACTTATTAATAAAACTAGGTCTCTCGGCTATTTTAGGATTCGCTATCGGTTTAGAGCGCGAATTAAAACGTAAACCACTCGGCTTAAAAACTTGTTTAGTTATTTCTATTATTAGTTGCCTCCTAACCATTGTTTCTATTAAAGCAGCTTACAACTTACCACATACCGATCATATGAATATGGATCCACTTCGACTTGCCGCTCAAATTGTATCAGGAATTGGTTTTTTAGGTGCCGGTGTAATTTTACGCAGAGGAAACGATAGTATTGCGGGATTAACGACCGCCGCTATGATTTGGGGTGCTTCTGGCATCGGCATTGCCGTTGGAGCTGGTTTCTATATCGAGGCTATTTTCGGAATGTGTTTCCTTATGATTAGTGTAGAACTTATACCATTAGCGATGAAATACGTCGGTCCTAGATCATTTCGCCAACGTGATATCGCAGTGAAACTCGTTGTACGAAATATGGACAATATCCCGACCGTAATTGAAGAAATAAAAGAAATGGATATAAAAGTTAAGAACATGAAGCTCAAGACATTGGAAAATGGTTCGCACTATTTACATTTGAAATTGTCTATCGATCAAAAAAGACATACCGCTGATGTTTATTATGCTCTTCAGCATCTTGAAAGTGTTCAACAAACCGAAGTGGAGAGTATGTAACATAAAGAAAAACGTTACTACCCAGCCATACCTTTCATTTAGAAGTTAGATAAGGAGTATTACTCCCGCGAGAATACGTACCTTATTACCTATAGAAAGTTATTTTCATTTTTCAGCATATAGATTACTGCCATGGAGATAAAATGGTCCTCTACCTTTCTTTGTTTTAAAACTTCGCGCATGGCAGGAAAAGACACTGACCGATCCTATACATAACCAGTCCCTCTCGGTCATTTTTAAAAATGCTTTTCTGGCGTTTTTTCATAGAGTGACTGAGTAGTTAAAGAAAAACTCTCTTTTTAATTAGAGAGTTTTTCTTTTTTCTATAATGGTAACAATGAATGTAGTCCTGAAAAGTAAGGAGGAATAGGAACTTGAAATCCCGTCCGAATTTAGTAGATACATTTCGTGATTCCATTATTTTTCGTTTAATTTGTTTTATTATTGTACTTACTACCTTCTCCGGCTTTCTTATACATATATTAGAGCCATCTCACTTCACCACATGGTTCGACGGGGTTTGGTGGTCAATCGTTACCATTTTCACCGTTGGATACGGCGATTTCGCCCCCCATACAACGATAGGAAAACTTATTGGTATATGTATTATTTTATTAGGAACGGGATTTTGTTCTTATTATATGGTTCTATTCGCTACCGACATGATTAATAAACAATATATGAGAATTAAGGGTGAAGCAGCTGCTACCTCTAATGGTCATATGATTATCGTTGGCTGGAATGAGCGTGCAAAACATGTTGTAAAACAAATGCACATATTACAACCGAACCTTGATATCGTTTTAATTGATGAAACACTTTCTTTACTTCCAAAGCCATTTCATCATTTAGAATTTATAAAAGGTTGTCCGCATCATGATCAAACTTTATTAAAAGCTAACATTACAACAGCTCACACTATATTAATAACAGCGGATAAAGAGAAGAACGAAAGCTTAGCAGATACACAGTCCATTTTAAATATTTTAACTGCAAAAGGACTTAATCCAAACATTCACTGCATCGCTGAACTTCTTACTTCTGAACAAATCCAAAATGCAACGAGAGCTGGCGTATCAGAAATTATAGAAGGAAATAAATTAACGAGCTATGTATTTACCGCTTCTCTTTTATTCCCTTCCATTTCAGGTGTACTATTCTCACTTTACGATGAAATCTCTGATAACAAATTACAACTGATGGAGATTCCCCCGTCCTGCACCGGACAATCCTTTGCAAATTGTAGCTATACTCTTTTAAAGCAAAACATTCTCTTACTAGGTGTAAAGCGCGACGAACAATATATGATCAATCCAGTTCATTCTTTCATTCTCATCGAAAGCGACATACTCATCGTTATTCACCATTAAAAAAATGATTTTCTAGTTCTTGTACCAATACTTTACCAATATTGACATACTTTCTTTTCACATCTCCATCTGGATCTTGCGGCTCCGCAAATTGATCCAATCCACTCGTTCCAGCTGTTAAAGCATTAACATTATCATCTAGTTCGTCTTGATATACGTGCGAAAGAATATACGGTGTTTCAAGACGGACTATTACACCAGGCACATCTAGTTCCCCATCCACCGCTGTAAATGGTACGCGTAAAAATTGATACCCTTCTTCTTCGTCGATTTTATAATCAAAGCATCCTTTATCATAATCCCAATTACCGCCAATACTATATCCAAGTGGTTTCATAACCTCTTCTAACTTATATAACGCATATGTACATCCTTCTAATTTTGATTGAATCGGAATCAAGCCCATCCCTCCTAGACTTTTCCTTTAGCATACCCATTCTAGTTTGAATATACCGATGTACCTTTCAATAAAATAATAAAAAGCGACCGGAGACCCGATCGCTTTTCATTATTTTAAACGCTCTTCTAATTCTGCTTTTAATTCTTCAAATCCTGGTTTACCAAGTAAAGCAAACATGTTTTTCTTGTATGCTTCTACTCCTGGTTGGTCAAATGGATTTACGCCTAATAGGTAGCCGCTCATCGCACATGCTTTTTCGAAGAAGTATACAAGGTAACCGAATGTGTACTCATTTAATTCAGGGATGTTTACGATTAAGTTTGGTACTCCGCCATCGCTATGTGCAAGTAATGTACCTTCGTATGCTTTTGTGTTTACGAAGTCTATCGTTTCACCAGCAAGGTAGTTTAATCCATCTAAATCGTTGTCGTCTAATTCGATTTTTAGTTCGTGTGTAGATTTACCTACTTTAAGAACTGTTTCGAATAGGTCACGACGACCTTCTTGAATGTATTGACCTAATGAGTGTAAGTCAGTTGAGAAGTTTGCTGAAGATGGGAAAATACCTTTTTGATCTTTTCCTTCACTTTCACCAAATAACTGTTTCCACCACTCAGAGAAGTAGTGAAGTGCTGGCTCATAGTTAACAAGCATTTCAATTGTTTTCCCTTTATTATATAGAGCATTACGAACTACTGCGTATTGGTAAGCTGGGTTTTCTTCAAGTTCTGATTTCGCGAAATCATTATGGCCAGCAGCTGCACCTTTCATCATCTCTTCAATGTTTAGGCCACTTACAGCGATTGGCAATAAACCTACTGGTGTTAATACAGAGAAACGACCGCCAACATCATCTGGAATAACGAACGTTTCGTAGCCTTCATTATCAGATAATGTTTTTAAAGCACCGCGCGCTTTATCTGTAGTCGCATAAATACGTTTGCGTGCTTCTTCTTTTCCATACTTTTCTTCTAATAATTTACGGAAAATACGGAATGCGATTGCAGGCTCTGTTGTTGTACCTGATTTGGAAATAACGTTAATAGAAAAGTCTTTACCTTCTAGTACGTCCATTAAATCTTTCATGTAAGTGGAGCTAATGTTTTGTCCAACAAATAGCACTTGTGGAGTTTTACGTTGTTCTTTAGAAAGCGTGTTATAGAAAGAATGGTTTAACATTTCAATTGCTGCGCGTGCTCCTAGGTAAGAACCACCAATACCTACAACAAGTAAAATATCAGAGTCATTTTTAATTTTTTCTGCGCATTTTTGAATGCGAGCGAATTCTTCTTTATCATATTGAAGCGGAAGCTCTACCCACCCAAGGAAATCGTTCCCAGCTCCAGTTTTTTCGTGGATTGCATGATGTGTTACTTTTACTGCATCACGTAAATAAGTTAGTTCATTTTCACCGATGAAGGATAACGCTTTAGAATAGTCGAACGTTACATGTGTACTCATCTTTTTCCCTCCAATTATGTATATGTATTTCTGTATTCACTTTAGCGAAACTAAAGTTGTAAATCAAGCGATTCAGCAATTGTAAACGTAACCATTATTTATTTTTTAGAAAAAGTTCATTTTTTGCATAAAAATTCGGATTTTTCGGTATAGATGTATATACATCGTTTTTCGTACATTTTTCATGTATAAAAACAACAAAACTATACCATTCTATAAAGGAGTTAAATTTTCTTATTAACTCCTTGCTTGCTCACGCTTCACATTAAGGGGGGGACTTTTCATGAGTACCTTGCAACGTATCGCATTAGTCTTCACTGTAATCGGCGCTGTTAACTGGGGACTGATCGGGTTCTTCCAGTTTGACTTAGTAGCGGCTATTTTCGGGGGACAGAAATCAGCTCTTGCACGTATTATTTACGGCATCGTTGGTATTTCTGGGCTTATCAATCTCGGCTTACTATTTAAACCATCCGAGAATCTTGGTACTCACCCAGAAACACATGAAATTCAATAGTCAGTATGTCTTTTTCGCCTCCGACATACGAATATGATTGCATGCAATCATATTTGCAAATATATATATCATAAGTCACAGTAAAAGAGGAACGCTCATATGCGTTCCTCTTTTACTTTATTACCTCCGACTCTTCAATCCATTCCGCTAGCTTTTCTCGCAGTGTATTAAATCCGTTCTCTGATGGATTCGGTATAAGAATTCGTCCTTGCTTTCTTTTCGCCGCTTTTAACGATAAACTCATTTTTCTGTGTTCTTCATCAATTGAAAGTACTTTTACTTCTACTGTATCTCCGACCTTTAAAAAGTCATGAATGTCTTTTACATACCCATTTGTGATTTCAGATATATGCACAAGTCCTTGTGTTTCTGCATCCAAAGCTACAAATGCACCGTAATCTTGAATTCCAGTTACTTTCCCTGTTACAACCACTCCCGTTGTATATTGTTCTGACATGTGAAACACTCCCATACGTTTACCATTTTCTCTACAATTGTAAATAGCAAAGCAGATGTAGTTATTGTTAAATATCCGATTAGTGAGTAAGTATCCTAAGTAAAACACCGAGGATGCTCCCACCTTATATTAGTAAATTATACCACTTTGATAGAACTCATTCAAAATTCACGAAAAAATTTCCTGTAATACGTATAATTCTCCAATATTAGGATAGAATACTAACACATGGCTTTCTAGTATTCCCCCCCTTTTATGGACAAAACGTATTGTGTTTTGTCCTTTTTTTATTCTCTATGAACCGTTCCATTCTCTTCATTGCTTCCATAAGTTGCTCAAGCGATGTTGCATATGAACAACGAATAAATCCTTCACCACTCCCGCCAAACACATTTCCAGGAACAACAGCCACTTTTTCTTCTAATAATAATTGTTCTGCAAATTCTGCTGAAGATAGTCCGGTTGAAGCTATAGAAGGGAAAACATAAAATGCCCCGCCTGGCACATGACATGTTAAGCCCATTTCATTGAAAGATGTCGTCATAAAGTTACGACGTTTTTTATAGCTATCTCTCATTCGAATTACTTCATCATTTCCTCCGCGTAATGCTTCAAGCGCTGCAAATTGAGACATCGTTGGTGCACACATCATTGAATACTGGTGGATTTTGAGCATTAATTCTGAAAATTGAACAGGGGCTGCAATCATCCCAAGACGCCATCCTGTCATCGCAAATCCTTTTGAAAATCCTGAAATTAAAATCGTATGGGCACGCATATTTTTAATACTCGCGAAACTCGTATATGCTTCGTCGTATACGAGCTCTGCATAGATTTCATCAGATAATACGATTAAATTGTACTTCTCAACAATCACTGCTATTTCTTCAAGCTCGGGTTTGTTTAACATTGCACCTGTTGGATTATTTGGTGAACAAAGCAAAATTGCCTTTGTTTTCGCTGTAATAGCTGCTTCAATTTGTTCTGGTTGTACTTTAAACTCGTTTTCTAAAGTCGTTGCCACAGGAACCGGAACTCCTCCAGCTAATATCACAAGCGGTGCATAAGAAACGAAACTTGGTTCAATAATGAGTACTTCATCATCAGGATTTATAATGGCACGCATCGCTACATCTAACGCCTGACTCGCTCCAACTGTAACGATGATTTCATCGTTTGGATCATAAGATACTGCAAATTGTTTTTCTAGATACTTTGCTATTTCTTGACGGAGCTCCAATAATCCTGCATTTGCTGTATATGACGTATATCCTTGTTCTAAAGAACGAATACATGCTTGCCTTACATTCCAAGGTGTAACAAAGTCCGGCTCTCCTACTCCAAGAGAAATAACACCTTTCATATTTGCTGCTAAATCGAAAAACTTTCGAATACCAGATGGTTGTAAAGATTCTGCCGTTCTAGATAGTTCAAATTGCTTCATGGTGTCACCACAATGCGCTTATCATCATCGTTTTTTTCGTAAATAATTCCCTCATGTTTATACTTCTTCAAAATGAAATGCGTTGTTGTAGAAACGACAGATTCAATTGTTGCTAATTTCTCAGAAACAAACATCGCTACTTCTCCCATCGTCTTTCCTTCTAATGTAATAGAAAGATCGTATGTCCCTGACATTAAATACGCAGATTTTACTTCTGAATAACGATAAATTTGTTCAGCTACTGCATCAAAACCGACACCACGCTTCGGTGTAACTTTCACATCAATCATCGCCGTTAAACCAGTATGTTCTTTCACTTTTGTCCAATCGATATGTGTTACATAGTCCACGATAATCTTTTCACTTTCTAATTTCGTAACCATTTTTTTCGCTTCTTCTACTTCTATATTTAACAACTTCGCTAATGTATCTACAGATAAACGACTATTCTTTTCAAGACAAGCTAATAATTCCAATTCTTTCTCTGTCACCATATAAATCATCCTTCCTTTTCTGTTGTGTCTAAATTATACAAATACCCTTTCCAGTTTGAAAAGAAGATTTTTTTAGAGAATTATGTCAAAATAAAGTGAAACTTTAATCCATGGAAAGGTTCACCCCATGGATTATTAGTTGAACCAATCGGGCTTTTACGAGCAGTTGATCTCCCACCTCACTTCTTTGCCTCAACCGTCTTTTTAGGTGGGAGTCTTACTGCTCGTTAATGCGGGGTAAAGTGAACCTTTAATCAGCGGAAAAATGCGTGATAAAGCGAAAGGGGATGGAACCGTGAAACCAAAAGTATATATTGCCGAACCAGTTCCAACATTTGTAGAAAACTATTTATCAGAACACTGTGATTTCGAAAAATGGGATCAAGATGAGAAGGTACCTCGTGATGTTCTATTAGAGAAAATACAAGATAAAGATGGTTTATTAAATTTTGGATCTGCTATTAATGAAGAATTATTAGAAGCGGCTCCTAACTTAAAAGTAGTAAGCAACATTTCTGTCGGTTACGATAATTTTGATTTACAAGCGATGGAAAAGCGAAATGTCATCGGAACGAATACACCATACGTACTAGATGATACAGTAGCCGACCTTGTTTTCGCTCTTATGTTATCTGCCGGTCGCCGTGTTTGTGAACTCGACTCCTACGTGAAAAATGGTGAATGGAACGCTGAAATTGGAAAAGAACACTTCGGACTAGATGTACACCATAGTACAATCGGTATTATCGGAATGGGACGCATTGGTGAAGCTGTCGCAAAACGAGCGAAATTCGGATTTGATATGAATGTTCTTTATTATAACCGTCGCCGTAAAGAAGAAGCAGAGCAAAAATTCGATGCTACATATTGTGATTTACAGACGCTACTAAAACAATCTGACTTTATTGTCCTTCTTACTCCACTAACAGATGAAACATATCATCTTATTGGAGAAAAGGAATTTTCATTAATGCAAGAAACTGCAATCTTCATTAATGCTTCTCGCGGAAAAACAGTAGATGAAGAAGCGTTAATCCATGCATTAACAGAAAAGAAAATCTTCGCAGCGGGCATCGATACTTTTACACAAGAGCCGATTCAAAAAGATAATCCGCTCTTATCATTACAAAATGTTGTGACTTTACCGCACATTGGGTCTGCAACATTAAAAACTAGGCAGCAAATGGCAATGACAGCTGCTGAAAATTTAGTTGCAGGGTTACAAGGAGAAACACCGCCTAATATTGTTCGCAGATAATAATGAATAAACGAAAGGCAAGATGACGATGTCATCTTGCCTTTTTTTGTTAACATATTTTGTTTCTTGCGGGGAGATGATATGAACAAAAATCAATGGAGTGACAAAAAATGAACCATGAATGCAAATGCCCTTACTTCACTTTTTCCACTCGCGGGACTACTATTCATTACGAATTGTATGAACATAATACTAAAAAAGAACGACCTACTTTCGTACTCGTTCACGGCTTCCTCTCTTCCTCATTTAGCTATCGACGACTCATTCCTTTACTAACAAAGGAAGGTACAGTAATTGCCCTTGATTTACCACCATTCGGAAAAAGTGATAAATCTCATCTCTTTAAATATTCTTATCACAATTTAGCGGCTATTATTATCGATTTAATCGAACATTTATCTCTCGCGAATATTGTATTAGTTGGCCATTCTATGGGCGGACAAATTTCACTCTTTGTAAACCGTTTACGCCCTGAATTAATTTCAAAGACGATTTTACTATGTAGCTCTAGTTATTTAGCACGCGCAAACTTACCTTTACTGTACTCCTCTTATTTACCGTTCTTCCACTTATACGTGAAGAACTGGATTATTCGAAGGGGCATCGTCCATAACTTAATGAATGTCGTTCATGACCATTCATTAATTGACAATGAAATGATGGAAGGCTACGCTGCTCCTTTTTATGATGATCGTATATTCCCTGCTTTAACTCGAATGATAAGAGACCGTGAAGGTGACTTATCTTCAACTGAATTACAAAAAATCGAAACCCCAGTATTACTCATTTGGGGTGAAAAAGATCGCGTCGTCCCTGTACATGTAGGACACCGTCTCCATAAGGACCTACCTAATTCAACTTTCATTTCTTACGAAAATACAGGGCACTTACTACCTGAAGAAAAGCCCGATCATGTTTATGAAGAAATTATTACGTTTGCGGCGCAATAAAGTGAGAATTTAATCCGTGGGGGTTTTTACGGGCAGTTTGATTTCTCGCCTATCTTCTTTGCTTCAACCGAATTTTGAGGCTGGAGTCTTACTGCCCGCAAATAGCGGGATAAAGTGAAGCTTTAATCCATCCGCACAAATGAAAATAAACAAAAAGGCTGTCGTAAATTCCGACAGCCTATAATGAACAACTTCCGCCTTCTTTTAGTACGAGTAACTCTACTGCTAATTTTTCGCATTTTTCAAGTGCAGGTACTTCTTCAAAAGACATAAAGTATATATGTTGAATCTTCTTTGCGATGTATTTCGGATCATCAAACACACTTACGACGTTTACAACATCGCTCGCTTCTGTTTCATAAAACTCCGGTCCCATTTGAAACGGATCCCAATTTTTCACAACCTCAATCATTTTGTCATATGCACCCATCTGCTTCCCGCCTTTTCACTTTTTAATGCTTTTCTTTATCGTATCACATCAGCTATTCTATAAGAAGAGTGAGAATTTTCATAACTTAACAGTTTGACAGAAGAAAGGAGCAAACATATGCAACTATTTCATAAAACGGTAAATCGTCGCGGAACGCATAGTACAAAATGGGATACATATAAAAATGAAGAGCTCATCCACGCTTGGATTGCCGATATGGATTTTGAAGTACCAAAACCAATTCAAACTGCATTACAAAAACGCACAGAACATCCTATTTTCGGCTATACACTTCCTCCTGAAAATATTGGGAATATCATTTGTAATTGGACGAAAAGCCAATACAATTGGGAAATACAAAAAGAATGGATTGTATTTAGCGCAGGTATCGTCCCAGCTCTTAGTACGAGCATACAAGCTATAACGAAAGAAGGAGAAGCCGTACTCGTACAACCTCCTATTTATCCACCATTTTTTGAAATGGTCAAAACAAATAATAGACAATTATGTGAGAGTCCCTTGTTTAAACAAAATGGCATATATAAGATAGACTTCGAGCATCTAGAAACTCAATTTAAACAAGGTGTAAAACTAATGCTTCTTTGCAGCCCTCACAATCCTATCGGGCGCGTTTGGACGAAAGAGGAGCTAACAAAACTCGGTACGTTATGTACGCAATATAATGTAACCGTTGTCGCGGATGAAATTCATGCCGATATTATTTATAGAGGCCATACTCATACACCGTTTGCTTCTTTATCTGAAGAATTAGCAGCACGCACTATTACTTGTATGGCTCCGAGCAAAACATTTAATATCGCTGGATTACAAGCATCGATCATTATTATTCCGAATGAAAATCTCCGTAATGCGTTTATGTCTATCCAATATAGACAAGGATTCCACGGATTAAATACATTTGCTTATACAGCAATGCAAAGTGCCTATACAGAATGTAATGATTGGCTAAATGAAATTCGATTGTACGTTGAAGATAACGCTCAATTTGCTTGTAAGTATATTCAAAATCACATACCAGCTCTTTCTGTAATTAAACCAGAAGGCAGTTTTTTACTGTGGATTGATTGTTCCCACTTGGATCTTTCTCAAGATGAACGAACAGCATTGCTTGAAGAGAAAGGTAAAATCATCGTTGAGCCTGGTGAGAAATACGGAATGGGCGGGGAAGCCTATATCCGAATTAACATTGGCTGTCCTAGATCTGTTTTAGAAGAAATTTTAAACAGACTACACCATACATTCTCATAACAAAAAAGGAGGCTATCCCAAAATGATTTTGGGATAGCCTCCTTTTTTTCGATAAATCGATATAATTCCACTTACTATCATGCGGTTTTACAACAAAATCTACCATTCAAGGTAGCTTCTATTTTTTCTTCATATCCGACACTTTTTTTACGATAACACCGCAAGCAATTCGGCCACCAGATTTACCCGTTGGTTGCGTCATACCATCATCAGCGTTTTCTGTAATAATAATAGACGCTCCATCTTTTCTATGAATCGTCGTTTTTCCTTCTTCAAGCGTTATATGCGGAGCATCGATTTCTGCTTTAATCTTTCCCGAACCGTCTGCAATTACGTTCGGTAAATCACCATTTTCTGCGCCCTTCGGATTGAGGAGTCCGTGCTTTTTATTATCCGGATTAAAATGATTCCCAGATGATTCGAAACGTGGCGCTTTACATTCTCCGATTTCATGCACATGTATCCCGTGTGGTCCTGGTGTAAAGCCTTCCGCTTTAATCTTAATTTTCACTCCACTTGTTTGCTGAACTACTTTTGCAGTCCCAACTTCATCACCTGAAGCATTATGTAATTTCACATCAATTTCTTTCGGCTTCCCTTGGTCACAACCCGCCATTAGAAATAATAAACAACAACTGAAAAAAAGCCGTCTTTTCATTCAATTCCCTCCAAAATGCTTTCTGCCCTTAGATTGTCCGAGCATAGAGGGAAACATACAAAAATGAATTACCGTTTCTTTTCAGCTAAAAGCTTTTCTTCTACTTTCTGTAATCGCTCTGCTTCTCGTTTTGATACAAGAATAAACATACGCCACGTAGCAACCGCACCGATGATAAATAGAACGCAAACAATACCTGGAATAATATACTCCGTTTTATCTTCAGGAAAATATAAAGGCATCATATGAAACACTCCTTATCGGGGAATTTATAGTAAGAATAAACATCAGAATTTTCTGTTTTATCACCTTAAATTATAATTGAAGCCTGTCATATTCTCAAGGACATTCAAAAATCAACTAATTTCTTTGACTCCTTCTTATACTTTCCTTACTATAAACTTGAGGTGAAAAATATGAGAGAAACATTTGAAATTGGTGAAATCGTTACTGGTATTTATAAAACTGGAAAATACATCGGCGAAATTACAAATAGCCGTCCTGGCAGTTACGTCGTAAAAGTGTTAGCTGTTTTAAAACATCCCGTGCAAGGTGACTTACATAACGTAAAACAAGCTGACGTACCATTTTTCCATGAAAGACGTGCTTTAGCTTTTCGTGAACAGACGAACATTCCAGAGCAAATGGTGAAGAAATATGAAGGGGAAATTCCGGATTATACAGAGTCACTAAAATTAGCATTAGAAACTCAAATGAATTCATTTTCTGAAGATGATTCACCTTTTGCGGGGCGTAGTCTAGAAACACTTCAGCAATTGAAGCAAGATTACAAACTTTAAAAAACAAAACGACCAAATTACATATTTTGCAATTTGGTCGTTACTGTGTACTCACTTTCTTTAACACTTTCGAAAAATCAACAAGTTCCCCTAATGTCGGAGGTGCTGGTTTGACTAAATACTCTTTATCTTTTTCTACTAACTTAAAAATATTATACGTCGTCATCGCATCATCAAGCGCACAATGATGCTTTCCTGTTCCTGCTTTTCCATACGCCTCAATTGCTTTCCACAGCCCTGTTTGATTTCTCTCTCCAAAAAACTTCTTATACTCAAGCGATAAATCACGACACTGTCCAAAGAATGGAAATTCTACTCCCGCCATTTCACAGTTATGCTTTAAGACTTTCATATCCATATTTCCCCACGTTACAATTGTCGGTTTACCACTCTTCTCATATTCTGCAAGTTTCTCAACAAGTTCATGAAAAGAAATTCCTTTGTCCACTACTTCCTGTTTAATTCCTAAAAATTTTTTACATCGATCCGTTAAAGACGGAAATGTTTTCGGTCTAATATGCGATGAATACGTATCTTCCACCTTACAACCAACAACTGAAACGAGTCCGACCTCAATAATTTCTGGGAAAAAACCTTTTGGCTTTTTTCTATGCTGGGGCATCGTAAACTCAAAGTCTAAAAACAAAAATCGTTGTTCATCCATACGATCCCTTCCTTATCATATTTGTCATTCCTTTCTATTTGATACTCCTACACGAACAAGCTCGAATGCTGATTCGATTTTAAATATTCAGATTGGATGTATCTTATATATATGTCAGATGCCCACAAATATTTTTAAAAATAAGAAAAAATGACCTATGCAGAAAATATGACAAAATAAACCCTTTCATTTACATCCGCCATTTTTCTACTTTATAATGACGTTATGTGTGTTTCATCTAGTTAATTTTTTGACACACTAAGAAAAGTGAATGAAAGGAGATGAGAGTTTTGCACGAAACAACGCAAGAACTCGCAAACTGGCAGTATTATTTCGCTATCGCAGTCTTTTTAATTACATATGCCATTATTATTTCTGAAAAAATTAACCGTGCTGTCATCGCACTTCTTGGTGCAGCATTCATGGTAATTGCAGGGGTCGTTGACTTACACAATGCCTTTACGAAACATATTGAATGGGGAACAATTACATTACTCATCGGTATGATGATACTCGTAAACATTACAAGTAAGTCAGGTGTCTTCCAATACGTTGCCATTAAAGCCGCAAAAGGAGCACAAGGAAATCCAATTAAAATTTTAATTTCACTTTCCTTACTTACCGCGCTTGGCTCCGCATTTTTAGATAACGTTACAACAGTACTTCTTGTTGTTCCAGTTACTTTATCTATTACGCGCATCTTGCAAGTAAATCCTGTCCCATATTTACTTTCTGAAATTATTTTTTCAAATATCGGAGGAACAGCAACATTAATTGGTGATCCGCCAAATATTATGATTGGTTCTGCAAATAAGCATTTAGATTTCAATGCTTTCTTATTCAACTTAGCACCTATCGTAATCATCATTATTGCTGTTACAGCAACAATTCTTTACTTCATGTACCGTAAGCAATTAATTGCTGATCCTGTACAAATTAAAAAGTTAATGAGCTTAGATGAAAAACAATACATTAAAGACCCAGTATTAATGAAGAAATCTTTAACAGTACTTGGCCTTACTATTGTAGGCTTCATGACTCATTCCATTTTCCATATTGATGCAGCTATCATCGCCTTAACTGGCGCTACTGTACTTATGCTAATCGGTGTGAAAGAACATGAAATTGAAGAGGTATTCGCAAGTGTAGAGTGGGTAACAATCTTCTTCTTCGCGGGACTATTCGTACTCGTTGGAGGACTTATCGATATCGGGCTTATCAAAATGCTAGCTCAAAAAGTAATTGGAATAACAGGCGGAGATATTTCTCAGGCATCTATCCTTATTCTATGGGTATCTGGTATCGCCTCTGCAACAATCGATAACATTCCATTCGTTGCAACAATGATTCCACTTATTAACGATATGGCAGTTGGGCTAGGTTTATCACCTTCTGACGCACAAATCGACGTACTATGGTGGGCATTAGCATTAGGTGCTTGCTTAGGTGGAAACGGAACATTAATCGGGGCTTCTGCTAACGTAATCGTAGCCGGAATCGCAAGTCGTGAAGGACATAAATTCAGCTACATGGAATTCCTTAAAGTCGGCTTCCCAATTATGATCGTTTCATTAATCATTTCTCATATATATATTTATTTACGCTACCTTATGTAGTAGAAAAAAGGGCTGTCCTATGTGACAGCCCTTTTTCTAGAATCTGGTTTATATTTATCCGTATCACATGCGCAAATTGTATGTTCAAAATAACTAATGTTGATAGAGGAAAAGAATTTTCGTGTTATCAACAAGTAGAAAAATAACCTGAAAATAGCAGTGTTCTTTGCCAATCCCTATCCTTCCTGACAACGTGGAAGTAACGAAAACGCAAATGGTCTATTGCGTGAATTTTATCCAAAAAAAAACAGGTTTGATCCTTGTTTCACAACAACAACAACAATTGAATCAAGCACTACTTCTTATTAATCAAAGACCAAGAAAATGTTTAGGGTGGAAAACTGTCAAATAAAAAAGAGTCCTTCAATGGTCTTATCCCTGTCAAGTAGACAGTATTAAAAAGACTAAGCAGCCATCGAGATTCGATATTCTATCGGAGCTCGATGGTTGAGTCGTTTTTGG
>NZ_QNRN01000031.1:6005-18673 GCF_003315125.1 Bacillus sp. DB-2 | reverse complement strand
CACACCCGTTCCCATACCGAACACGGAAGTTAAGCTCTCTAGCGCCGATGGTAGTTGGGACCTTGTCCCTGTGAGAGTAGGACGTCGCCAAGCAAAAACCTAAGTCGTTTCGACTTAGGTTTTTTTGTGTTTATTTTTATTTACCGAAGGTTAAAATTCATAAATTTAATAATCCTAAAGACGAAAAAAGGATGAAATAGAGACTATTTAAAATAATGGCAATGATTTTTCGTGCTCCTAATTTTCCAAATTCCCCTAAAATAATCCCTAAGATAGGAAACATTATTTCTATCATAAGTGTACATTTTAAAAATGGGATGATATCAATAAGTATTCAATAATTACAGAAATTGCTGCGACAGAGAAAAACAAATATGATAATAGCATAGTTATTTTTTCACGGTTATCCTCCTTATAAATTATATTGATTTGTAGACACAACAGTATATATGAACAGTTATGTATAAAATAGATCTCTAGAAATATATATTCTAATTCCCTTTTCTTCTTGTATATAGTTGCAATTCTTCTTTTGAATATAACTAAAACACGAACGTTATCGATGACTAATAAAAAAACATTCGATTATTTATTGACATTGTTTATGAAATATTGTTAATATAGCCATAGAAACAATAATATATAAGACCTCATATAATCGCGGGGATATGGCCTGCAAGTCTCTACCTAACGCCCGTTATTCGTTAGACTATGAGGGAAAGTCACTCGGTATTTTTCTATTCACAAGGGATACGTATGCCTGAGTAGAGCGCTTTCTCTCATAGTAAAAGAGAAACTGTTCTATTTCAGGCTTTTTTTATTTGAATCGGGGGGATTCTAATATGAAATCACTAGTTGGAGTCATAATGGGAAGCACGTCAGACTGGGAAACAATGAAATATGCTTGTGACATTTTAGATGAATTAAATATACCGTATGAGAAAAAAGTTGTATCCGCTCATCGGACTCCGGATTATATGTTTGAATATGCAGAAACAGCTCGTGAACGTGGATTAAAAGTTATTATTGCTGGAGCCGGTGGAGCAGCACATTTACCAGGAATGGTTGCAGCGAAGACAAATCTTCCTGTAATCGGTGTCCCAGTTCAATCAAAAGCGTTAAACGGTCTAGATTCATTATTATCCATTGTCCAAATGCCAGGAGGGGTTCCAGTTGCAACTGTTGCAATTGGTAAGGCTGGTTCAACGAATGCTGGATTACTTGCTGCACAAATACTTGGATCATTTCATGATGATATACATGATGCATTAGAGTTGAGACGAGAAGCTATTGAGAAAACTGTGCGTGAAGGTAGTGAGCTAGTATGACGAGAATCATTTTACCTGGAAAAACAATCGGCATTATTGGAGGCGGCCAGCTTGGAAGAATGATGGCGTTGGCAGCTAAGGAAATGGGTTATAAAATTGCTGTTTTAGATCCTACAAAGCATTCACCATGTGCACAAGTTGCTGATGTTGAAGTCGTTGCACCATATGACGATCTAAAAGCAATTCAGCATTTAGCAGAGATAAGCGACGTTGTCACATATGAATTTGAGAATATTGATTATAGATGTTTACAATGGCTTGAAAAACATGCTTACTTACCACAAGGTAGTCAATTGTTAAATAAAACGCAAAATCGTTTTACAGAAAAGAATGCAATTGAGAAAGCTGGGTTACCAGTAGCAATGTATAGATTAGTTCAAAATCAAAATCAGCTTACTGAAGCGATTGCTGAATTATCATTTCCTTCCGTCTTAAAAACAACGACAGGTGGATATGATGGGAAAGGGCAAGTTGTTTTAAGAAGTGAAGCTGATGTTGAGAAGGCACGAGAGCTTGCGGATGAAGCAGAGTGCATTCTAGAAAAATGGGTGCCTTTTGAAAAAGAAGTATCAGTTATTGTAATTCGTAGTGTAAGTGGTGAAACGAAAGTATTTCCGGTAGCGGAAAATATTCATGTAAATAACATTTTACATGAATCTATCGTTCCAGCTCGCATTACAGAAGAACTTTCTCAAAAAGCAATTGCTTACGCAAAGGTACTTGCGGATGAACTAGAACTTGTGGGAACACTAGCGGTAGAGATGTTTGCTACAGCTGACGGTGAGATTTACATTAATGAATTAGCACCAAGACCTCACAATTCAGGACACTATACACAGGATGCATGTGAAACGAGTCAATTTGGTCAACATATTCGAGCAATCTGTAATTTACCTCTTGGAGAAACAAATTTGTTAAAACCAGTTGTCATGGTAAACATTTTAGGCGAACATATAGAAGGGGTCCTAGGACAAGTGAATAGACTAACCGGGTGCTATTTACACTTGTATGGAAAAGAAGAAGCAAAAGCACAGCGAAAAATGGGGCATGTTAATATTTTAAATGATAATATTGAAGTCGCTCTAGAAAAAGCGAAGAGTTTGCATATTTGGGACCATCAAGAACAACTGTTGGAGGGAAAAAGATGATTAATCGTTATACACGCCCTGAAATGGGTGCGATTTGGACGGAAGAGAACAAATTTAAAGCGTGGTTAGAAGTTGAGATTTTAGCGTGTGAAGCATGGGCTGAGCTTGGCGATATTCCAAAAGAAGATGTGAAAAAAATTCGTGAACATGCAACATTTGATATTGATCGTATTTATGAAATTGAAAAAGAAACACGTCATGACGTAGTTGCTTTCACTCGTGCTGTATCAGAAACACCAACATTAGGCGAGGAACGTAAATGGGTTCATTACGGTTTAACATCTACAGACGTAGTAGATACAGCGTTATCTTATATCTTAAAACAAGCAAATGAAATCTTGTTAAAAGACTTAGAAAACTTTGTTAGCATTTTAGCTAATAAAGCGAAAGAGCATAAATACACGATTATGATGGGAAGAACACACGGTGTACATGCAGAGCCAACAACATTTGGTTTAAAACTTGGTCTTTGGTATGAAGAAATGAAACGTAACGTAGAGCGTTTCAAACAAGCTGCGGATACAGTTCGCGTTGGTAAATTATCTGGTGCGGTTGGTACATATGCAAATATTGATCCATTCGTAGAAAAGTATGTTTGTGAAAACTTAGGATTAGAAGCAGCACCAATTTCAACACAAACATTGCAACGTGATCGTCATGCACATTACATGTCAACACTTGCACTAATCGCAACATCTGTTGAAAAGATGGCAGTTGAGATTCGTGGTTTACAAAAGAGTGAAACACGTGAAGTTGAAGAGGCTTTCGCAAAAGGTCAAAAAGGTTCTTCTGCAATGCCGCATAAACGTAATCCAATTGGATCTGAAAATATGACTGGTTTAGCTCGTGTTATCCGCGGTTATATGATGACAGCTTACGAGAATGTTCCGTTATGGCATGAGCGTGATATCTCTCACTCTTCTGCAGAACGCGTAATTTTACCAGATGCTACAATCGCGTTAAATTACATGTTAAATCGCTTTGGTAATATCGTTAAAAACTTAACTGTATTCCCAGAGAATATGAAACGCAATATGACAAGAACATACGGCTTAATTTACTCTCAGCGCGTAATGCTTACACTAATTGACAAAGGTCTGGTACGTGAAGAAGCTTATGATATCGTACAGCCTAAAGCAATGGAAGCTTGGGAAACACAAGTACAATTTAAAGAGCTTGTAGAAGCTGACGAGCGTATTACAAGTAAGTTAACGCAAGAAGAAATTAACGAATGTTTCAATTATGAACATCATATGCAACACGTTGATACAATCTTTGAACGCCTTGGATTAAACGAAGCGTAAAATTTCATATGGCACAGAATAGAGTCATTCTGTGCCATTCTTTATAAAAACATTATTCACATTTTTCAAACTACAGGGGGCTTGCGAAATGCAAAAGCTAGAATTGCTGTATGAAGGTAAGGCAAAAAGAATTTATCGTACAGAAGCAGCAGATATGGTTTGGGTAGAGTACAAAGATAGTGCGACTGCTTTCAATGGGGAGAAAAAAGCGACAATTACAGGAAAAGGTCGTTTGAACAATGAGATTACAACTTTATTGTTCAGAAAGTTACAAGAAGTTGGAATTAAAACACACTTTGTGGAGAAGTTATCTGATACAGAACAACTTGTCAAAAAGGTGAGTATTATTCCATTAGAAGTTGTCACAAGAAACGTAATTGCAGGTAGTCTTTCAAAAAGACTAGGAATGGAAGAAGGAACTGCTCTTACAACACCAATCGTAGAATTTTACTACAAAGATGATGATTTAGGAGATCCACTTGTAACGGAAGATCATATTCGTTTGTTAAATGTTGCAACACCAGAGCAAGTAAGCGTATTACGAGATGCAGCTCTACAAATCAATCAAGTGATGATTGAGCATTTCGCAAGCTGTCGTGTAAGATTAGTAGATTTTAAATTAGAGTTTGGCGTAACAGAAGAAGGGGAAATCATATTAGCAGATGAAATTTCACCAGATACTTGCCGTTTATGGGATGAAACGAGCAACGAAAAATTTGATAAAGATGTATTCCGTCGTGATCTTGGGAATTTAACAGAAGCATATGAAGAAATTTTAAAACGTTTAGGGGGAGCTTCACATGTATAAAGTTAAGGTATATGTAACGTTAAGAGAAAGTGTATTAGATCCACAAGGAACTGCGGTAAAGGGAGCACTTCATAGTCTTTCATTTACAGAAGTACAAGACGTTCGAATCGGAAAATATATGGAATTAACAATTGATAAATCAGTATCTGATCTGGATAGCAAGGTAAAAGAAATGTGTGAAAAATTATTAGCAAACGTTGTAATGGAAGACTTCCGTTATGAAGTTGAGGAGGTTGTCGCACAGTGAAATTTGCAGTCATAGTATTTCCAGGTTCGAACTGTGATGTCGATATGTTCCATGCAATTAAAGATGAGCTTGGTGAAGAAGTAGATTACGTTTGGCACGATAGAGAGAATTTAGATGAATATGATGCAATTTTACTACCAGGTGGATTCTCTTACGGTGACTATTTACGATGCGGGGCTATTTCTCGCTTTGCTAACGCAATGAAAGCAGTGCAAAAAGCTGCTGAGCAAGGAAAGCCGATTTTAGGAGTGTGTAATGGATTCCAGATTCTTGTTGAATCAGGATTACTACCAGGAGCATTAATGAGAAACGAAAACTTAAAGTTTATGTGCCGTACTGTTCAGTTACGTGTTGAAAATAATGAAACGATGTTTACATCACAATATGAAAAAGATGAAGTAATTAACATTCCAATTGCACATGGCGAAGGAAATTACTATTGTGATGAAGCGACTCTTAAACAATTAGAAGAGAATAATCAAATCGCATTCCGTTACGTAGAAAATCCGAATGGAAGCGTTTCAGATATTGCAGGTATTGTAAATGAAAAAGGAAATGTTCTTGGTATGATGCCACACCCAGAGCGTGCTGTAGATGAATTACTTGGCGGTGCTGAAGGGTTAAAAGTCTTTCAATCTATCTTAAAACAGTGGAGGGAAACATATGTCGTTAATGCTTGAGCCAAATCCAACACAAATTAAAGAAGAGCGTATATATGCGGAAATGGGGCTAACAGACGAAGAGTTTGCCATGGTTGAAAAGATTTTAGGCCGTTTGCCGAATTATACAGAAACGGGACTATTTTCTGTTATGTGGTCTGAACATTGTAGTTATAAAAATTCAAAGCCAGTTCTTCGTAAGTTTCCAACGACAGGTGAGCGTGTTTTACAAGGACCTGGAGAAGGCGCTGGAATTGTAGATATCGGTGATAATCAAGCGGTGGTATTTAAAATGGAAAGTCATAACCATCCTTCTGCAATTGAGCCATATCAAGGGGCAGCAACAGGTGTCGGTGGTATTATTCGCGATGTATTCTCTATGGGCGCACGTCCGGTAGCTCTATTAAACTCACTTCGTTTCGGTGAATTACAATCACCACGTGTGAAATATTTATTCGAAGAAGTAGTAGCAGGAATCGCAGGATACGGTAACTGCATCGGTATTCCTACTGTTGGCGGCGAAGTACAGTTTGATCCATGCTATGAAGGAAATCCACTTGTAAATGCAATGTGTGTAGGCCTAATTAATCATGAAGATATTAAAAAAGGGCAAGCACATGGTGCTGGTAATACAGTAATGTACGTAGGAGCATCAACTGGTCGTGATGGTATTCACGGTGCAACATTCGCATCTGAAGAGTTATCTGAAAGCTCAGAAGCGAAGCGTCCAGCAGTTCAAGTAGGGGATCCATTTATGGAGAAACTTCTTATTGAAGCATGTTTAGAACTTATTCAGTCTGATGCACTTGTTGGAATTCAAGATATGGGAGCTGCTGGTTTAACATCATCTTCTGCAGAAATGGCAAGTAAAGCAGGTATGGGTATTGAAATGTACTTAGATGATGTACCACAGCGTGAAACTGGAATGACTCCATATGAAATGATGTTATCTGAATCACAAGAACGTATGTTAATCGTTGTGAAAAAAGGTAGAGAGCAAGAAATAGTAGATTTATTTGAAAAATATGGTCTTGCAGCAGTTACGATGGGGAAAGTAACTGAAGATAAAATGCTTCGCTTATTCCATAAAGATGAAATGGTAGCTGAAGTACCAGCGGATGCTCTTGCAGAAGAAGCACCAATTTATCATAAACCGTCAAAAGAAGCAGCATACTTTGCTGAGTTCCAGCAGATGAAAATGGAAACACCAAAAGTAGAAGATTATAAAGCAACGTTATTATCTTTATTACAACAACCAACGATTGCAAGTAAAGAGTGGGTATATGATCAATATGATTATCAAGTGCGCACTAGCACAATCGTTACACCAGGTTCAGATGCAGCGGTTATACGTGTACGCGGCACAGAAAAAGGATTAGCAATGACGACAGATTGTAACTCTCGCTACATTTATTTAGATCCAGAAGTGGGCGGTAAAATTGCAGTAGCAGAGGCAGCACGTAATATCGTATGTTCTGGCGGGGAGCCACTTGCAATTACAGATTGCTTAAACTTCGGTAACCCAGAAAAACCAGAAATCTTCTGGCAAATTGAGAAATCAGTAGACGGTATGAGTGAAGCTTGCCGCAAGTTACAAACGCCAGTTATCGGCGGGAATGTATCAATGTATAACGAGCGTAGTGGTGAAGCTGTATATCCAACACCAACTGTTGGGATGGTTGGACTTGTACACGATTTAAAACACGTAACAACACAAGAATTTAAACAAGCTGGCGATTTAGTTTATGTAATTGGAGAGACGAAAGCTGAGTTTGGTGGAAGTGAATTACAGAAAATGATCTACGGAAAAATTTTCGGTCAATCACCAAGCATCGATCTAGATGTAGAATTAAAACGCCAAAAGCAAGTACTAGCAGCAATTCAAGCTGGCCTTGTTCAATCTGCACATGATGTTGCAGAAGGTGGTTTAGCAGTTGCAATTACTGAAAGTGCAATTGGTGCTAACGGTTTAGGTGCTACTGTGAAATTAGATGGGGAAGCAACAACAGTATTATTTGCAGAATCACAATCGCGCTTCGTTATAACTGTAAAACGTGAAAATAAAGAAGCATTTGAGAAAGCGGTTGAAGCAATTCAAGTTGGAGAAGTGACAAATACAAATGAAGTAACAATTCATAATGAAGAAAATGAAGTATTACTTACAGCAAATGTAGATGAAATGAGAAAGGCTTGGAAAGGGGCAATCCCATGCTTACTGAAATAAAGGGGTTAAATGAAGAATGTGGCGTTTTCGGAATTTGGGGGCATGAAAATGCAGCACAAGTTTCGTACTACGGATTGCACAGTTTGCAGCACCGTGGGCAAGAAGGCGCAGGCATTGTTGTAAATAATGGGGAAAAAATCATCGGTCACAAGGGGTTAGGTTTAATATCAGAAGTGTTTTCAAGAGGTGAGCTAGAGGGATTAAACGGGAAATCAGCAATTGGACACGTAAGATATGCAACAGCTGGTGGAAGTGAAGTTGCTAACGTTCAACCATTATTATTCCGTTTTTCCGATCATAGCATGGCGTTAGCTCATAACGGAAATTTAATTAACGCAAAAATGCTTCGTCGTGAATTAGAGGCAGAGGGAAGTATTTTTCAAACAAGTTCAGATACAGAAGTACTTTTACACCTTATTAAACGTAGTACAAAAGATTCTTTAATTGATAGTGTAAAAGAGGCTCTAAATAAAGTGAAAGGTGCGTTTGCATATCTTTTACTAACTGGAAATGAAATGATTGTTGCGCTAGATCCAAATGGATTCCGTCCTCTTTCAATCGGAAAGATGGGGGATGCTTACGTTGTAGCATCGGAAACATGTGCTTTCGATGTAGTTGGTGCAACATACATTCGTGATGTAGAACCTGGTGAATTGCTTATTATCAATGATGAAGGAATTCACGTAGATCGTTTTACAAATGAAGTAGACCATGCGATTTGCAGCATGGAATACATTTACTTTGCACGTCCAGATTCTAATATCGCTGGTATTAATGTTCATGCAGCTCGTAAAAACATGGGGAAACGTTTAGCGGCGGAAGCTCCTATTGAAGCTGATGTTGTTACTGGTGTACCAGACTCTAGTATTTCAGCAGCAATTGGTTATGCGGAGGCGACAGGAATTCCGTATGAGTTAGGGTTAATTAAAAATCGTTACGTTGGACGTACGTTTATTCAACCTTCTCAAGAACTGCGTGAGCAAGGGGTTAAGATGAAGCTTTCAGCAGTAAGAGGCGTAGTTGAAGGAAAACGAGTTGTTATGATTGACGATTCTATCGTAAGAGGAACGACAAGTAAACGAATTGTTCGTATGCTTCGCGAGGCTGGAGCGACAGAAGTCCATGTAAGAATTGCTTCACCACCTCTTAAGTATCCATGCTTCTATGGCATTGATATTCAAACGAGAAAAGAATTAATCGCAGCAAATAATTCAATAGAAGAAATTCGTCAAATCATCGGAGCAGATTCACTAACATTTTTAAGTGAAGATGGATTAGTAGATGCAATTGGACGCCCATATGAAGGGAAATACGGTGGTCTATGTATGGCTTACTTCAATGGAGACTATCCAACAGCTCTTTATGATTATGAGCAAGAGCTTTTAGAAAGTATGAAATAAGAAGAAAAAAGCTTCTACTTCTTTTGATGTAGAAGCTAGCTTCTTTCTTAAAACGGCCGCCCTGGATGGGGAGAAATTAAAAGACGAGGTGTAAAAAACGATGGCGAATGCATATAAGCAAGCAGGAGTAGATATTGAAGCTGGATATGAAGCGGTATCTCGCATGAAAAAACACGTACAAACAACAATGAGAAAAGAAGTGCTAGGCGGTTTAGGCGGTTTTGGAGGTATGTTTGATCTATCAAAATTTGCATTAGAAGAACCTGTATTAGTATCTGGAACAGATGGCGTGGGAACGAAATTGATGCTCGCTTTTATGGCAGATAAACATGACACAATTGGTATTGATGCAGTAGCAATGTGTGTAAATGATATTGTTGTCCAAGGAGCAGAGCCGCTTTTCTTCCTTGATTATATTGCTTGTGGTAAAGCCGAACCTAGTAAAATTGAAAACATCGTCAAAGGTATATCAGAGGGCTGTCGCCAAGCTGGTTGTGCATTAATTGGTGGAGAAACAGCTGAAATGCCAGGAATGTATTCTACGGAAGAATACGATTTAGCTGGTTTTACAGTTGGAATTGTTGATAAAAAGAAAATTGTAACAGGTGAAAAAATTGAAGCTGGTCACGTATTAATTGGCTTAGCATCTAGCGGTATTCATAGTAACGGTTATTCTCTAGTAAGAAAAGTACTACTAGAAGATGGAGAACTATCTTTAGATCGTATTTACGGACGCTTAGAACTACCTCTTGGTGAAGAATTATTAAAACCAACGAAAATTTATGTCAAACCTATTTTAGAACTATTGAAGAAACATGAAGTATACGGTATGGCACATATTACAGGTGGTGGATTCATTGAAAATATTCCACGTATGTTGCCAGAAGGAATCGGTGCGGAAATTGAATTAGGGTCTTGGGAAATTCAGCCGATCTTCAGTTTACTTCAAGAAGTTGGGAAACTAGAAGAGAAAGAAATGTTCAATATTTTTAACATGGGTGTTGGTATGGTAGTGGCGGTTAAGGAAGATGAGTCAAAAGATATTGTTCGTCTTCTTGAGGAACAAGGCGAGAAAGCTCGTATTATTGGACGCACTGTACAAGGATCTGGTGTTACCTTTATTGAGGGAACAGAAGTATGAGTAGATTAGCAGTTTTTGCTTCTGGGAGCGGTTCTAACTTTCAATCTCTCATTAATGCGGTAGAAGACAAAATATTGGATGCAGATATTAGTTTATTAGTATGTGATAAACCAGAGGCACGCGCTATTGGACGGGCACATTATCACCATATTCCGTGTTTTTCCTTTTCAGCGAAAGCATATGAGTCAAAAGAAGCATTTGAAAAAGAGATATTAAAAAAGCTAGAAGAGTATGAAATTGATTATGTTATTTTAGCTGGATATATGCGTTTAATTGGAACGACTTTACTAGAAGCGTACGGCGGGAAAATTATTAATATTCATCCATCACTACTACCGAGTTTTCCAGGGAAAGATGCTGTTGGTCAAGCGTTAGAAGCGGGTGTGAAAGTAACCGGAGTAACGATTCACTATGTAGATGCAGGTATGGATACAGGTCCAATTATTGCACAAGAAGCAGTAGTTGTTTCTGAAGGGGATACGAGAGAAAGCTTACAAAAGAAAATTCAACAAGTTGAACATAAATTATACGTAAATACAGTGAATCAAATTGTTCAGTCTGTGAAAAAACCAACTGTTAACTAACATACAACCAGGGGTGAAGGATAAATGAAAAAGCGTGCATTAGTAAGTGTTTCAGATAAAACAGGAGTAGTAGAATTTGTTAAAGGTTTACTTGAACAAGGGATTGAAGTTATTTCAACAGGTGGTACGAAAAAATTATTAGAAGAAAACGGCTTGCAAGTAATTGGTATTTCTGAAGTAACTGGTTTCCCGGAAATTATGGATGGTCGTGTAAAAACATTACATCCAAATATTCATGGTGGTCTATTAGCAGTTCGTGATAATGAAATGCATGTAGCGCAAATGAATGAATTAGGTATGGAGCCAATTGACTTTGTTGTTGTTAACTTATACCCATTTAAAGAAACAATCGCTAAGCCTGATGTAACATTTGCTGATGCAATTGAAAATATTGATATCGGTGGCCCAACAATGATTCGCTCTGCTGCGAAAAATCATAAATTTGTATCGGTAATTGTAGATCCAGTAGATTATGATGTTGTATTAGCAGAACTGAAAGAGAACGGTGAAGTAACAGAGGAAACGAAACGTAAATTAGCAGCGAAAGTATTCCGTCATACAGCGGCATATGATGCGTTAATTTCAAACTACTTAACAAAGCAAATGGGCGAAGAAAGCCCTGAAACAGTAACGGTGACATTTGAGAAAAAACAAGATTTACGCTATGGCGAAAATCCACATCAAAAAGCGACATTCTATAAAGCGCCATTCGCAGCAACTTCTTCTGTTGCATACGCAGAACAATTACACGGTAAAGAATTATCTTATAACAATATCAACGATGCGGATGCAGCACTTAGCATCGTGAAAGAATTTACAGAACCAGCAGTAGTAGCGGTAAAACATATGAATCCATGTGGTGTTGGAGTAGGAACTGATATTCACGAAGCATATACTCGTGCTTATGAAGCGGATCCAGTATCAATCTTCGGCGGTATTATTGCAGCAAATCGTGAAATTGATAAAGCTACAGCAGAAAAGTTACACGAAATTTTCTTAGAAATTGTTATCGCTCCTTCGTTCTCGCAAGAAGCTTTAGAAGTGTTGCAAAGTAAGAAGAACTTACGCTTACTAACTGTAAATATTGAAAAAGCGACAAGTGCAAGCAAAAAACTAACTTCTGTACAAGGTGGTCTTCTTGTTCAAGAAGAAGATACGTTATCATTAGATGAGGACGCAATTTCAATTCCAACGAAACGTGAACCATCAGAGCAAGAATGGAAAGATTTAAAACTAGCTTGGAAAGTTGTAAAACATGTGAAATCAAATGCAATTGTTTTAGCGAATGATAACATGACAGTTGGTGTAGGCGCGGGACAGATGAACCGTGTAGGTTCTGCAAAAATCGCAATTACACAAGCTGGCGAAAAAGCACAAGGTAGCGCACTTGCATCTGATGCTTTCTTCCCAATGCCAGATACAGTAGAAGAAGCAGCAAAAGCTGGAATTACAGCAATCATCCAACCAGGCGGATCGATTTGTGATGAAGATTCTATTAAAATGGCAGATGCGTATGGGATTACGATGGTGTTCACTGGCGTACGTCATTTCAAACACTAATAGAGGATGTTAAAAAAGTCCGGTCAAGATAACTGTCGCATGTCGTCGTTGCATAGCCAGTGCGGTACTCATGTAGG
Source organism: Bacillus sp. DB-2 (assembly GCF_003315125.1). NCBI lineage: Bacteria > Bacillati > Bacillota > Bacilli > Caryophanales > Bacillaceae > Bacillus > Bacillus sp. DB-2. The sequence continues at coordinate 6,193 of NZ_QNRN01000031.1, read as the reverse complement.
AAAGCTACACTCCGTGTCCTCCTGGCAAATGCGCCTTGACCTGCTCGGTTCTCTTGATCCTCCTTTTTAACTTTCTATTGATACGGTTGTTTAAAAAGTCCGGTCAAGATAACTGTCGCATGTCGTCGTTGCATAGCCAGTGCGGTACTCATGTAGGAAAGCTACACTCCGTGTCCTCCTGGCAAATG
>NZ_QNRN01000031.1:0-5997 GCF_003315125.1 Bacillus sp. DB-2 | reverse complement strand
TAAAAAGTCCGGTCAAGATAACTGTCGCATGTCGTCGTTGCATAGCCAGTGCGGTACTCATGTAGGAAAGCTACACTCCGTGTCCTCCTGGCAAATGCGCCTTGACCTGCTCGGTTCTCTTGATCCTCCTTTTTAAACTTTTATTGATATGAAAACAAACTAGGAGCATAGCTTCTAGTTTGTACTTATTTAATTATTGGGGGATGAAATATGAATGTTTTAGTAATCGGCCGTGGTGGACGTGAGCATGCTTTAGCTTGGAAATTTGCACAATCTGAAAAGGTAGAAAAAGTATATGTAGCGCCAGGTAATGAAGGTATGCGAGATGTTGCAACACCAGTTGATATTGATGAGAATGATTTTGATGCATTAGTCTTATTCGCAAAAGAAAACAATGTAGGCTTAACTTTCGTTGGACCAGAAATTCCACTTATGAATGGAGTCGTTGATCGCTTTAAGGAAGAGGGACTTCGTGTATTTGGACCTAATAAAGCGGCTGCGGTTATTGAAGGTAGTAAAGCTTTTACAAAAGAATTGATGAAAAAGTATGATATTCCAACTGCGGCATATGAAACTTTTACAGACTATGAAGAGGCAGTAAAGTACATTCAGAAAGTTGGTGCACCGATCGTAATTAAGGCAGATGGGTTAGCTGCTGGTAAAGGTGTAACGGTAGCAATGACGCTTGAAGATGCATTGCAAGCTGTGAAAGAAATGCTACAAGATGTGAAATTCGGCGCAGCAAGCAAGAAGGTCGTTATTGAAGAGTTTTTAGATGGACAAGAATTTTCATTAATGGCATTTGTAAATGGAACAACTGTACATCCGATGGTAATTGCTCAAGATCATAAACGAGCTTTTGACGGCGATAAAGGTCCTAATACAGGCGGAATGGGCGCATATTCTCCAGTACCACAAATTCCGGAGTCAGCGGTTCAAGAAGCGATTCAAACAGTATTACATCCAACTGCTAAAGCGATGATCCAAGAAAATCGTTCGTTTACAGGAATTTTATATGCGGGGCTTATTTTAACGAATGATGGTCCAAAGGTAATTGAGTTCAATGCACGCTTTGGTGATCCTGAAACGGAAGTTGTATTACCACGCTTAGAAAATGATTTAGTTGATGTATGTAACGCTGTATTAGATGAAAGTGAATTAACGTTACAATGGTCAAAGGAAGCAGTTATTGGTGTCGTACTTGCTTCGAAAGGATATCCAGAAGCATATAAAAAAGGTGAAATTATTAACGGATTAGATGCACTGCAAGATGTGATTGTTTTCCATGCGGGTACAGCGATGAAACATGGTGACTTTGTAACAAACGGTGGCCGTGTATTATTTGTTGCTTGTAAGGCGAATAGTTTACAAGCAGCGAAAGATAAGGTCTATAAAGAAATCGGTAAAATTGAGAGTGATGGTTTATTTTACCGAAGTGATATAGGATATCGTGCAATTGGGCATGAGATGACGAGAAGCTAACATAGGTTAGCTTCTTTTTATAGAATAATTTTTCTATTTTGGGATGTGCTTACACTGAAAGAATTATATTTTATGATTGTTACGTCTTCTTGAATTTATGCATTCTAAGAGAATTTGTTGAATTTTTATATATTAATATTCATTGTTTACTTGTAAGGATGGTTGCTCTTGTTCATTTAATTGAAGCTCTTTTGGTAGTTCTGGTTCATAAGCAGTTAAAAAACAGCAATTTTCTAATGCCCTATCTCCAATAGCGAGGCTTAATTTATAAATTAGATGTTTGATGTATTTAATAGTATTATTAAGTAGTTTATTCATGTTATAGTCCTCCTAATATCTTATATGATAGTGGTGTAGTAAATATAGATGCAAAAAATGAACCTAGTGTAATTAATAAACAAATATTTGAATCTTTTATAAAGATAACTAAAATGAGGATAAGAAAGTTTGCTAGTAATGTTTTATTTTTATGTTTTTTTTGCATCTCTTTATTTCCAATATAATTTCTTTTTGTTTTAGATGGAGCATAATAATTCAATAGGATAAAATCCAATAAGATAATGAATAAGAAAATTCCTTTAGTGATAATAATGTCTTGGATCAATAGTGGAATTATAACAAAAAGTGAAATTCCTATTAACGTACAATTAATACTTTTTTGAGCATGAAAACCATAGCCGTGCCTTCTAATACTGTAAAATGCAGCATGCATAATGAGCGTGTTAAAGAAACAGTTAAAAAACCAAGCTGCAGCATATATGATAAAAAGTTTAAATAAGTTAATAATTAGAACATTAATGCCGTAATTTATCTTTGCATATTCTGTGTCATTTACTACATTTGTATTTATAATTCTATCTGTAATTACCTTAGAAATTCTTTCTTCAATTGAAATATTTATCATTCTTATCACCTCTACAATTTATTATGCTGTAAAAGATACAATACAATTTTTAATTTCTTATTTTTCACGATATTGTTTCAATTTGCACATTTGAGTAAAGAAATACGCACTTTTGATATCAAAAGTGCGTATTTCTTTACTGGTTAGCGAAGTAAAAAGACAAAGTATATATGCTCTACAGAAAAATAAGAATATAGCATCCAGCTATAACTGTAATGTAATTCTGAAAATTATGAAAAGTAAATATAGACTAGGGCTATGATATAATTTTGGATGTAGTTAGTGAAATTATTAAAAATTATCTATTTTTATTGGAATATCTTAAATCTAGTAATTGAGATAAGAGGATCTCTAGATACAAAATTAATAGAAGGGTAATATTTGAAATTATGAACTATTTTTTTACTAATCATTTAGATATGGTTTGTATGCAGCTATTATTAACTATGTGCTTAAATATTTTCATTTTACCTCAGAGGAAAGTTAATATTCAGATTATAGTTGTAAGTATGTTAGCTGCATTATGTACATCATTGTTATATGTTCCTTTAGGATTAATAACTGTATTAATCAATTGGCTCTTTATTGTCACTTTAAATTTATATATAACGAAAAAAATAGATGTCAGTTTAACTGTTGCTTCCATATCAGTACTTTTATTGATACTTTCAGATTACATAACGACAATTAGTTTTTCGCACCTTAAACAGGTAGTTTTGAATGATTCTAGTAGTAATATGCAGCTATATATTCATTTATTTGCTTCATTCATTATTGCCATAGTGTTGGGAAGCATTATAGTTTTTGTAAGGGATAGGTTTTTTGAAAAAATTAGCATGAATAAAAGTATGAGATGGATAGGAACTGGAATTACAGTTTTTACTTTTATCAGCTATTATGTAGATATCTTTGTTGAGCGCTTCGAGGGTGAATCTAATATAGTAGAAGAAACAAATGCCATTTTGTTTCTTATTTATGCTCTGATTTCTATTACAATATATATGGTTTTAATATATATTATGCAAAAAGATATAGAAAATAAGCAGAAGAAAAAAGAACTAGAATATATGCAAAGTTACACCAGTGGATTAGAGAAGAACTATAATGAGATGCGGAAATTTAAGCATGATTATCAAAATATATTAACCTCGCTTGAGAGCTATATAAATGATGAGGATTTACCAGGATTAAAAGCATATTATTATCAAAATGTGAAACCAACTTCAAATATCATTAGCGATAATACTTTTAAATTATCACAGCTAAGTAACATAAAGGTAAGGGAAATAAAAAGTATCATCGCAAGTAAGCTTTTATATTCACAGGAGTTAGGAATAGATACAGAATTTGAAGGGAAAGACATCATAGAAAAAATTAATATGAATCCAATTATATTAGTCAGGTCGTTAGGGATTTTACTGGATAATGCAATTGAGGAAGTCCAACAGAATAAAGATGGAAAGATTAGAGTCGGTATTATTAAAAGGGAAAGCTCCATTATTATTGTAATTTCAAATTCATGTGGTAATGACATACCTAAGCTACATGAAATGCAAAAAATGGGCTTCTCAACAAAAGATTCAAATAGAGGAATGGGACTAAGTAATTTAAAAGATATGATAGGCCCACTGAATAAAGTAACATTAGAAACAATTATTGAACAAAATATTTTTACTCAAATATTAGAAATTAGTGAGTGATTAGGAGAGAACATTATGTTGAAAATATTTGTTTGTGAAGATGATGAACGACAACTTAATGATATAGTGGATGCTATAAAAAAATATATATATATGCAAGATTATGATATAGAGTTTGAGATGGCAACTTCTAATCCAGATCAAATACTAGATTATATACAAAATAATCAAACTACAGGTTTGTATTTCCTAGATGTAGATCTAAAACATGAAATGAATGGAATCGCATTAGGAGCACAAATTAGAAAGTATGATTCTTCGGGTAAAATAGTTTTTATAACGACTCATGCAGAGTTAGCATATTTAACATTCCTATATAAAGTAGAGGCAATGGATTATATTCCAAAAGATGATACATTACGTTATAAAGAAAAAATTAGAGATTGTATTGATGTAGCCCATGAACGACATTTGAATGATATAAATCCCCAAAAAAAAGCTTTTATAGTGAAAACAGGGGATAAACAAATCAAAATAAATATAGATGATATTCAGTTTATCGATTCGTCCACTACACCACATAAGTTAGTTCTACATATGGAAAATAGGCAAGTTGAGTTTTATGGCAAGATAAAAGATATGGATAAAATAAGTCAAGATTTCTATCGATGTCATCAATCATATGTAGTAAATATAAATAATATTAGGGAGATTAAGCAAAAAGATAGAGAAATTATTATGAATAATGGAGAAGTTTGCTATTCTTCTACTCGCTATCTAAAGGGACTTCTTAAACTAATGGATAAGGTATCAAAAAATAATAGTAATTAAAAAATCACAAGTGTTTAAAAAACACTTGTGATTTTTTTAGGAGAAAATTTCAAGGATAATTAATTGGTATTGCACTTTATAAAAATAGAGGATGGCAAAAGGAATTAGAGATGATATTTTAGCGAATTTGATATCAATAGTGTATTAGGATTAATAAATGTTAGCAGTTTGGTTAGAAATATATTTTATTATGAAATTCCATTAGTAAAGAAAAATAAAAAATATACTAAATTATATAATCGTGTCAATATGAGGAGTTGAGTATGTGAAAAACGACTTTGACAAGAATGAATATATAATAGTATCAAAGGTTAATATGAATTTTTTGAAGGAAATCGGGAAGGCAGATGCTTGGGATAATAGTTTTTTTGATATTTTTCTTATATTAGATAAGTTTCAGGAAAAATATCAAGCAGAGGAATTTCTGGTTTTTAATAAAGGAAAGTTCGTGTTTTTTAAGAATAAAAAAACCTATATTATCGAAATAAGGAAATATGAAAAGGAATTTCATCTAAGGGAAGATTACCAATATGTATTTTTTGTGGAAAATAAACCTGAGGGTAATTTAGAAATTTTAAAGAAGGAAATAAAAAATTATTTAAAAAAGATGAGTATAGATTATTCTATGATAATAGATAGGGAAATTATAGAAAATATACCGATTAAAAATATTCAAGAAATACTATTAATAAACAGAGGCGATGTAGAATAAGTTAAACATGAAATTCAAAAGATAGAATATGAAGTAAAGAAAATGAGTATAAGGAATTTTGAAACTATATATCGTGATGTGAATCAAATGATATGCATTTATATCATTTGATTTTTTTGTTTATAGAGCTATTCAAAGTAATAAAGAAAAAAAGAAGTAGGAAATAGTGTATCGTAGTAAAGCTACTTTAATTCTAATAAAAAACGATGATATCAAAAATTTAATACTGATATCATCGTTTTTTTATTAGGATTACCAAACGGACTAAAAATTGAGGATTAATTTATAAAAAGATTAAAAAAATTGCACTTATGAGAAATAAAAAAATATCTGTGCTCACTTATGAGTCATATTAAACTACATCGGAAGAAAAGGTTTCTTTTTATTGATTTGATGTAAATTATAACTGTAAAGAAAAACAACAGATA
>NZ_QNRN01000030.1:0-21813 GCF_003315125.1 Bacillus sp. DB-2 | reverse complement strand
TGAACTTTCTCCGATCCCAATTTTCTCTCATTATACAAGAAATACCCTATAGAATAGACTTTTTTTTCAGTGTCTATTCTATAGGGTACATTTTACATACGTATGAATCTACAAAATATGAGTATATTCCAAAACATTTTTCCCGATTAATAAAATAGTAACTAATAAAAATAAAGTCCTTACATATCCAACACCTTTTTGAACCGCAAACTTCGATCCAAAATAAGCACCTAAAATCATTGATAAGCCCATAATTATACCGTATTCAAAATGAATCACATCTAAAAATAAAAAAGTAATTAAAGATACGATATTACTAACGAAGTTCAAAAGTTTTCCAGATGCTGCCGCTTGAATAAAATCCAAACCAATTAATAAAAATGCAAAAATTAAAAAGGATCCTGTCCCTGGTCCAAAAAAACCATCATAAAACCCTATCATTAAAATAACAAAGAAAAATATTAATGTTTTCCCTTTTGTCATCTTTTTATAGGTAGATGCACTTCCCCAATCTTTTTTCGCAATAATATAAATGGCAATAAAAACCAACATCACGAGTACTAGTGGCCGCAAAATATCAGGCGGAATAAACTTTACTACTAAGGCCCCTGCGACTGCTCCAATAATAGTTAACGGGATTAACTTTCCTACAATCCGAAAATCCACCTTACCTGATCGAATAAAATAAATTGTACTAGTAAGCGTCCCCATCGTTGCAGCTAATTTATTCGTTGCAATTGCCGAAGCTGGTGATAAACCAACAAACATAAGTGCAGGAAGCGAAATTAACCCTCCCCCTCCAACAACTGAGTCAATAAAAGCAGCTAAAAATCCGAATGCAATTAATAAAATAATGACTTGAAAGCTTAGTTCTTCCATGAATTTGCCCCTTACCCCTTTATTTGTAACATTTAAAATTATAACAAAATTTTTCAAGAAAAAAAGCTGTTCCTTTATGGAACAGCTCTCATCTTTAATCTAAAATTTTCACAAACGGTTCATCTTGCTTCGCTTCACGTATAATAATTGCTTCTGGACGTTCTACAGATTTAATTGTTACTTGTACTTTCATATAATTCGGGAAGTATTCCATAACAAGTCCAGCTACATATTGTGTAAAACCAATTACTTCAGCTTTCCCATTGAATTGGACAGGAATATCGAGCTTCATTTCTCTTAATTCATCATCTCTATACATTCCAGTACCGATAACAGCTGTATAATCTCCTTGGAAATACTCACTTAATTTTGCTTTAAAGTTTGACACCCTCGCAAGATCTTCACGTTTATTATCCGATTTCGCTTGTTCAGACGGGAATAAATAGTATTTCTCATTGATCGGCTTCCAATCCTCAACCGTTTCACTGCCTTTTTCTACCTTAGCATAAGAAACAAAATTCCCTGGTACAAGCGAAGACTTTGGACCTTGACGATAAATCGCAAATGTAACCGGAATATTTTTTATTTCAGGCTTTTTTTGCTGCATTACTTTCAAGATTTCTTGGGCCATCCTTTTCCCTTCAGCTAACATTTTTGCATCTGGAATTGCAGCCTCACGCGGATAACCATGCTCTTCCTCATAATATTGAACAGAATTCATCGCTAATCCAACTACAATGCCACCACGTTCAACATCGTTCTCACCTTTTCTTACATAATAATCATGCTCTAAAATATTTGAGATATACATTGGACTTTTTTTATTCTTTACTTCTAGCGATTCTGATCCTTCACTTAAGGCTGGATTCAACCCTACATTCGGAAATTTAACCGCATCTTTTTTCAACTTATCCTCTAGCTCTTTTTGTTCAGCATCTGTACGCTTTCTTTTCACAAGCATTTGAATCGTTTGTGTGTCTAAAACGTCTCCACCTTTAAAGAAATAATCTTTCGTGCTAAATGATTCTTTCGCAATGCGCATTAGTCCCGTTTCAAATTCATCTATATCTAGACGATTGTTCAAACTTTGTCCAACTAAACCACGTGCACGACCTGGATCAAATGGAACCGTTGTCTTATAATATTCATCCGAAATCGAGTATTTCGGGATAACAGCTTGCTCTTTCGCTTTCCCCGATTTCTCAACTGCTTTTTCATCTTTATTGGAACCCATACTACACCCACTTACAAGTAGGCTAAGACTTAATACCGCTAACGCTATTTTTTTCATCGTAAGTTTGCACCTCTTACTTATTCAGCTCTTGTAAGAACCTCTCTTCATTCCAAACTTCAACATTGTGCTTCTCTGCTTGCGCTAATTTCGAACCAGCAGCTTCACCAGCAACAACTAAATCCGTACTTTTACTAACACTTCCTGTTACTTTTCCACCTAATGCCTCAATATTCTTCTTTGCTTCACTGCGTCCCATAACTTCTAATTTCCCTGTTAAGACGACAGTTTTTCCTGCAAAGTACGATTCAACATTTTGTAAATCAGCAATTTTCATACCTTTGTATGCCATGTTCACGCCATACTCTTTAAATTGTTGTAATAGCTCTAATACGTCTTCATTATCGAAATACGTTACAACGGATTGAGCCATTTTTTCACCAATCTCGTTAATTGTTTTTAGTTCTTCTTCCGTCGCTTTCACAAGCTCATCCATCGTTTCGAAATGCTCAGCAAATGTACGTGCGGCTTTCGCACCGACGTGGCGAATACCAAGACCGAATAATAATCGCTCTAATGAGTTTTCCTTAGAATTCTCAATTGCTTGGACTAAATTTGTTGCTGATTTTTCACCGAAACGTTCTAGTTCTAATAATTGCTCTTTCGTCAATGAATATAAATCAGCAAACGTACGAATATAATCCGCATCAAAGAGTTGTGTAATTACACGTTCTCCAAGTCCATCAATATTCATTGCATTTCTTGAAACGAAATGGATTAATCCTTCACGAATTTGAGCTGGACAAGTCGGATTTATACATCGAAGTGCTACTTCTTCTTCTAAACGAACAAGTTCACTCTCACATGCTGGACAATGCGTTGGCATATGATATTCTTCTTCCTCACCAGTACGCTTATCAAAAATAACGTTCACAACTTCAGGAATAATATCTCCAGCCTTTTTCACAACAACGTAGTCACCAATTCGAATATCCTTTTCACGAATTAAATCTTCGTTATGTAAAGAAGCACGACGGACAATAGTTCCGGCTACTCGCACTGGCTCCAGCTCTGCAGTTGGTGTTACAACTCCTGTACGGCCGACACTTAATTCAATCCCTGTTAATCTCGTCACAACTTCTTCAGCTGGGAATTTATAAGCTATTGCCCATCTTGGACTCTTTGCTGTAGTTCCTAAGCTTTCTTGAATAGCAACATCGTCTACTTTTATAACAATTCCGTCAATCTCATAATCAAGATGCGGGCGTTTTTCTTGCCACTCTTCTACATAGGCTATTACGTCTTCAATTGTTTCACATGTACGACGATTTGGATTCGTCTTAAATCCAAGCTCACCTAAGAAATCCAGTGATTCACTGTGGGATGGAATTGTTTTTTCTTCTACATTAGCAAGACCATACACAAACATAGATAAGTTACGCTTCGCTGCAATTTTCGGATCAAGTTGGCGTATCGATCCTGCTGCCGCATTACGTGGATTCGCAAATACATCTTCACCATTTTGCTCTTTTTCCTCATTTAATTTAACGAATGAACGCTTCGGCATATAAGCCTCGCCTCGTGCTTCTAACGTTACTTCTTCATTTAAACGCAGCGGGATAGCTTTAATCGTTTTTAAGTTTTGGGTAATATCTTCACCCGTTATACCATCACCACGTGTTGCTCCTTGAATGAAGCGTCCTTTTTCATAATGAAGTGAAACAGCAAGTCCGTCAATTTTTAATTCGCATATATATCTTACATTCGCATCATCAATTCCCTGATGTACTCTTCGATCAAAATCACGCAAATCTCCTTCATTAAACGCGTTTCCTAAACTTAACATTGGTGATTTATGCGTTACCTTTTCAAATATATCAAGAACAGTCCCCCCAACGCGAATGGAGGGAGAGTCTTCACTCATAAACTCTGGGTTCTCTGCTTCTAATTTTATAAGCTCCTGCATATCACGGTCATATTCCGCATCAGAAACAGAAGGATTGTCTAATACGTGATATTGATAGTTAAATGTATTTAACAAATCACGCAGTTCTTCTATACGTTTTTTGGCTATCTCTTTTGACATATCCTCAGTCCTTTCCTATTGTTTCGTCACAGGTGCAAATTTTGCTAATAAACGTTTAATACCAATTGGGCTTGGGAACGCAATATCTAATTCTTTTGAATCTCCTTCACCCTTTACACTTACAACTGTACCGACTCCCCACTTCTGGTGAGCAGCTTTATCGCCTATTCCCCAGCCAATTTGCTCGCCACCTGTCGTCTTAACAGCCGGACGCGCGAAAGCTGAACGAGAACGTGTTGTAGTTGCGCTTGTCGTTCTTCCTTTTGCACCAAACGAAGTTTCACGCTTCGGTGCTGTTTCGTTTAATGGTTCTACTAATTCTGTCGGAATTTCTGTAATAAATCGAGATGCTGCATTCATACTTGTTCTACCAAATAAAGTACGCATTTGAGCATTGGATAAGTATAGCTCTTCTTCTGCACGAGTAATACCTACATAGGCAAGACGACGCTCTTCTTGCATTTCATCCTCTTCCATAAGAGAACGAGTATGCGGGAATATCCCTTCCTCTAAGCCAACAATAAAGACAACTGGGAACTCTAATCCTTTTGCTGAGTGCATCGTCATTAAAATAACTTCTTCACCAGCAGTTGGATCTTCATCTACACGATCAATATCCGCAACAAGAGCTAAGTCTGTTAAGAATGCAACAAGGCTCTTATCTTCGCTTTGGGATTCAAATGTTTGTGTAACAGATAAAAACTCGTCTAAGTTTTCTAAACGACCTTCTGCTTCTAAAGAACGCTCATTTTTCAACATATCGCGATAGCCTGTCTTCTCAATAACTTCTTCTACTAATTCTGTAACAGATAAATACTCTTGCATATTTACCCAGTTGTGTAATAAACTTGCGAATTCTTTTACTGCTTTTGTTATTTTTGCACTTACACCAACATGCTCAATCTCATCAAATACAGCAGTTAATGAGATTCCGTTTTGCACACCATAATTAATAATTTTATCGATAGAAGTCGCACCAATCCCACGCTTTGGCATGTTTATAATACGTGCAAAACTAATCTCATCATCTGGATTCCCAATTAAACGTAAGTACGCCAAAATGTCTTTAATCTCTTTACGGTCGTAGAACTTAGTACCTCCGACGATTTTGTAAGGGATATTAGATTTCAGGAAAATCTCCTCAATCATACGAGACTGGGCATTTGTACGATATAACACTGCAAAATCAGTATATTTCCGGTTCCCCATTTGAATATCATCACGAATTTTTTTCGCAACAAAATACGCTTCGTCCTTTTCGGTTGCAGCACGATAATACGAGATTTTGCTTCCAATTTGATTTTCTGTCCATAATTTCTTCGGTTTACGGTTTGAATTTTTTTCAATTACAGCATTAGCTGCATTTAAAATATTTTGTGATGAACGATAGTTTTGTTCTAACAGAATAACTTGTGCATTCTCATAGTCTTTTTCGAATGACAAAATGTTAGAAATGTCAGCCCCGCGCCAGCGGTAAATAGACTGATCCGAATCACCAACAACACAAAGGTTTTTAAAACGTGATGCCAAATGTTTAACAAGAAGGTACTGAGCTTTGTTCGTATCTTGATACTCATCAACGTGAATATATTGGAATTTACGCTGATAAAACTCTAGTACTTCTGGAACACGTTCAAATAGCTGAATCGTCGTCATAATTAAATCATCAAAGTCTAATGAGTTATTTTTCAAAAGACGTTTTTGATATTCTGTATATACATCGCTCGTTAATTTTTCATATGGATCAGCGGTTGTAATTTTTTTTGCATATTTATCTGCAGATAACAGTTCATTTTTCGCATTGCTAATACCCGCTAAAATAGAGCGCGGCTCAAACTTCTTCGGGTCAATATTGCGCTCCTTCATAATTTTTTTTACTACAGTTAACTGATCACCTGAATCTAAGATTGTAAAGTTACGATTAATACCAATGCGGTCAATATCACGTCGTAAAATACGTACGCACATAGAGTGGAACGTAGAAATCCAAATATCTTCTGCTTCTGGTCCAACAAGTTTATCAATACGCTCACGCATTTCACGAGCAGCTTTATTTGTAAAGGTAATTGCTAGTACATTCCATGGCGCCACACCTTTTTCACCAAGTAAATATGCAATACGGTGTGTTAACACACGTGTTTTCCCACTACCTGCGCCTGCCATTAATAGAAGTGCTCCATTTGTTGTTTGTACTGCTTTTTGTTGCTGCGGATTTAAACCATTTAATAACTTATCTGTCGTACTCATATGTGCCTGCACCTACTCTCCTTTTACTGCTTTAACTGTTTTTAATGCCGATTTTATATCATCATAAATAATATTTCCAACAACTACTGTATCAGCATACTGCGCCATTTCTTTCGCTTGTTCTGCATTAGAAATACCACCGCCATAATATAGCTTAGCTTGTTTCAATTCTGCTTTTACATTTTTAACAAGCTCAATATCTCCATACGTCCCGCTATATTCTAAATAGAATATAGGTAAATGTAATAACTTGTCTGCTAAACGTGCATATGCAATAACATCATCTTCTGTTAAATCACATTTTGCATCTGTAAGCTGGGCTACTTTCGCTTCAGGGTTTAAAACACAATACCCTTCCATAAAAATTTCGTCCCAGTCCATAATATCCCCAAATTCTTTCAATGCCTCATGATGAACACCTGTTACCCATTCTACTTTTCGGCTATTTAAAACGCTTGGGATATAATAAAAATCAAATCCTGGTGTAATTGCCTCCACATCAGAAACCTCTAACACACAAGGAACTGCATATCTACGAATGCTAACTAGCATGTGTAATACGTTATCAATTGTCACTCCATCACTTCCGCCTACAATAACAGCATCCGTTCCAGATTCACAAATCATTTCTAAATGTTCATCGCTTAGCTCCTTATTTGGATCTAGCTTAAATACATGTTTCCATTTGGAAATATCGTACATGAAAACACCCTTTCTTTTTTCTAATCATATCTATATCCCTGCTCAAAAAAGCAGTTAGTTTTTATTAGGATTTTTGAAATTCTTCTACTACATCTGTTCACAAAGGCGAGTCAAGTTTCGCGCTCCCTTTTATGCATTCTTTCATTATAACAAAAAAAGCTACTTACACACACGCCCAATCCAACATCTTTTTCAACGTTAAATGTTGGATTACATATCAAAAAACTTATACGGAATACTAACAAATGAAATAGTATTTCTATTTCGAAGTTCATCAAAAAGGAGTGTTTTTCTAATGAAGCAAAACATCGGTACAATTAGTGCTCTAATTCGAATCACACTCGGACTTATCCTCTTCGGTTGTAGTACAGCTAAACTCGTACGTAAACCTTGGTGCACTTGGTCTAAAGTTTTACTATGGATTGGTGCCATGAAAATTGCAGAAGGCATCGTTCGTTTCTGCCCTATCGTTGAAGCATGTAAATTTGGAAAATATATGAATATGGGCGCATTTAAAATGCCTAGCATGAATTTTACTGAAAAAGGACATGCTAAAGAAGAAGTGAATCAAACTTCCAGTCATGACAAACCAAAGTCAAATGGAAGTTATGATACTTCTGACAAAGAGATTGAGTCAGCGATTGAAGAATTAATCCTGGCAAAGCCGCTTTGAATCATTTGTCACGATGCAAGATGCTCTCAAAGAGACTTAGCTGCTGCAGTGGGCGGTTAAGTCTTCTTTATTTTACCACAAAACAGAACGTATATTCTTATCCTAACCCCTAAAACATACATAAAAACATCAATCGATAAAATTCAGAAAATTAGGTGTAAATCCCTTGCACAAAATGATATAAAAGTGATATCATTTTTATATCAGGAGGCGATCATATGAAAGAAAAACAAGTATTTTATGTTAATGGATTTCTCGGCGTTATTGGAATTTTAGTTTTAGCCGCTATCGGTGTATTTTGCCTTGTACAAGAAATGTTTGTAATAGCTATTTTAGCTCTCATATTAGCATCTGTTTTAGCTACAGGTATCGGTATCGTTCAACCGAATCAAGCGAAAGTCATTACGTTTTTCGGTAATTATTTAGGAACAATTCGTCAAAACGGTTTATTTCTAACAATTCCATTCGCATTCCGTCAAACTGTATCGTTACGTGTTGAAAACTTTAACAGTAAGAAATTAAAAGTAAATGATATTGAGGGAAATCCAATTGAAATTGCAGCTGTTATCGTATATAAAGTGGTTGATTCTGCAAAAGCAATGTTTGGTGTTGAGCATTACGATCGATTCGTAGAAATTCAAAGCGAAACAGCAATCCGCCACGTTGCAACAAAATATCCTTATGATAATTTCCAAGATGAAACTTGTATCACGTTACGAGGAAACACTGAAGAAATCTCTGAAGAATTAAAACGTGAACTAGAAGCACGCCTTGAAATTGCTGGTGTAGAAGTATTAGAAACTCGTTTAACGCATTTAGCTTACGCAACAGAAATTGCCCATGCAATGCTCCAACGTCAACAAGCAAAAGCAGTATTAGCTGCTAGAAAAGAGATTGTTGAAGGTGCTGTGAAGATGGCGAAAGATTCAATCCATATGTTAGATGAAGAAGGCGTACTGGAACTCGATGACGAGCGTAAAGCAAATATGGTGAATAATTTATTAGTTGCCATCGTTTCAGATAAAGGTGCGCAACCAGTTATTAATACAGGAAGCCTATATTAAAAGGTTGTAAATAATTATGGCTAAAAAGAAAAGTTTTCCATTACGTATTGATCCTGAATTACACGCAGTCATCGAAAAATGGGCGAATGATGAATTTCGTAGCGTCAATGCACACATCGAGTATTTGCTTCGAGAAATGGCAAAGCAAAAAGGTAAGTTGAAGAAAGATAAAGATGCATGAAAAGCCCACTGAATTTTCAGTGGGCTTTTTTGATGCACTTACAAATATTCTTTATAAAAAGAAAGTCACCAATAAACTTGCATAAATCTGCTGTTCTCAACTATCTTTCCAATAAATAAAATAAGTCGGAATAAACCTGTTTTCATGTAATAACCGTGTATGAGTAAGTTCTTTAACTAGTTTTTTATACAACTGCCCGAATCCATCTCTTAAAGGTGATAACCAATAAAATAAGATGAATAAGACCTATATAGCTGTAAACCGATTCTATTTTGTCTGTGTCATCTCACTTATAATAGTTTTCAGCTTTTATTACTTAAATATATTAACTAATATTCTTCAAAATTTGAGCGTACTAATAACTATTTTTAACTAATAATAAATTTACTTACCCAAAAAACTTTACGTTTATATATAAAAAACCAGTAATACAAATGCAGTATTTTTTATAAAAGGTTAATCAATTTTCTTGTCCCACTAACATACTTGTTACTATTATATAGTGTGAGCATTTGTATACTACAGCCCTAATATAACTGCCAGATTTTTTGATTGATCACTACTATCTATTCTTAACTACATACTAATAAGCTATTATTATCAAAAATCTTCAAACATTCCTCATATCAAGTATGATATTTACAATTTATTGAAGTGTAATTTATTCTTTCCCAATATATAACTCCTTCAGATGTAAACTCAATATATTTCCCTCCATAAATATAACTATCTTGAGTTATACCACTACTAACCCCACAAAAATAATTAAATATTTCACTCTTAAAAATGTCAATGGCTGGAGTATTTCTCTGTTTTAATTTCCTCCTTGCCCTTCTATACTTATTTTTCATTTCTTTTGAAATACATGAAAAACATAAATCATACGGAACATGGATTGCTGGACCTACACCTATTATTTTGTTTTTGTCCTTCTTTACAAAAACTATTGAACTTTGACCATCCTTAATTAATAAAGAATTTAATTTTTCTATGGATTCCTCTTTTTCATAGTAGATAATATAAACGACACTTGCTGTATTTATATCATTAATAATTTTCTTTTCATTTTCCACCAAATCAATCAATACATATTTATTCTTTAATAAAGCATTTACATCTTTAATAATACTATCAGATTTTTTTCTCGAATTAATACACGAATTAATAAAATCTACTTCTTGTTTTCCGTTAACAAGAGGATATTCCACCCCAAACTTAACTGTGATTGTTTGAATAATTTTTTGTAAAAGATCTTTTGATAATCTGTCAGACTTTTCTTCTATTCTTGCAACAGGCCTATCCCTTCCTAAAATACAAATGTCTATATAATTTTGTTCTCTTTTTGTATTTATTACAGAATTAATTTCCACATCAATCACCCTAATAGTAATGTATATATACAAAACTTATATTTATCATGGTTTAATTTTAACTTTTCCATTATACAGTCTGAATAAAATCCACCTGCTGGCAAATTACTTTTCTTTATTTCAGTTGATGCTAAAATAAGATTTTGAGCCATATGTCCACTTTCAATTAAAGAAAGTTGATATGAATAAAATCCATATTTCGGGAAAGTGTATTTCAAATTAGCTATAAAAAAAACGATTATTTTTACATGTTCATTTATTAATATTGGGAATAATTCTTGTAATTCAATTAAACTACTAGCATTTTGAACCTTATAAATTGAATTGTAATCCCCTTGATATTTATAAAATCCATCTTCTAATCCCTCTACTCCATTTGAATAAAAATATGGTTCAACTGAATACATTGCTCCTGCCGAGGGATAGTTTCTTAAATGGATCTTATGGTTATTATAATACTCATTTAATTGACGGGTAGATCCATTAGTCCCAATTCCTAGATTAAAAACCCCCATAAGTTCTTCAACATGCCAACTATTTTTAAACTGCTCAGAAAGGGTAGTTTTACGATTATGAATCGTTTGATATATATTAGATAATTTCTGTAGAGCATCAGTACACTCTACCTTTATAGATCCTTCCTTTTCTTGAAAAGTAGGAAAGGAATACGGTTCATGTGGTTTATGAGTTTCATTCCAACCATCTCTCCTAGGTTCGAAATGTTTTATATAATGATAAAGTAACTCGTAATCAAAGAATTCGCTCTTCAATACAAACTTCCCCTCTAATCTAGTGACTTTTGTGATAAATAATAATACATAATATACTCAAGTTCCGGACTAATTCCCAATCTGTTATTTAACATATGAAAATGGGAAAATAATATGGACCAATAGTACTCTTCACTCTCAGTATTCATACGAATTTCATTTAACAACATTGCTATATTTTTTAGATAATCGTAATATTCACTCTCTTTTAAGTACTCCGATAACTCCCTTAGTAAATCACAATTTTTCTCAAAAAAATATATTAGCTTTGATGATGATAAATCATCTTTTAATTGAAATACTTCTTTCCACTTCAAAGCTCCCGTATAAAAGAATTTCCGTCCAGTTTCTTTATAGTTGGGATTGCTTTCCTTAGCTAGATAATCGATCATAACTAGGGAGTATAGTAAAATATTAGTCTTTGACTCATTATTATTAAGCATTTTTAATACCAATTCAGAGCAAATCTCAAATGCTTTTTCACTTATATTAATAAGTTTCTTCCCTCCATATCTTTCAAACTCTGGTTCATATGTTTCCTTATTAATTGTTCCCGATTCATACCAGGGAAGTTTAACTTCCCTACTTATTTTCTCCGACTCCAAATTGACATTCTCATAATACATACTCGGCGTAAGGTTAATCGGTTCCCCTTTTTCAAGAGCCATTTTTTTTAGTATAGCCTGTTGATGCTCAATAAAATTGTTAGGGATTCGACCTTTTATTCTTAATCTAATATGTGGCCCCCCCATCCAATAACGAATAAAAAACCATGATTCTATAAAACCTTTTTCCTTCAATTCATTGATATTCTTATATATCTTTTTTAACAACTGTTCATGTTTATTTATATCATGAAGATATAAATGATAACTTTTCCAACTCATAATGTACCTCCTTATGGAAATGGATGTGGCTCATTTAAGACACGTTTATTTAATTTTCCGTTTGTATATTTTTGTATTCTTAATTCACTTACTCTTTCATTTTGAACCCCAAAATACATTGGCTGAGAGTTCGGAATAATACACTTATAAGCATATAATCCAATATCACTAACCTTCTTAGGTGTTACATCAATAACAAAAATATCTTCAAAACTTTTATTAATAATAGATTTTAGCTCTAACAAGTCTTCTTCTAGGGAGTTATTTGTTAAAAGATCCTTTTCAGGAAATAGCTGATTAATATTAACTTTTTTAGAACTCTTTAGTACTTCTCCATAAACCTTATCTCCATTTTCCCCAGCGTAATACAATATATGATCATCTTGGCTTTTCACGCGATTACCGCTAATCTCAACATACTCCTTCTGTGAAATTATACTTTCATCTTTCGCTAATAGTTCTTCAAATATCGGCATAGATGTAATAACTTCATACGCAGCATTCTCAATTGCCGTTATAGGATTAGGATTGCAACTTGCAGCAGAGTAATATTTCATCTTTGCATCTGGATTTTTATTAACGGCTAAAGCCCATATACAAGGGATTGGTACATCTTGATTTATTTTATAGAAATGAACCTCAATATTTCGATTACTTAAATAGTCAATAATCGTATCTAAAGATGAACTATAGGATTCTGGTTCTACCTCTTCAACATTCATCCCTGAATACCACATATTTAAAAATGCGTCTCTCTCTAATAGCTCAAATATGCCGTGAAGAACAGCCTCACTCCTAGTTCCACCTAAAGCCAATCCATTAGAAGTATCATAAACAAATCTATTAATAGGCTTATCCCGGCTATCATGTATAAGATCTGGATCTACATAATATGCTAATTGTTCAGGTATAAGGTAAGGAGTGTTATGAGTTAATGAATATCCCCAGACCCAATAGCATTCTAAATTTGGAGAGTATTCCTTAAATGAATTCCCCTTTTGCGGCAGAGAAAAATTCTCTGGGTCAACAACAGGATATTTCTTTTTTAGTTCATTATAGGAACCGTAGATCCACGTGTTACTCTTTCTATTTGCCATGCCACAGTATCTTTCAATCGCCTCAAGCATAGCAATGCATTTACTTTTTATTCGTGATTTATTTCTACCATATCCTGTGATTAATAAATCTTTGTTAGCTTTTACTTCAACACCAACTGCATTTATATACTTAGAACGAAAATCATCATAATTATGTATAAAAACTCCTGACTCCTTGTCTTCCCAACTCTCTAATAATTCAAAATATTCAAGACCTGACTTTATTCTATAATCCCTAATATCCCTTTTCAATTTCGAAACTTCATACAATCCTTCTTCTGTGGCTGGTAAGTCAAGCACTAAATCTCCACAGTAATCACATAACTCATTTCTTACTATTGTATAGCTATGAAGTTTTAATGTATTTAAATTAATTAGATCTATAAAATTGTAATACCGACAAATATTTTCTAATAACAAAGATTCTAGATTTGATATTTGTGCCGCAGTTAATTCTATTTTGCTTTCCTCTTCTCCAAAAACAGTTAGTACATTATCAATAGAGTACTGTTTCATAGTAGTTACTACACACCCGGGGCATCCTTGAAAATCCTTTCCTTTCTCGATTAATGGCCCCACTAAAACATTATCCATTACTGGTCTCACAAACAGTATACTCTCATTCACACTTTCAAAGTCAATTGACTTTAATTCCTCAAAACTCTCATAAAAGAAAATTTTAACATTTGAGATATAAACATCGTTTTTGACGAAATAATCCTTCATATTAAAAAGTTTATTATCTACATTTCTTTTCATATTTTACAACTCCGTATCTTCTTAATATTTCAAAATATAAATTCCACAATCAACTAATTCATTCAATTTATAAATATCACCTAAATCTTGTTGATTATGCCTCATTAGATTTTGAAACTGTGTTGGTCTTATACCCTTATTTTGTATAAACCTTGCGAAATACTCATTTATTAAGAGCTGTGCCAATTCATTTAAATCATAGGAGACCTTTATATTAGTAATTGCTCCTCTATCATCTAATAGATAGCCTTTGTAATAATTTTTTTCTTTTTCATATACAATGTCAGGGATGCATGTACTTTGTTCAAAAAAACTTTCTATCTGTTTATCTTTAAATAATTCATTAAATTTCACTTGATTTAAATAATCCTTTTTACTTAAACGATTCTCTAATTTTTCATGCATTAATATTTCATGATCAAAAATAATCCAATCATTTTCAGGGAGAATGGTTTTCAAAAGATTTTCTAAGTAATTGTACATACCCAATAATTTTACTCTCGATGCCTCCTCATTAATAACCAATTCATTATAATCCCCACATGGAACTGGTAGAGTCTCTATACCATATTCGTTATTTTCAGTATTAAAAGGGGCATTTATTGTCTGAAAATAATTTGATAACGTTACTATTTTCTCTTCATTACAAACATCTTTAAACTTAAGATCTGAAGTTTGAACCAAATCTTGTTCTTTTAAAATTTTATATCCACGTAGAAATACTTTATTATTTTTATCTAAAATCACATAATCATATTTTAGTAACATCTTTTGAAGAACAGGTAAGAAAAATCCTCGGTACTCTGTCAAATTACAGCTTTCTTTTCCTAGATCATTATGTGATAAAATATTTTTAATTTTTTCTTTATCTTTCACCAAATATTTCCCATATTTATATATCTTAATCCCGTTTTCGACAATACGTTGTTTTTCTAAAATAGAGGTGATAGTATTTAAATTTTCAATCTCACTATCCATTGCTGCGCTTAGTAAATAACCATTACAATAAATGTATTTTTTTTGATTTCTAGTACATACCTTATACCCCATTGAATTTCCCCCTCAATTTTTCTAGCCAATTAACCCCGTTTCTTTCTTCTAATAATTCAGTTACTTTACCTAGAAC
Organism: Bacillus sp. DB-2; assembly: GCF_003315125.1. NCBI lineage: Bacteria > Bacillati > Bacillota > Bacilli > Caryophanales > Bacillaceae > Bacillus > Bacillus sp. DB-2. The sequence goes on along the minus strand of NZ_QNRN01000030.1, from coordinate 6,741 downwards.
TTTTTGTTTTTTTATATTTTTTATTCCTAACAATGGAAAAAGGGAATATAGTTGAGCTAACATATAGCGATGAATAATAAATTGTCTTTCATTATAAAGTTTAATAATTTTCTCATCAGTATAAGCCATATTATGGAATTCACTAGGGTTAGAAACCCGTTCAAAGAATGTAGAAGCTGTGTAGAGCTCTCCGTAAAACTTTTCATTTTCTTTAAAGCCGTCAGAAAAAATACTATAGCAATAATTTATATATTCAATAAAACTTTCGAATATATAATCATTTAAATAATCTTTTGAATCTAGGAAATTATATACAAAGAGATTTTCTGCCTCTACTTCATGATCACTACTGTTATTCAAATATCCAAAATACTTCTTCCTTTTATCTTCAGATATATTTAACAGTTCTAGCTGTTTTTTGTAATATTCAAAATTAGAACGATAAGAAAAACTTCCATAAAGTGCCCCTTCTGGATAGGTATCTGCAATAATATAAGCCAATCCTAGACAATAGTAGTATCTCTCAGCTTCTGTTTTTTCTACCCATAAACCACTACTTTTCAACATATAATTCGTTCTCGCACGTAAACTAGAAATGATACTGTTGTAATCAAACTTATATTTTTTTTCAATTTGTTCTCTATTGACTTCACTTACTATAGATTCACCTTCTGAAAAAACGTCCATAATCGGTTCTGTTTCTTCCATAAAAGATAATTTTCTACTTAATATTTTTTGTTTTTCCACTTCATATTGCGTAAGACTTCTATGTTTCACCTTCAACTTAAAAAATCCCTCAATTTTTCTAAGTGTTTTTAAGTTATCTGACATTATTTGAATAGAGTATCCACCCTGCCAAGACTTATCTATAATTAAATCTTCCATTTTCTCTTTAGATAAGTAACCCAATAAAAGACTAAAAAATTCATTTCTCTTATGAGGATCGTATATATACATATTTAGTTTATACATTCCATTTGTCCCTTTCGATTTAACATAGAAGATTCAAGGATATATTCACAAGGATTTTCTTCCTTACCGATTGGTAGCTCCTCTTCTATAATTATTTCCGAATATAAATTCATAATTTTAAATAAATTTTTACATAATCCTGGTGAATTTAGATTTATGAATTGAGGTTTTTCGTTTCCCTTTTTTTGCATTGACTCTAAACTTCTTTGCTCCCCATTTTTCACATAAAATCTTGTAGGCAAATCATTCTCACAAAACCAAGCCAAAATATTTTCCCAGGACACAATATCATTTACATGACTGAGTTCTCTTATTATTGATGTTTTCACTTTCCATTTCTTTCTAGATAAAACGATTTTTTTATTATCCTGGCCAATTTCAATCCTTGGCAAATAAACAATTTCATTCCCATTATTATTTATATATATTTCATTTAATAATATTTCACCCAAGTTTATCATCGCAGCAGAATTATTACCTAAAGTATTAATAATGCCTACTGGAGGTGGGGTAGCTGTAATAATAAGACTACCTAAAAATAAAGGATTCAATTGTTCATGTGTTTCTTTCGATTTAAAGATTAATTGTTCTTTATTTCTGTCATAGGATAAAGACAAATCTGCTAGAGATAATTCATTATCCCGTTTAATCGTATATGGCATCGTTAATGTCTTTTTTGAAACAAGTGATCTTATATTTGCATTGAATCCAAAAGTTCCATTTATATCTATTACATTTTTAATTTCTGTAATCCTACTCAATTCTCTACGGTATTCTGCCAGATTAGCATCATAATATTTTAAGAATCTTAAGAAGAACATCCCCTGTCCTGGATAAACATGGTTTAAAACAAGCGTATTCATACTTCTTTGTAAGAAAACATTTTGAGAATACGTTTTATACCCCGGAAAAGTTTCTTTAATCCTCTTTGCTAAATCTAAGAGTTCATCCAATTGTACAAAAACTGTATCTCCCCTGCTGATACTGATTCTTTCTAAAAGCATAGCTATAAATTCACTTGATATTTGATGTAGCTCGGACACTCTTTTAATACTATTCAAAGGTTTATTAAAATCATAATTACCAAAATACATTCCAAGAATTTCATCTGAATTAACCTCAGGATTCTCACCGAATTCTCTTAATGCATCTAAAATGTCAAATGTTCCACTAATCTTCGCTTCTTTCCCATATTTTCTTCTAAAAACATCGGCTATTAATAGTGATCTTTTTATTTCTGGATCGAACGAGGAGAGTATCAATTGATAAGTATTAATCAAATTTTCATATTCATCAAAATCCTCTGTTTTTCCCTCTGAAAAATCAACATAATCATAGTACAGAAGGTTATTTAACGCATATTTTTCAACCATTAATTCATCGCAAATCTCATCTGCTACTTGTTTTATCTCAATCAAAATATCTTTCCCTAACCTATTTTCAATATCTTGAACTAGCATTCTTATTCTTCTGAATTTCATTAATAAATGACTATCACACTGATGCTCCTCCATATTAGATATAATGGTATCTAATAGGCCGTCATCGTTACCCCTTATCTCTTTTACTGGGAGGATAATTTTTTCAGATATAAAATACCTCCAAAGTTGCTTCAACTCTTCTGCGCCCCTATCACCTAATAAATGAAGCATTTCCATTTTAAATTCGTCAAAGGTAAGTCTTCTATTTCCAATAAATGATAGCGCTTTTTTAAACATCGCATTTTCTTTATATCGCTTAATTAACACTTTTGTATTTACTAAATCACTACTTGCTGAATTACTTAAAACAGTATTAGACATTATCCCCTCATTAATTCTTAACATTTGAGATAACTCATATTCACCTTTAAATATAAAGTAATCCATTTTTTCAATTTCCGAATACCATTTAAGTAAAAGCGAGCTATTAAGCCTTGTATATATTTTTTCCCCTTTCTTATTTTGATACTTTAGTCCTAGAATTGCAGTACTTGTCAAATCAGCTAGTGGACTACACTTCAAACTTGATCTTATTAAAAAATTTATTAATGTCGATTGTAATTTTCTATCATTCTTAGTTTGTTCTATATAAGATTTCCCTAAAAATTTATCTAAATTACTTTGAATATTGGGATTAGTCATAAGTAAAGTATTATATAATTTCCCTTTTTTACTAAACATTCTTTGTAATTCTAGAAATTCAATCTCCTTATTTTCTTCAAATTTTGCTACCAGTAATTTATTTCCTTCTTCTATTTCCTTCATTTTTTCTAAATAAGAGCTGCCTACCATTTTTAAAGAGTTCATACTACGCAGTAACTCTTTTTCGCTTTCCTTAATATGTTTATCATTAAAAATTTTCCTCTTAATTTTAATAAGTTCGATTCGGTGAATTTCATTACTGTAAATTTCTTGCTCAAGCAATGGAAGGATACTTTCTTTTAAAGAACTTAATTCCTTTTCCTTAAATTTCAGTTCCTCAACAGCATTAAGAAGATTATTATTCAATAAAAACTCTATATCACTTAATTTGGTAGTTGTTTTACGTTTAATATAAATATTTGAAATTGCCACTCAGATACCCCCTCTTAATTCAGAAAGAATGAAGTAAATACCTCTTGAAAAGATTTAGAATTAATAAATCCATTTTTTTTGTATTGATTATATTCATAACTGTATCTTGGATTTTTTTGATATAGAACATACAACTCTCTCATCTTTTCAAAAACTTTGCATTGATCAGGCTCAATTTTAGGTATTTTTTTCTTTAATAAATAAGGTAAAATGCTTCTAGCCTCATCAAGTATTAACTCTTCATCCATTTGTTCATTTTCAATTCGTCTTATTCTTTTTGTAGCTACCGTAGCTACTCCCATGTAATCCAATGTTTTTTTCAAATATGCCTCTACAATTTCATTACCATTTGAGTAGGAACTAGTCACTATACAACCTAACTTACCCATCAATGAAAATGTATGAGCAAAATGACTAATACGTTCAATAAACATTTTCATGTCTGTGCTCACTGCTTGTGCCATAACGGGACTGGCCATTATGATTAAATCTGCCTGTAATAATTGATTTTTCACTTCTGAAAAACCATCAATTTTGTCCAGGGGATCTTCACCATTTATAAAAACACTTTCATTACCATCACTTTTCATAAAAGATAAATTGTTTGGTGAGTAAAAATTTATCTCGATGTCCGCTGAATAGATTTTTTTTATAGCATCTACATATTTTTTACAATATTTATAACTTGAGGAAGCCTCATCCCTCGGACTGCCTGAGTAAACGAAAATATTCATAGCCGTTTAACCCCAACGAAAATTTTTCTTTAAACTAGTAGCCAGTACCAACAACACAACAACGACACATACAAATCGGAAATCAATAAATTTATCTGCTAAACCCACCTGTATATTAAGAAATTTTTGGAAGTAATAAAATGGGTTATATTCTGTTAAATAATGAGCAACATTTTTAGGGAATGTATTAAATGGAATGAACGATCCCGAGATAAAAAGTAATGCAAAATATATTGGTAAAATAATTGTCTGACTTTGTTCGAGGTTCGAACAGTAATTCGCAATAAAAAGCCCAAACATAAAATAAAAAATATACGTGGTTATGAATGGAACGTTTAATATCGCTAAATCAAGCAAAGAAAAGTTCACTTTAAAAATACTTCCTGCCATTGTCATTGTAATAATCTCTGCTAAATAGGCAATTACTAAGTTCGCTAAAAAAATACTAAATAAATAAGAAACAAAACTAATAGTAGAAAACTGAATTTGTTTTAAAAGATTTGTAGTTTTAGCATTTACAATGGTTATTGGAATATTGACCATTGTCACTACTAAAATGATCACAATAGACAAACCTGCAACCAATTGGCTACTATTTTGTTGATATAATTCTGTATCAGCAGAGCCTATTTGACCCGATAATACTGACATCATAATAATAATTGGGAAAATAAGTAAAAATATTGGTATCATAGGTACCCTAATTGCTCTCTTTGCATAAATTTTGCTAAATGAAATTATATCTTTCATAACCTACTCTCCTCTTTAAAAAGTAAAATCTTTATTTCTATTATCATAAACTTCCACTTCACCGTTATTCATAACTAACACCTTATCAGCAAATAGATTTATCTCATCTTCATAATGACTTACTGATATATATGTTGTATCATTGTTAGTCAAGTATTTCTTCAAAAGTTCATATAATGATTCACGTGATAAATAATCTAACCCTGTAGATATTTCATCAGTAATTAATATTTTCGGTTTAAACGAAATCGCTTTAATAACCTGCAACTTTTGCCACTCCCCACCAGAAAGCTTAGATGATCTCCTCTGTAAATCTTCGATATTAAGAAAATCAACATAGTCGTCAATCTTACTGTTTGAATGTAAAATTTTTGAAATCTCAAGTTCGTTTTCCACTGTTAAGTACTGATCACGATCTGTTTTTTGAAAAACCATACCAATATCATGCTTATCAATATTTATCGAAATTTTACCCTTATCTAATTTTTCGAAACCTAAGATCATATTTATTAGGGTTGTTTTACCAGCGCCATTCTTCCCAGTAATAAAGATATTTTCTCCTTTTTTAAATTCAAAAGAGAAGTCCTTCAATAACTGTTTTGTTTTAAAACTTTTATTTAGGTTTTCTATTGTAATTAACAATTTTCTTATCCTCCTTACCAATTGTATATTTGTAAAAATACTATGAGTATACTCGCCTCTTTCTAACATTAATTAATACTCCAGAAAAACCATGTATACTCATAGAACTATCTTATATAGTCAAACCGCTTCTCATACTAATCTCTATATTAAATAGTTGATGATGATGATGACCCACATGTTGAACATGTGTTACCACTGCTACTACCACTTGAAGCTGCTGTTGAAGGCAATGCTTCTGCCTGATCTAATTCTATAATTTCTAAATTTGCTGCTGCTAACATTTCCTCTAAATCTAATTTTTCTTTTTTTGGTTCAAAGTTGTTTTTCATATTATTTCCCCCTAATAATTTTTATAAAGTTTACTACTGAAAAAACAGCTTGATATTCAAAATCTATATCTGTTTTATCTGTTGTTTTTCTTTACAGTTATAATTTACATCAAATCAATAAAAAGAAACCTTTTCTTCCGATGTAGTTTAATATGACTCATAAGTGAGCATGTACATCACTTTTTTTTAACCTTTTCTCAAAAGTGCTAAAAACGCTATGGGTATACGTTATCTCTAATACTAATTAACACCAAAAGAAGAATTAGTTTACTCATAAATGAATTCTTATATTAGATAGTTGATGATGATGATGATCCACATGTTGAACATGTGTTACCACTGCTACTACCACTTGAAGCTGCTGTTGAAGGCAATGCTTCTGCCTGGTCTAATTCTATAATTTCCAAATTTGCTGCTGCTAACATTTCCTCTAAATCTAATTTTTCTTTCTTTGGTTCAAAGTTGTTTTTCATATTTTTTCCTCCTAGTAATGTTTATAAAGTTTACTACTGACAAAATAGCTTAATAGTCAAAATCTATATCTGTCTTATCTTTTGTTTTTCTTTACAGTTATAATTTACATCAAATCAATAAAAAGAAATCATTTCTTCCGATGTAGTTTAATATGACTCATAAGTGAGCATGTACATCACTTTTTTTAAACCTTTTCTCAAAAGTGCTAAAAACGCTATGGGTATACGTTATCTCTAATACTAATTAACACCAAAAGAAGAATTAGTTTACTCATAAATGAAT
>NZ_QNRN01000029.1:0-23502 GCF_003315125.1 Bacillus sp. DB-2 | reverse complement strand
TTCAAGAAAAATTAAACCACCTATCCCCTAAAGAATTTAGGGAACAGATGGTTTAGGTGTTTTGATAGGTGTCCCGTTTTCGGGGTTCACTTCATCACGAGCGGTGTTTTTCTAAGCTTTTTGTAATTGTAATTCTTCACGTTCCATTACTTTTCTTAATACAATTGTTTGTGTCATTGTAAATAAGTTACCTGTAATCCAATACAGCACCAGTCCTGATGGCGCCGCAAATCCCATAAATAGAATCATTGCAGGCATCATAATTTGCTGTATTTTCAGCATTTGAACTTGTTCTCCAGACGTTACATTTGATTGGAACACCTTCATTTGAATAAATGTTGTTAACGCTGCGATAATCGGTAATATATGATATGGATCTGCATGTCCTAGGTTCACCCATAAAAATGAAGATGTACGAATCTCTTCAGTTCGGCTAATCGCATAATACAAAGCAGAGAAAATCGGCATTTGTATAAAGATTGGCCAGCACCCAGCTAACGGATTCCAACCGCCTGATTTCATTAGTTCTGACATTTCTTTTTGATACTGCTTTTGTTTTTCAAGATCTTTACCCACATCACCGTATTTCTGTTTCAGCTTCTGTAATTCAGGTTGCATTTTTTTCATTTTCGCTTGGCTACGATATTGTGAAACAGCTAATGGAATCATTGCTGAACGAATAACGAGCGTCATGATAATGATGGCAATCCCGAAGCTAGCACCAGGTATATGATGAGCAACAAATTGAATCATAAATGAGATTGGATATACGAAATAATGGTTCCAAATTCCCGTACTATGTGAATCAATTGTACCTGCATTACTGCAGCCAGATAAAACAAAAACAAGTAATAATGATAAACTAATGAGCCTAGCTCGGTATGATTTTAACATGTTCATTCCTCCAATGTTTCGTAATTAATTAGCGAAACATTGGTGTATACGGACCTACCTCGTCACTCTCTCCACTCGATTCTTGTCTGCGGACAGAACGAATCATTCCATATTTATAAAAAATAGAAAATAGCGGTACATTTCTTGTACCCTCTTCACACGTATCTACTAGTTTAAAAGCTCTCTGTCTGCCGCTCGATGCTTGCTGACGCACAAAGCGAGAAACGTTAGCAAGAAAAAAGACTTCTAATACACAAAGCGCTGTCGTTACAAACGATATATATAGAATTGCATCCTGCAATAAAAATTCCATCGCTTCACATCCTTAATAAAGTCATTTTAGCATATTCAGCAAACATTCTCTATTTCCTTTTGTTCTCAAAAGTTTTTTTTGCATATTTTCTCAAAAAATTATGCTAGAAAACAAATGTATTCGCTTTCTTTAGTATATTCACACGTATCTTTGAATAGGTTTAATTTGTTAGAAATTTATAAAATTTTTGCATTATAATAAAACTATTGCCAGTTTTTGAAAAAAGCTTTATTCTCTTCTTGTAATCAAAAATGAATATGGAGATGAAACATACTATGGGTCAACTAGGAGACGCCGATTACGTTCCCGACACCGCCTTTTTATCCTTCCCAGCAGCTAAAACATTTCATTTAGAATTTATCATACAGTTAGTTGTTATTTTTATAGCTTCTATTTTGTATGCAATTTCTATGAATATGTTTTTTATCCCGCATAATATGATTAGCGGTGGATTCGCTGGTGTAGGGATGATTATCGGTTATTTAATGCACTACAATATCGGAGCACTTATCTTTTTACTAAACATTCCGCTTCTTATTTTAAGTCACTTTTACTTAGGAAAGAAGACAACCTTTTTAACGGCATACTTTGTGGCTGTATCATCTTTAGCGATGAACATTATCCCAGTACACCAAGTTTCAGACGATATTTTACTGTCTTCTGTATTCGGTGGTGTCATCTGCGGTGCTGCCTCAGGAATCATATTCCGATTTGCTTCTTCAACAGGTGGTTTTGATGTTGTTGGATTGATTGTAGCGAAACATCGCGATGTTTCAATTGGAGCAATCATCTTTGGATTCAACTTAATCTTACTTGTTGCAGCAGGATTTATTTTCGGATGGGATATTACGCTTTATACGTTAATTAGTCGGTTTGTAGTCAGCAAAGTAATTGATGCCGTGCATACAAAACATATTAAATTAACGATAATGACAATTACAGAAAAAGGTGAGGAAATAAAAAGCTCACTATTACATCACGGCATACGTGGCGTAACAATGGTAGATGCTGTCGGCGGCTATACAAACCATAAGAAAAAAATGATTTACACTGTCGTAACTCGCTACGAGTTGGGCGAAATGAAACGTATTATCCGCCAAGTGGATAATAAAGCATTTATGAACATTACTGAAACAGTTGAAATTGTCGGCCGTTTCAAACGTATATAAAAAAGCGCAAGGAACTACAATTCCTTGCGCTTTTTATTTTTTACACTTATTACAAAATCAGATAATTCTATTATTGTATCACTAAATGTGTTATAATAAAACTAGACTAACAAAAAAGAGTATATAGACTTGGAAGTTTCTCTTATTTTTATAAGCAAAAAGAAACGAGCAGTCGGGTATATTTCAGACACCATACACGTAACGGTTTAAAAAAACCGATCATCTTAGTTATTCTTCACTGATCTTTTTATAAAAGATACGTACAACTAAAATTCACTTCAATATACTATACCTACCTTTTTGACTTCCAAATCATCTTATTACATAAGGAGATGAACATATGAATCAATATATACGATACACACTAGCTGTCCTATTTGCCATCGTCGGCGGCGTGATCTGTTTCTGGACAAACACAGAGCTTGGAGAGAATATCATTTTTAATGGAATCGAAACCCTTGTAAGCGCTTCAATTTTAGGCGGATACATTTTCTTCCTCTTCAATCCAGAAGAAAATGCTCAAAAAACAATGTTATTAACAATGATCGGAATCGTTGGTGGATGTATTTCCTACTCAATGACAAACTATACATTACCAATTCAATTAAGCTCAGCTTTCTTCCACGGTCTATGGACTTGGTTTATCGCATTCTGCCTAGCAGACGTATTCAACCTATTACAAGACCACGAAGAAGAAAATGGTCAACAAATTGAAAGTAACTCTTAAGCTGGAAGATACTCTTCCAGCTTTTTTGTTTCCTGTTCTTTCCTGTTCATACCCCATCCCCAAAATAAAAAGAAGTTACCTCCACGGCAACTTCTTTCCCATATACCCCACTTAGTATTCAATTAAATATATCAACGATTTTTAAAATATATCGATCGTTTCTCCACTTATATCAGCGATTTTTTCATTATATCGACGGTTCGACACTCAAAACGCACAACATGCCTATCCCCCAAGTAACTTACTGCCGAACTCAACGATTAAAAAGATAATTAATAGGATCGCGAGTATCTTTAATGCTACATACGCCACTTTAAAAACAGCATAAATGAGCAAGACTATCAAAATAATCGATAAAATTTCCATATGTATCTCCTCCTATCTCTTTTATTCTACCTGTACTTCGTTTTTTATGAAATCGAATAAGATGACATATAAAAAAGAGGATACCTCACCCATCGTAAGATACCCTCGCCTGTAGCTGCTCAAACCATTCTCTCTCTACTTGTAAATATCCCATTCCACTCTTCTCAGCACTCTCCAATTCTTTATCAGCTTTCTTCATATAAATGCGGGAAGCTTCCATATCGTCCTCTAAATATTTAATAATTCCTTGTGTACGGTAATATCCATTTAAATCCATTTTGGTAATGGCCTTTGCATGTTCCTTTGCTTCTTGCAGAGAAAGGCTATCCATCTGATAAAGAGCTTTATATAAAAGATACCAACTATGAAAACTACCAACGAAAAATTTATTTTCCTTCGTTACAGATAGCTGAACAATTTGTTCTATATACGGTATCGCTCTTTCCATTCCCTTTTGATCAGCTCGGGCATAAAAGACGAGCATAAGTCCGCTCATTATCTCTCTTATACTTTTATCCTCTTTTAATTTTTCCTCACTAAGTTCTACTAATCTCTCATCCCAATCTTTCGGTCTTTTATAACTAAATAACTCACTCGATATTTGAATCGTATATAAATGCTGCTTAGCTTTTTCATCATCTTTAATTAAAATGAGAAATTGCATGCCATCACTCAGAAGCGTTCCTTTTATCGGCACAATTGTAACCGCAAAGATTGCAAAATGGAAAAAGGAAAAATATAAAAGATATTGATAATAACTTACCATGTATATGTAACCTGAAGTAATACCGAATAGTAAACTTGTAATCGGTCCACCTAAAGTGAGCCATGCCCATTTTTCTGAAAGATTCGGTGTCTCTATAGAGGGTGGTACTAGTGTTGCAACGCCTCCAAAGTATGCCCATAATTTATTTTCTCGAATGCGTAATTTCCCCTTTTCTTTTTGAATAGTAATGGGTCCTACTGTCATAAATTTAAATGTCAAACCACCTATTACACCAAATGCTACATGTCCTAACTCATGAATGGCTAACACTAACAATGAAATTCCAACTATTGCCCATAGGTTCAAAATTACTTCTAATTTCCCAGTTCGGATTACTCCGTATAAAATGGACAAAACTAGCGCCGCCGTCATGGAACCAGCTGGCCTTCTTAAAATATCCACCTTTTTCTCCCCTTAATAAATCATTTTTCTCTGCATTTCGTACATGAATTTTCCGAGATGCAATATCCAAATAAATGAGATTAAGCCAATTAATACAAAATCGATATCACTAGCCGCTGTATATATAACGGCAGCCCACCATACATATGCCAATATTGTATTCGTAAATTCATATGCTTTATATCCAGCCTCATGCACAATGTGCTTTAATCCTTCATCTGCGTTTTTCGTCCACATTTTCATAGATTCCATATATGTTACACCTTGTTCAGGATATAGCTTATTATAACGATTTTTTGTTATGAGCCCGATAACCACTACAATAGTTAAACAGACAATAGAAGCTACTAAATTCCACACTGCAAATGACACATTTGTATCCTGTAACAGTGCACGTCTACATGTAATAACTGCATATACAAACCATGCCTGCGTAACTATATCACCTACACGTAAATATATACTTATAATGCCTAATTTTCTGCCTTGTACGCTCTCTTCTTCATCGCGTGCCTTCGCTAACATACGTGTATTCTTCCAAGTGTAGTACATCATTAAGATTCCAAAAATAGTACATACACCTATAAATGTATTAGATGATAATTTTCTCGGTTCATTCGAGAGTAAATTTAAAGCTGTATAAGATGTTAAAAAGCCACCCATCATACTTAATGCTATTTTCCCCACAAAATCAAATTGTTTTTTTCGTTTACTCTTCATCTTCATCGTCCTCTTCCCCCTCCACCAACATAAATATCTCCTCCACCGGCGCTCCAAAAATTTGTGCGATTTTTAGCGATAACACAATAGATGGTGCATAATCTCCGCGCTCAATTAAACTAATGGTTTGCCGTGATGAGCCAATCGCTTTCCCTAAATCCCCTTGTGATAAACGATGCTTTGCTCGAAATTCCCTCACTCGATTTTGAAGCTTCATGTCTTCCCTCTTTTTCATTTATTTAATTAAAATTGTAAATAATATCCTTATATTTGTCAATTATAATTGTCATTTTGACTTATATACATGTCAAAAATAAATCTATATTCTCCTAAATATATAACTTAGATAATAGATTTTAATAATCACATACAGAAAAAAATAGGAACGTATTATATACCAGCCACCGGTTACGGTATCGATGGAAAAATAAAAGCAAACTGGAAAATACAATAAAAAAGGCAGTGCTTTTGCACTGCCTTCCTAAAATCTGACATAGAATGGATTCCATATTAACTTGCGTTTTGTAAAAATACTCGTTTTAGTTGCTTGCGGAAACGAATGCTTAACGTAATTGCCACAATGACAATCGCTCCGAAAATGATTTTGCCGATATGATCTCCCAGTAATCCGAAAATATCATGTAAGTTACCACCTAACCAGTAGCCGCCAATTAAGAAGAACGATACCCAGAATAAAGCACCTGAATAAATTGTAATTGCAAAGCGGCGAAACGGTAAGTTAATGATACCTGCAAAGTATCCTGTAAAATGACGTACACCAGGAATGAAGAAGCCAATAAAGATAAGGAAATATCCATATTTATCGAACCACATTCTCGTTAAATCAATTTTTCTTTGTGTTAAAAATACGTACTTCCCGTATTTTTGAACAAAAGGCATACCAAGCTTATTACCTAAAAAGTATTGAATCGTCATTCCTACACTTGTCCCAATAAAGGATAGGATAATTAAAATAGGTAAACTTAGATCACCCTTCTGTGCTAAAAACCCCGCATATGCTAATGTTGGCTCTCCCGGAAACGGAAGTGCAATATATTCTAACAGCAGGCCTACAAGTACTACATAATACCCATATTGCTGAAATAATTCATGAACCCATTCCATGTCATCTCCCCTTTCATTCACGTACAACTTGTTACTATTATTGTATAAAAAAATTGTCGAAATAACTATCACAATAGCTTACATTTTTATTACATTTTTGTAAGGCTCATTCTAAAGTTTTTTGTTCTCTATTTACTTATATCTATTAGCATTTAAAAACAAGCTAACAACTATATATCACGCGAAGGAAATCCATTAATATACATTTTCCATCCAGTTTTTAACACTCGAAAACCACCTTATTTTGTTCTCTATAAAAAACCACCACAAACTCATATGAACTTCATATTAGCTTCATATACGTATTGTAAGATTATATCGGAATTTGTTGAAAAATTTAGCTAATATATGACTAAACATTAAACTGAATAAATATAAGTCGCTTTTCGAAATTGAAAAAAGGGTGAATAAGAAATGGAAGCTTATAAAATGCACGATTTTATTAATACGAATGTTGAATCTCATCAAAATGAAACCGTTTTTAATTTACAAATATGTGAAACAAATGAATTTGACGTAAGTTTAACAAAATCTACAACGCTGTCTTTTATCGTTTCAAAAAAGAACATTAAGATCGTCACGAGAAAATGGGTTAATTCAAATCAAGAAAGCATGATTGGCAAAAGCTACATCATTCCAACGAAAGCTTTTCACTATTTCTTACCGATTATTTCTGAAACTGAAGATGAACTAAATATTCGAGTTCAAAGTTTTGGACTACATGGTGAGCTTTTATTAAATGAAAGATTACTTATTGATAAAAACAACAAATGTAATACAAAGATTACTACCTTCTTTGAAACATTAGATGAAAATGTCAATCAAGCATTACGAGGATTACAAATTCATTGTATGTAAGACTACTACAATAAGTAAAAGGAGAATATAATGAAAAAACTATTATTAAGTGCGCTATTATCATTAGGATTTTTAACTCTTCCATTCACTACTGCAGAAGCAGCTACGACGAAAGATCAGCTTATCGTAAACACAAAAATAAATAAAATGGATTATTATCAAGATGGAAAATTCATAAAAAGTTTCACTGTCGCTACTGGAAAAGCAGCAACACCAACACCTAAGGGTACTTTTCAAATTGTAAATAAAATTAAAAACCGTCCTTACTATACAGGAAAAATTAAAGGCGGCGATCCACGTAATCCACTTGGGGACCGCTGGCTCGGATTAAATATGGCAGGAACTTATGGAACAACGTATGCGATTCATGGAACTAACAATAATCAAGCAATCGGGAAAGCAACAACACTTGGTTGTATTCGTATGTTTAACAATGATATTCACTGGTTATTTGAGCGCGTTCAGCAGCAAGCTACTGTCACTGTAAATTAGCCTAGGAACAAGATTTATGTGTAGCCAAGAATTTTATGTCTTGGCTTATTTTATTTATTCATTTACAGTAGCAAAACAACTGTATTTACATATATAATAAAAATAGATTGCATTCAACATCATCGTAACATTGATAAACATGGATATTAAAATTATACAGTTATAATATTTTATAAATTTTACAATACATACTATAATAGAACTACTGTAATTCTGAACTATTCAGTGACACTAAACAATCCCCCTTGCTACTTTCATTACTATTTTATAGCGGGGGCTTATTATATGTATAAACAATCTGAGTCATCCAAAAAATGATGAATTCGAATATTGCAGTAAAAAGCGTTATTTAGGAGGTGTTACTATGACGCATATACTGGTGATTGAAGACAACCCAGATATACAAGAACTTATTCGTGAATTTCTAATGGCACAAAACTTTACTGTTGATGTAGTTGGTGCTGGAACAGAAGGCATTCTTCTTTTCCAAAAAAATTCATACGATCTTGTCCTCCTCGATGTAATGTTACCAGATATAGATGGCTATAGTATTTGTAAAATTATGCGAGGACAATCTGATGTACCAATCATTATGTTAACAGGCTTACATAATGAAGAAAGTGAAATTAAAGGATTTGAGTTAGGTATTGATGACTATATTACAAAACCGTTCCATTACACCGTATTTATAAAACGTGTAGAAGCTGTATTAAGAAGGGCAGCAACAAAGGAAGCAGAAGCTGCAACTATACTACAATTCCATGAATTGATGTTAAATTCTACAGCATATGCCGCTTATGTTCATGGTAATCAAATTGAATTGACTACAAAAGAATTTGAAATTATATATACTTTACTGCAAAATCGGGGAAAAGTACTATCAAGAAGTGATTTGTTGAATAAGGTATGGGGCTATGAACATTATGGTGATGTGAGGGTTATAGATACACATATTAAAAACTTACGAAAAAAATTAGAAATTCCTTATATTAAAACGGTGAAAGGCATTGGCTACAAAATCGAATCGTAGCAAAGACAACATCACCAAAAATATATTCATCAAAACCTTATTATTTTGTATTCTGTTATCACTTTGTCTTTATCAAATTATTTATTTTCTAGCCTCAAATTACGATAAAGATCGTTTGAAAGCTTCTGGAACGCAAACTGCGGAACAAGCGGAATCAGACAAACAAAACGACCAAAGTAAAACAAAGCAAAATAAAGCTGTGTCAGAGAGTAGCATCTCTAATTTTCAATCTTCTCAAATAGACATGAAAGCACTCTCTACAGCCATCAATCATCTTTTGCAGCCTAGCCAAACTGCAAAAGCAAAAGAACATGCACAAAATATTCCAAGGAAAAGTAACACAACGTCTTCACTTACAGAAGCGGAAAAGCAAGTTACTAACAATGATGCCTTACATACACAAAATGCAGCAAGTAAAGCAAATGATACACATGATAATCCAAAGTTAACAGATGTGTTGCAGCAGTTAGCTCCACATATTGGGGCGACAATGCTAGCATTATCTCTGCTTGGATCTTTAATCTACGCCAAAATAATCGCCAAACCTTTCCGATATATGAGCGATGCTTTAAAAGATATTATGAATCTTGATTTCTCAGATAAAAAGCTACTTAACAAAAATACAGATCAAACAGATTTTAATTTGCAAGTAGCTGCCTCACAAGTACCTACTATTGTGAAAAATTTACATGAAAGCAATCAAGATTTAAGAAATGAACTCAAGAAGGAACAACAGTTAGAACAATCTCGTAAAGAATTTATGTCTATGATATCCCATGAATTAAAAACACCAATCGCAGCCGTTATGGGACAACTCGATGGCATGATTCACGGAATTGGCGCTTATAAAGATAGAGATAAATATTTAAAACGTTCATATGAGATGATGCAAGATATTAACATATTAACGGAAAAAGTGTCAGAATTATCCAAAATACAAAACCCTCAATTTAAACCAAATTTAAAAGTTATCTCATTAACTAATATTATTGAGGACGTTATAAAGAAAGTAGATTATTTTGTATCTGTAAAACAATTAAATGTTCAATCTAACATTAAACAAGATGCACAAATTTTAGCTGATCCTAAATTTATGCAAACTGCTATTTTTAACATTATTTCAAATGCAATTCATTATACAATTGACCATCAGCATGTATATATAAAACTTTATGAAAAGCCAAACGGTTACGCATTAGAAGTATTAAATACAGGTTCTCAAATTGATGAAGATAAACTTGCTCATTTATTTGAACCATTCTATCGCGCAAATCCTGACAAACATGGCTTAGTACAAGGTAGTGGTCTTGGGTTATATATTGTAAAACAAATATTAGATAAACATCAGTTTCCTTATGGAATACAGAACACACCTCAAGGTGTAAAATGCTCCATTGTATTCCCAAAAGCAATGTAAATTACTACTACAATTTCATACCCCAAACTCATACTTCGTATGAGTGGCGGAATTTTGTAGAGTCTCTGACTCTGTTTCGTTCGCCCGTTTTCCTTATTAGGATAACGGGCGTTTTTTATTATTTAAAAGGAGGATTTTTATGGAGAAATTTAAGTATTCATTACTAGTTTTATTCGGCGCTTGTAGCTACGGCGTACTTTCAACTATTTTTAAACTCGGATTCATCGACGGATTTTCCGCACACCAACTACTAGGAGGGCAATATGTCTTCGGATGGATTGGGCTCCTTTTACTCGTTCTGTTCTTTTCACGTCATAAAGTATCAAAAAAACAATTCTTTTCGTTACTAACAGTCGGCACAACAATGAGTATGACAGGTATTTTCTATGCTATTTCCGTAGAAGAATTGCCAGCCTCTATCGCTGTGGTTTTACTCTTTCAGTTCACTTGGATTGGTGTAGTCATCGAAGCAATTGCCAACCGGACATTCCCAAGCCGTGAGAAAGTTATATCTATTATTATTTTATTTACTGGTACATTGTTTGCTGGTGGAGTATTTGAAGGCCTTGGACAAAACTTTTCTACGAAAGGTATTATTTTCGGACTATTAGCTGCCGTCTCTTTCTCATTCTATGTATTTGTAAGCGGGCGCGTTGCTACAGATGTTCCGCCTTATACGAAAAGCTTTCTTATGACAACGAGTGCTACTCTTATTGTATGCTTATTTTTCCCGCCTACCTTTTTAACGGACGGCGCTTTACAAGCAGGCCTATGGAAATATGCTTTCTTCCTTGGACTGTTCGGGGTTATTATACCTGTCATTTGTTTTTCAATTGGTGTACCAAAAGTCGGAACGGGACTTGGTACAATATTAGGTGCAGCTGAATTACCAACAGCAATTATCGCTTCTATTACACTTGTTCATGAAGTTGTATCGCCAATGCAGTGGATTGGTATTGTGGTTATATTACTCGGTATTTTCACACCACAACTACTTACTGCTATGAAAGAAAAAAAACATAATCGTGTGCATAGTGCGTGACAACATCAACTTGTATATAAATGTGAATACAGTTACGATATGTTAAACTTTATTACTCAAAATAACATATGATATTGCGGCTATTATTCTCGTAATCCTTGCTGTGCTTTTCTTTTTGAAAGATAAGAAAGAGGGTTATACAGCATAACAAAAGACCTTTCATTTATCCCGCATTAACGGGCATTAAGACCCCCACCTCAAAATTCAGAGAAAGCAAAGAATTTAGGTGGGGGATCAACTGCCCGTAAAAGCCCGATTGGTTCAACTAATAATCAGTGGGGGATGAACAAACCCCCCACTGATTAAAGTTTCACTTTATTTGAAAGGTCTTTTCCTTATATTTCACTTTACCGCTCCATATAACTTTTCTACCTCATGTTCAATTTGTTTTACATCGATTCGCTCAAATAATGGCTGTACATTATCAATTCGGTTTGGCAACGTATTTTGAGGTTCCCAATTTACTTTAACACTCGATAATGTATTTCTAACTCTTTCACTTGAAAACGGTAAAAATGGTTCAAGCAGTTGTGCAAAGTTTGCTATTAGGTAAACACAATTATAAATTGTTTCCTCACATGAAACTGGGTCGTCTTCTCTTTGTTTCCAAGGCTGCTTTTCATCAAAGTATTTATTTGCAAAGCGTACTGCATCAAATATTGTTTCTAGTGCCACCTTAAATTTAGTTTGTTCAATCGCCTCTCCTACACTTTTATATAATCCTTCTACTTTATCTTTCAGCTCTACATCAATACTTCCCTTCGGTACAGCACCACCATAATATTTTTCAATAAACTTTAATGTCCGGTTCACAAAGTTCCCGTATGCACCTAATAGTTCACTATTATGACTGTAAATGAATTCACGCCATGAAAAATCAGTATCACGATTTTCTGGTGCGTTAACTGTTAAAAAGTAACGAATAGAATCGGGATTGTAGCGTTCCAATATATCAGGCACCCATACTGCCCAGTTTTTACTTGTCGATAATTTTCTTTTTTCTACTGTTAAATACTCATTCGAAACGATATGACGCGGGATCGCTTCTTCTCCTATTCCAAGTAATACCGCTGGCCAAATGATTGAATGAAACGGAATATTATCCTTACCATGTACATAATATGTTTTCGCTTCTTTATCCCAAAACTCTTGATCATCTTTCCCTGTTTCTTCAGCCCAATTTTTACTCGCCGAATAATATCCTGTCACTGCTTCAATCCATACGTAAATTTTCTTATCTTCATATCCTGCCACCGGAATTGGTACCCCAATTGGTAAATCACGTGACACTGCCCTATCTTGTAATCCTTCCTTTAAATATCTCTCTGTTAATTGAATTGCATTGTCGCGCCATGTTCCTTTCTGCTTTGCAATTTCTACGACCTCTTTAATTTGCTGCTGAAATTTATGCAATGCAAAATAGAAATGCTCTGTTTCCTGTACTGATGGCGTACTACCACATAACTTACATTTCTTTTCTAACAAATCGAGTGGATCTAAAATAGCGGAACAAGCATCGCATTGATCGCCCCTTGCTGCTTCATGACAATGCGGACAAAGGCCTTCTACATAACGATCTGGTAAAAATTGCGTACACGTTTCGCAATAAGCTTGTTCAACTACTTTTTTATAAATATAACCTTCTTCTAATAGTCGCAAAAAGACTTTTTGAACAGTTTCATGATGATGCTCGCTATCTGTACGTGTATAGCAATCATAAGTAAAACCAAGGCTACGAAAACATCGCTCAAACTCCTCGTGATACTTATCAGCAATTTCTTTCACCGTCACACCGTCTTGCTTTGCTCTAATTGTAATCGGTGTTCCATTACAATCACTTCCTGAAACATACAACACATGCTCACCTTTTGCCCTGTAATAACGTGCTAAAATATCTCCTGGTAACAAACTAGCAATGTGTCCAAGGTGTAACGAACCATTTGCATACGGCCAAGCGCCTCCAATAAAAATACTCATCTTATATTCCTCCTTTAAAATATAAAAAGCCCCGCCCTTATCTTAAAAAAGATAAGGGCGGGGCTGTATAAACAGTCGCGGTACCACCTTATTTCGTCAGTCATTCGCATAACTAACCTTAACAAGTACGGAGCTATATGCTCTTATACTGTGGTTTTGATAACGAGTACCAACTCTCGTCGCCGCCTACTATTATCATTTGATAAGTTCAGGACGAAGCTCAAAGGCCATTGTTCAAATGAATATTCTTGCTTCTTCTCAGCTACCGAAGCTCTCTGGACAGAATGATTTCATTCTACTTTTCCTTTTCAACGCTTTTATGTATAAAACGTATTTTACGACTTAACAACAGAAAAATCAAACTTTTATTCAAAAAAACAGGAAATTCTACTCACCCACCGAATAACTATACGTTCACAAAAGGAGTGATAAGATTGAATCAAAAGCAACTAAGTACTATTAATGAAAAAAGTTGGAACGCAGCTGCTTATGAAGCTTGGACAAATCGCCACGGGGCGCCAGAGGATTATGCGAAAAAGCTCATGGAAGATCCCGTGCGCGAGGTAAATCATTATTTACCTTACATACAATCTCCAAAAGGAAAGCGTATTATTAATTTACTCGGATCAAAAGGAAATAAAGCAGTTGCTCTTGCTCTTTTAGGAGCCGATGTAACAGTTGTAGACATTTCAGCAAGTAATGAAAAATATGCAACCGAACTAGCCGAAGCTGCTGGTGTCTCTATTCAATATATCATTTCCGATGTACTAGATTTAAATCTATCCCAATCATTTGATATCGTGTTACTGGAACTTGGCGTGCTCCATTACTTTTTAGACTTAAAGCCACTCTTTCATATAATCTCTCACTTACTAAAACAAGATGGGACCTTTATACTACGTGACTATCATCCCATTTATACAAAATTATTAGGAGTAGATCATCCATCATTTCGAGCAAATGGAAATTATTTCGACGAGGAACTTATTGAAGATGACGTAGCTTATAGTACTCTCCTTACGGGATCACAGAAATACGCTTTACCGAGAACAAAAATTAGGCGCTGGACACTAGGAGAAATCATTACATCAATGGCAGAAACAAATTTCAAGGTTGAAAAATTGATTGAAGAACACGGATCTCATCAAAAGTGGGTTTTCCCTTCTACTTCACCCGAAGGAATTGAAGAACGTATACCAGGTCTATACACATTAATTGCGACAACATGCAAAAAAGGATCCCTTCACGGATAGGATCCTTTTTTGCATGCTTACGCATATAAGTTGAGGTTGGAGATTACCATAATTCTGTAGAATAGGACACAAGATATTTCAACATTCGTCTCTGACTTACGTCGTCAAAAAGGGGTATGACCAACATAACGAAGAGTAATGTTCAGTTGATAGTGATAATCGTTATCAACTAATTAGAAGTATACAGGATGTTATTTCTAATTACAATAGTATTTCTTATTTTTATTTAAGAATTTTTTGATATACAAATGTATACATTTTAAGAACATTTACTCACATTAATCTGCCATATTCCATTATCTGCTATAATTTTCATTGAACAGATTAATAACTTCTTAATCATGTTTTTTATTAATTCCGTTCTTAATATTTATAAATTACAATAAATAGTTTTTCAAAAAAGGTAGGGGTAACAATGAAATATGTTAGCATTCGAAAAAAACTACTGTTCACACTCTTAAGCATTTCTTCCTTATTTAGCATTGCTCTTATTGTTATTCTTTCATTCGCTATGAATCAAGCAAGTGAAATCGAAACATTAAAGAATGATGTATCGAAAAGAGCAACGATTTTAAAAGAACGTGGCGATTGGTTCCAAGCGCAGGTCGCTGGTTTACAAGAATATTTACTATCACATGACCAAAAAGGATTGGATAAATTCAACCGGGAAGGAAAAAAACTAGCTGATACTAGGGAGAAAGTAACAAGTGATAAAAAACTCCCAGAAGGAATGAAAGAGGCCATTTTAATGGGAGCAAAATGGCGCAGCGTCGTAGATAATGAAGTCCTCCCCCTTGCACGGGAAGGAAAATGGGATGAAGCATCCAAAATTGCTCTTGCTCAAACAGATTATGTAAATGATCTTTTAAGTCGTTTTACTAAATATGCAAATGAAGAAAATGACAAACGGGACGTATTAATTGCTGACG
This sequence comes from Bacillus sp. DB-2, assembly GCF_003315125.1. NCBI lineage: Bacteria > Bacillati > Bacillota > Bacilli > Caryophanales > Bacillaceae > Bacillus > Bacillus sp. DB-2. The sequence goes on along the minus strand of NZ_QNRN01000029.1, from coordinate 8,022 downwards.
TAGAGTCTTCTTCATCCCTTATTCAATATATTATTTTCTTCTCACTCATTACATGTACATTAACGTCTATTCTATTGGCATGGTGGTTCTCTGGTAAACTCGTTAAACCGATTCGACAAATTGATGCGAAATTAAAAGAATTAGCTTCTCAAGATGGCGATTTAACCGCTAGATTACACGTAACGAGTAAAGATGAAATTGGTGACATCGCAAATTCCTTTAATCAAATGCTTGCTAACTTACAGCGTATAATAAAGCAAGTTCAACAAACATCAACAAGTGTAAAAGAAGCTTCTGAAAATGTGTTTATCGAAACAACTGCTTCTATGGAAAATACCGCAAAAACTAAAGAGACTATGAATGCTCTTGAGCACAATATTCGTTCACAAGTTTCTAGCATTGAAGAAAGTTCAACAGCAATGGATGATATGGCAACGAGTGTTCAGCGTATTGCACAAGCTGCCTCTTCTGCCGCTAGCCTAGCTGTTACAACTTCTGAAAAAGCAGATGATGGAAATAAAGTCATTGAAAAATCTATTACACAAATGCATACAATTAACGAAGCTGTTAACGCTACATCACAAGTGGTAGAGCGACTCATTACACATACGAATCATATTGATACTGCACTTCAATCTATTTCTAATATTGCCGAGCAGACGAATTTGCTCGCTTTAAATGCTTCTATTGAAGCGGCCCGTGCTGGTGAACATGGAAAAGGATTCGCTGTTGTTGCCGATGAAGTACGGAAACTTGCTGAACAATCTCAGCTAGCAGCAAATGACATTAACCATTTACTTCATCAAATTCAAGCGGGCACAAAAATAGCAAATGACATGATGACACAAGGTCAGTCAGAAGCTTCTGAAGGAATTACAGTCATTCGTACCGCTGGATCTTCATTCTCAGAAATTGTTAATCACATTAACAATTTCTCTACACAAATACAAGAAATGTCTGCAACTGCTGAAGAAATGGCCGCAAGTTCTGAAGAAATGAATGCAGCTTTAAATAATATCGCTTCTATTTCAAATGAAGTTGCTGCCGAAACATCGAAAACAGCAACTTCAGCTGGTGACCAAGTAAACAAAATGAGTGTCATTGCTAAAAAATCATCAGAAATGAAAACAATTGTGCAAGAACTTGAAGTGCTCGTTTCTCATTTCAAAACAAATGGTTAAAATGAAAATTTCATTTATACTTCTACGAACTCTAAATTGTTAGAAAGAGCGATTTAGAGTCTCTCTTTTTTCACGCTAAAATATCTCTTTCTATCTCCCATTCTGTCTGCTATAATTCCTAAAGGAAAGAAGAAAGCTTTATTCCAGATGGAGTAAAGCTTTCTTTCAATTTTTTACATTAATTAATTAATTCTAATACTAAGATTTTACAAGGAGGATTTTTATCATATGAATTTTATTAGCATTCGAAAAAAACTAATGTTTATGATGGGAATGATTTGCGCTTTATTCGGTATCGCCTTAGCTTTTATTTTATTCTTTACCATGGATCAGTCTCATAAAGCTGAAACATTACAAAAAGAAATTTCTCCTCTTGCAACAGAATTGAAAGAGCGCGGAGACGCTTATCAAGTACAACTTTCTGCTTTAAGAGGTTATTTACTACAACATGATCAAGTCGAATTAGACAAGTTTAATGAGATGAGTAAACGTCTTGAAGATACAAAAGAGCAACTTCTTTCTAACCCTAACACTTCTCAGTCCGTGAAAAGCACAATGGAATTAGGATCCACTTGGAGAAAGTTCATTGAAGAGAAAGTATTCACTCTTGCAAAAGAACAAAAATGGGAAGAAGCTTTACAAGTAGCTTCTACAGAGAATGGCACTGTTTATAAAGTAATCGGTGATTTCACCAATTACACTAATGAACAAGCTAAATTACGTGAACAATCTATTGAAAAAATCGATCAATCTTCACTACGAATTGAATATGTTGTCTTCTTATCACTTGTTATTTGTATTGTAACTGCAATTATTCTTGCATGGTGGTTCTCTGGTAAGCTTGTAAAACCAATTCAACAAATTGATACTAAACTAAAAGAATTGGCCTCTCAAGAAGGCGACTTAACAGCCCGTCTACAAGTAAATAGCAATGATGAAATCGGTGCTATTGCCACATCATTTAATAAAATGTTAGAAAACTTGCAGCACATCATTAATCGTGTTCAAAAAACATCTGTAGAAGTACAAACAGCTTCTGAAAATATGCTAGAAAAGACTAATACATCACGCGAGGCAACAATAAGAGTTCAAAGCTCGATGTCCAACTTAAATTCAAGTATTCAATCGCAAACTTCTAGTATGGAAGAAAGCTCGACTGCGATGGATGATATGGCAATAAGTGTTCAGCGTATCGCTGAATCTGCTTCATCTGTAGCCGAACTTGCTGTAGCTACATCTGAACATGCTAACGACGGAAGTACTGTTATCCAAAAATCTGTTTCACAAATGACAACGATACATGAAGCTGTAAATGCTACATCAGAAGTAGTCGAACGTCTAATCACCCATACGAAATATATTGATACGGCTGTACAATCTATTTCTAATATCGCTGAGCAAACGAATCTACTTGCTTTAAATGCTTCTATTGAAGCGGCTCGTGCTGGTGAACAAGGAAAAGGATTTGCTGTCGTAGCTGATGAAGTTCGTAAACTTGCGGAACAATCAAAAACAGCGGCAAAAGATATTAACCAATTGCTTCATCAAATTCAAAATGATACGGAAACTGCTAGCTCTATGATGTCTCAAGGCCGCTCTGAAGCATTTGAAGGCATTACTGTCGTTCGTGAGGCTGGTACTTCTTTCACAACAATTGTTGAACAAGTAAATAAAGTATCAACTCAAATGCAAGACATATCAGCAACTGCTGAAGAAATGGCTGCAAGCGCTGAAGAAATGAACGCTTCACTTAATAACATTGCTTCTATTTCAAATGAAGTATCTAGTGAAACAGCCGCAACGGCACAATCTGCTGAACAGAAAGTCATCGTGATGAATGAAATGACTCTCACTGCAAAACAAATGAAACAAACAGTTGAAGAATTAGATCAGCTTGTATCTCATTTTAAAACTGAATAGCTTTTTTAAAAATATTCCTCTTCCAAGAGGAATATTTTTTTGAGCTCATTTCCTGCACATTATACATATATCCGTTATAATGAGAATCGATATCATTAATATTTAGGGGGTGCTACACATGTCACAACAAGCATTTGAAGAAAAGTTATATGCGAACTTAGAAGCTGTTATTGACCCTGAATTAGGTGTTGATATTATTAATCTTGGATTAGTTTATGACGTTACAGCAGATGAAAATAATAATGCTGTCGTTACAATGACGATGACTTCTATCGGTTGTCCAATGGCTGGCCAAATCGTATCAGACGTTAAAAAAGTATTATCAACGAACGTACCTGAAGTAAATGAAATAGAAGTAAACGTCGTATGGAACCCACCGTGGACAAAAGAACGTATGTCACGTATGGCAAAAATTGCATTAGGTATTCGTGATTAAATAAGAAAAAGACCTGACAATCCAGTCAGGTCTTTTTCTCTTATTATTTTACTCCTACAGCATCATAAGCTTTCGTTACAGCTTGTACAGCTTTAGAGTTTTTACCGTATAGATCCTCTGCTGATTGAAGTGCAGCTTGACGCATCATTTTGAAATCAGAGTTTGCAGTTAAATATTTTGTAAGAGCACGATAGTAAATTTTTTCTGTTGCTTCACGGCCCACTCCAGTTACTTTCACATTGTAATGCGTGCCGCCCTCAGAAACTAAATACGCCGCCTTATTGTTAATACTACTGTTAATATGAACGCCGCCATTATCAGCTGTTCCAGTATAACGTTTATTATAGTGATCTGGGTAACCTTCACCTGGTTTTAATGGGTTTGGAATAGATGCCGGATCCTTCAGTGAACGAAGCGCATCACCAGGTTTACCAGGTGTATAAATATCAGCACCTAAATCCCAGCTCTTCTTCTCTACCATTACACCCATAATGTCAGATAACGATTCATTTAACGCACCTGACTCATCTTTATAAACAAGGTTTGCTGTATTTTCAGTTACAGCATGCGTTAATTCGTGGCCAATAACGTCTAGGCCAGCAGATAATGGAATAAATGTCTTACCATCGCCATCACCATACATCATCTGAACACCGTTCCAAGCTGCGTTATTCCAAGATTCACCTACGTGAACAGTAGAAATAAGTCTCGCACCTTTATCATCGAAAGAGTTACGGTTAAATGTCTTTTTATAATAATCATATACTTTTCCTGCATTCACATGCGCATCAACTGCCGCTTTATCTTCGAAGAACTTAGATTTACTTACAACTTCTTCTCCCGTATATCCAAGAATTTGTGAGAATAAATTAAACCAGTTTTCATCCATATTCTCTGCATCAAATGTATGGACACCTTGTCCTCGTGTACCATCAAATAAGTTGAATGCTCCTGTTTTCGTATCTTGAGCAATTTCAAATGATTGTCTAGCGCCTAATACTCCGTAACCAAATCCAGTAATGTTATCTACAGCATTATATTTCTCAATAACATTTCCATTTGTTGCATCAACAAAGTAATGCCAATATCCTGGAGCTGGTTTCGAAACCGACGCTTTTACAAGATATGCAAGATAGTATTGACCATCTTTTTCATACACATATAAATCTTTTTTCACACCATCATAATTCTTTACTTTACCAATTTCTTTCTCAATATTAGCTTTTGCAATCGTTTCTGCTTGTTCCGCACTAATACTTGCAGATGCAGGAATATTTTTATTATCTAAATTCGGAATAACTTGTCCGAAAAATGCTTTTACATTATTCTCTTTATCAAGCGTAACTGTTTGATCTGAACCATACACAGGAATGTTATTATGCTTCTCAACTAACTTCACATGTGTTGTACCAGAATCAGCATCTTTTTCTTCACCAACGATATTGAAATGTTTGTCAATATTTCCTGCTAGTTTAAACATATCTTTTTTACTCTCTAAATATTGAAAGACCGTCTCTTTTTTATCTAGTCCTTCCGGCGCTTTCCATTCTTCACCTATGTAAGCTGGTGTTTTAAACTCTTGGTGATACTGGATTTTTTGCTCTTCTGCTTTCGTCGTAGTTGCTCCAAATGCCCCAAACCCACTTGCGATAACAGTTAATGCTAATGCTGATGAAATTACTTGCTTTTTCAATCTAACACTCCCCATTTCCCTAAAAGTTTTTAACACCTTTATAAATATTCTGAATAATCTTTCCAATACCTGCTCTCAAAAATTGAGAAAGTTTTTTCTGATAATTAAACTCACCAAAAAGAGGACATCGAAAAACGATGTCCTCTTTCCTATAACTTTTCATTCCGCTATTTATATGCTGGAAAGCCACCACTGATTAAAGCCTCACTTTATTGCATTTTCATTTCAATTGCTAAATAGTGAGACTTCTCTTTCGCTTGAATGCGAATATCTTCTTCTACAGCCTCCGCTGCATCACGCATTACAAGTGTTTCACCGTTTACAACGCTGCTACCTTCAATTTGTACAAGGTACAATTGACGTCCTTCTTTAACAGGAAAATGAATTTCTTTACCAGCTTCTAATGATAAAGAATATAAATTTGCATCTTGGTGAATATGAATTGGTGCATCTCCATCAGAAGGAGATACCATATGGAACCACTCATTTTCACGTTTACTCCAATCAAATTTAAACTCACCATAGTTTGGTTTATGACCGTCGCGGTCTGGTAAAATCCAAATTTGTAATAAACGTAGTGTTTCATTTCCTAGATTATGCTCACTATGAAATACACCTGTGCCAGCACTCATATATTGAACATGTCCTCGCTCAATTGTTCCGCGGTTTCCCATGCTATCCTCATGTGTTAAAGCACCATCTACAACGTACGAAATGATTTCCATATCGCGGTGCGGATGCATATCAAAACCAGTTTGTGCCGCTACTAAGTCATCATTAATTACACGCAATGCTCCGAAGTTCATGTTATTCGGGTTATAGTAATTCGCAAAGGAAAAATGAAAATGTGTATTTAACCATCCATGATTTGCTCTTCCCATATTTTTATGATCAACTTTTCTAAACATATCCTTCACCTCATATTATCTCGAAATCGAGATATTTATTTTTAATTTTATCACTGCAACTTCTTCAGTAATTCTAATAATTGTTTTTGTTCTTTTCTATTTAACTTATCAAATTGCTCTGCTTGAAATGTTTCTTGCGGCGGGACTATTTCTTCATATAGAACCTTTCCCTTTTCTGTTAATGAAATATATTTCGTAGTACCTTCTTGTTCACGCTGAATCCAATCTAGTTGCTCCATCTTATTTAAAAGTTGAGTAACATTTCCTTTCGTAACAAACAACTTATTTCCAAGTTCTTGCTGCGTTAAATGATCGTTTCCTCCAATTTGAACTAATACATCAAACTGAGCGGCAGATACATTCCACTTTTTCAAATGCTGATTCGTCTCACGAATACTTCTATTATAAAAGCGTGATAAACGAAACCATAATATTAATCCAAGTCTTTCCTCTGCTTTCATTCCATCACCTCGCTCATTTGATACTATTAGTTTAGAACTAAACTTATTAAAGGTCAACTACTTATTTTTAATTAGCAATAAATAAAAGCACAGTGATTTTCCTCCACTATGCTTCAGATTAAATTTCTATTTTTATATTCATCTAGCTTCCTCTCCGCGAAATGCCTCGCATCTTTCTCGATCCATCTTTCTTCGTATAGTTCATTTCCAACATATAGTACATCGTCCTTATGCTGCATCGCATGCCTGAATTCATGCAATAGCGTTTTGAGCACTTGCTCATACTCTTCCCACATACAAACGAAAATTAATTGTTTTTCTTTATGATAAAAACCACCTACCGGGAATAAAAACTCCTCTTCTTCTTCTCCTAATGATAAAAGTACATGATTCGCATCACACGTATCACAAAAAATAACTGGCGTTGCACTTACTTCAATAAGAGAAAACAAATCATTTCTTAACTTTTTGACATCCCAAGGAAGCTCCGAATCCAACACATACCAATTCTCAACTTGTTGATATACATTTTGAAACTGGAGTTCCATTTCTCAATAATCCCCTTCCTAAACTCCCTTTTCCTATATGTATGCCACAATATGGTAAATATTAAACATACACTTTCATCCTTTAAAAAATGACAATAAAAAAGAATCTATGTCAGCATAGATTCTTTTTCCGTAATCACTTTTTTTTCATCATTTTTTTTAATATAAAATAACCAATTGCACAAACAATAGCAGCAAGTGCAAAGTATTTCACATATGGCCCAGCTACTTTATTAATACTTTCCCACTCTGTTCCTAATTTAAAACCTAAATATACAAATACAATTGACCATGGAATAACAGCTAGTGTAGTTAGCGTAATAAACTTAGCATGTGACATTTTCGCAATACCCGCTGGTATCGAAATAGCATGACGCACAACAGGAATAAAACGCGTTGTAAAAATAACACCAGTTCCGTAACGATTAAACCACGCTTCAGCATAATCAATATGTTTCTTCTGAATCAAAATATATTTTCCATATCGCTCAAGAACAGGTCTTCCTCCGTATCGACCGATCCAATAAATGAATAGTTGTGCGATTACACCACCAATTGTACCGAACGCGACAGCCCCCCAAAATGTAATGCTTCCTGTTGATACTAAATAACCTGCATAAGATAATACGATTTCACTTGGGATAACCTCTAGCATTAATCCCAGCATAATTCCACAATAACCAAGTCCTTCTAGAAAAACTAAAACTGAATGAATCAACTCTCCTAACATCATTTACCTCTCTTTACTGTTTTCATTGCAAAAAATAAAAGTACAAGCAGTATAATCTGTACCCTTTGTAAAGGACATTTTGAAAAAAGTTAGGCAACATCAAGAAGATGATTTCTGTATCCAACAGGAGTCATCTTTTTTAAAT
>NZ_QNRN01000028.1:0-25128 GCF_003315125.1 Bacillus sp. DB-2 | reverse complement strand
TCGGCTTGCATGGCAGTGTCCACTTCTTTTACAGTAGCCATCTTGTTATTATTCAAGTAACTTTGTTTAATTGTGTATAATCCAACATTTCGCAATGCTTTAGAACTATGTGACATGCGTTGCAGTAAGCGAAATTCTTTAGCTGTGAGACAAGCTCGTCCGATATTCTGTTTCTGCGTGAATCGTTGCATGGTTTCTCTTTTCTTTTGTTTACGTAATACTTTCACTGCTTTCTTTCTAGCCATTGTTTTCACCACCTTTCTTAGAGAGTCCATTAAAATTATTTCTTTTCTAAGATAGTGTTTTATCTTAGGAAAGAAATAATTTTGTAACTGTTAATTACTTTTGACAAATCAATATTTGGAACGCAACGGAACAAAATGTGAACATGTTCTTCATCGTAATTACATTTAGCTCAAGTAACCGAATGATGATTATTATCCAATTTCGTTATCTTACGATATATTCCCTCCTTATCTACGACAGATTATATCGCAAGACAAAAAGAAATAAATATTCGCCCTCAAAAAATTATTATGAACCAAACAAAAGTGTTTGGTCTATTGAATGATAGCAATTCATCTCCACCTGAATTGTTGGGTTTCACCCGTAACACAAATTAGATGGAGTCTTCTTGCCGAAAGGGATAAAAATGTGATAAATATCACATCTCCCTCTTTTTTAATTTTCTATAATAGAAATATAATCCTTTGTTCAACATTTCACATAAAAAGGGGAAACGAAAATGAAAAAACGTTTAGTTATGATCGGAAATGGTATGGCTGGCATACGCTGTATGGAAGAAATATTAAAACATGATAGTGATTCATATGAGATTACTATTTTTGGAGATGAACCACATCCAAACTACAATCGCATTATGCTCTCTCATGTTCTACAAGGCAAAACAAATATGCAAGATATCATTATGAACGAACATAGTTGGTACAAAGAAAACGAAATAACTTTATATACAAACGAGAGAGTTCAAAGTATTAACCGCGAGGAAAAGGTCATTGTCACAGAAAAAAATCGTACTCTTACATACGACAAACTCATTATCGCAACAGGTTCTAGTGCTTTTATTTTACCAGTTGAAGGTTCCACCCTTCCTGGTGTAACAGGATTTCGAACAATTGAAGATACACAATTTATGATGGATACCGCTAAAGAAAAGAAAAAGGCCGTTGTCATTGGTGGTGGATTACTCGGTTTAGAAGCCGCAAGAGGTCTTATTGACTTAGGAATGGACGTACATGTTGTTCATTTAATGCCTAGCTTAATGGAGCAACAACTAGATACGAAAGCAGCTTCCCTATTGCGTGAAGATTTAGAAGCGCAAGGCATGAAGTTTCTAATGGAAAAGAAAACTGTAAAGATACTTGGTACAAATCATGTTGAGGGTATTCAGTTTGAAGATGGTGAAATTGTAAATTGTGATTTAATCGTGATGGCTGTTGGAATACGCCCGAATACCCATTTAGCAAAAGATGCTAGTTTACTTGTAAATCGCGGCATTGTAGTCAACGACTATATGCAAACAAATGATGAATCCATTTATGCTGTTGGAGAATGTGCGGAACATGGCGGTATCGCATATGGACTTGTTGCCCCTCTTTATGAACAAGGCGTAATATTAGCAAAACATATAACGAATTTACAAACTAATGGATATGCGGGCAGCATCGTCGGTACGCAATTAAAAGTTGCAGGTTGTGATTTATTCTCTGCTGGTCAAATTTATGAAGATGATCAAACGAAAGCAATTTCAATCTTTGATGAATGTAAACGTTCCTATAAAAAAGTATTAATTCGTGACAATAAAGTCGTCGGTATCGTTTTATATGGTGATGCAACTGATGGTACACGCCTCTTTAGCATGTTAAAGAAAGAAGAAGATATACAAGAATATACAGCCGCTTCCCTTCTTCACAAAGCTGGTGAGGAAAGTGAACTTAACGTTGCTACAATGAGTGCCGATGACACTGTGTGCGGTTGTAACGGTGTTACAAAAGGTGCAATTGTTCATGCCATTTTAGAACAAGACTTAACAACTTTTGATGAAGTAAAAGGATGTACGAAAGCCGCAGGATCTTGTGGTAAATGTCGTCCTCTTGTTGAACAAATTTTATCTCATACACTTGGAGATGCTTTTGATGCCTCAGCACAATCTGCCGGTATGTGTGGATGTACAACTTTATCACGTGATGAAGTCGTAGCGGCCATTCACGAGAAAGGTTTAAAATCGCCAAAAGAAGTACGAAATGTTCTTGGTTTTGCCCATGAAGACGGCTGTTCAAAATGTCGTCCTGCTTTAAATTACTATTTACGTATGGCGATTCCGGAAGAATATGCAGATGATAAATCATCCCGTTACGTTAATGAAAGAATGAATGGTAACATCCAGCATGATGGTACATTTTCTGTTATTCCACGTATGTACGGAGGCGTTACAACCGCAGATGATTTAATGAAAATTGCTGGAGTCGCAAAAAAATATGACATTCCTCTCGTAAAAATTACAGGTGCGAGCCGAATCGGCTTATATGGTGTTAAGAAACAAGATTTACCTAACGTATGGGCTGACTTAAATATGACTTCTGGATATGCGTACTCAAAATCACTTCGTAATGTAAAATCATGTGTTGGTTCTCGCTTCTGCCGATTCGGTACGAAAGATTCATTAGGACTTGGTATGCTACTTGAACAATCATTAGAAATGGTAGATACACCTCATAAAATGAAGATGGGTGTAACGGGTTGTCCACGTAACTGTGCGGAAGTACTGACGAAAGATTTTGGCGTTGTTTGTGTCGAAAATGGATATCAACTATATATCGGCGGAAATGGTGGTACGGAAGTACGTGAAGCTGATTTTGTAATGATCGTCCCTACTGAAGACGATGTTCTTCGCATCGCTACAGCTTACATGCAGTATTATCGTGAAACTGGTATTTACGGAGAGCGTACTGCCTACTGGACAGAACGTTTAGGCTTCGATCACATAAAAGAAATACTACAAGATGCAAGTATGGTTACTACGCTAAATGAACGTTTCCAAACAGCTCGTAGCACATATACGGAAGCTTGGGGACAAGCACTAGAAACGAAGTCTTTAAAAGCGATGTATGAAGTAGAAACTGTGAAATAAGGAGCTGTGATCTATATGATACAAACGAAAGAAAAAATAAAAGTTATGCGTGCGGAAGACCTTCCTATTCAAATTGGTAAAGAGGTACAAATGAAAGGTATGTCTATCGCCCTATTCCGCCTTTCAAATGGTGATATTCGAGCTGTAGAAAATCGGTGCCCTCATAAAAATGGACCGTTAGCGGAAGGAATTGTATCTGGGGAATTCGTCTTTTGCCCACTACATGATTGGAAAATTTCATTACTAACAGGTGAAGTCCAAAAACCTGATGACGGCTGTATCCAAACGTACGAAGTAGAGGTTATTGATGGTGACATTTATATAAACATGTAATTTACGAAAGGAAGCCTCCTCTGGCTTCCTTTTAAATAAAAAATGATGAGGTGCGATTATGAACGGATATGTATATTTAGTTGGTGCAGGACCAGGTGATGAAGGGCTTATTACAAAGAAAGCGATAAATTGCTTAAAACGTGCAGATATTGTCTTATATGACCGCTTATTGAACCCTAACTTTCTTAGCTATACAAAGCCAACTTGTGAACTTATTTATTGCGGTAAAATGCCAAAGAATCATACTATGCGTCAAGAAATGATTAACGCCCACCTCCTTCAATTTGCGAAAGAAGGAAAAATCGTTGTCCGCTTAAAGGGCGGAGATCCATCTATTTTTGGCCGTGTTGGTGAAGAAGCAGAAACTTTAGCAGCAGCGGACATTCCATACGAGATTGTGCCAGGTATTACAGCTAGCATCGCCGCTAGTAGTTATGCAGGTATCCCCCTCACCCACCGTGACTATAGTAATAGTGTAACTTTACTAACTGGACATTCGAAAGGTCCTTTAACCGATCATGGAAAATATAACTCATCCCACAATAGCGACACAATTGCCTACTACATGGGTATAAAAAACTTACCTACAATTTGTGAAAACTTACTACAAGCAGGAAAACAAGAAAATACACCCGTAGCAGTCATTGAGTGGGGTACAACTGGAAAGCAACGCGTTGTCACAGGAACACTTTCAACCATTGTTCCTATCGTCAAAAACGAAAATATTTCTAACCCTTCCATGACAATTGTTGGTGATGTCGTTTCCTTACGGGATCAAATCGCTTGGAAAGAACGTAAACCATTGCATGGTAAAAAAGTTTTATTTGCATCCGCAACAAATAAAACCAGTTTCATGAAGCAAAAGTTACAAGAATGCGGTGCAGAAACATATCAAATTCCAACTTTCAAAAGGGAAGAATACACATTAACATCTGAACAAATCAATGAAATTTTTAACGTTGATCGCCTTGTATTTTGTTCAGATGAAAGTGTAGAAATCTTGATGCGATCATGTAGTAAACACCAGAAAGATATTCGTTCCTTACAGGCGAAACTGCAGTATATGAACGTTGCCACTCAAGAAAAACTTATGCAATATGGGCTACTAAGTAAACAAGCAGAGTTCTCTTCCGATACAACTGCTTATTTAGGCAGAAATATTAATCGAATTGCTTTTATTCAAGAAAAAATTGGTGCTGGCTCCTATATGATGACTCATGAGTATACAATTGATCATCGTTTCGATGAAGTCCATTCTCGTATGCTTTCTGAATTCTCATGGGATAGCATTGTGTTTGAAGGGCATGCCTCAATTGATACATTTTTATCAGAAATAAAACGACTTGGCTTTATCGATATTCTTACTCTTCCATTCTCGTATACCGACGTTCCAACTTTACACTATGCAAATAAAGTCGGGTTTCATAACGTAGATCATCAATTACAAGATATTATTATGAAGAAAGACATGGTGGTACGATGAAAGGAATTGTATATGTTGGACACGGTAGCCGACTACAAGAAGGTAACGAACAATTCATTCACTTTATTCAATCTGTTATGAAAGAACGTAACGAAAGAATTCAAAAAATAGCTTTTCTTGAACTAACAACTCCTACCATTCAGGATGCGGTTACAGAAGCAATAATACAGGGGGCAACTGAAATAATGATTGTACCTGTTTTATTATTTGCGGCAGCTCACTATAAACGTGATATTCCTTTTGAAATAGAGCAACTACAAAAGAAATATCCACATATAACATTTTCAGTTGCACCACCTTTTAGTACGCATCCACATATGGTGGAACTTGTAGTGAAAAGAATACGTGAAACTATGCCAATGCAAGGTAGTAGCGTTTTACTCGTAGGACGAGGTAGTAGTGATCCACAGCCGATACATGAGTTACAACACATCGGAGCAGTTGTCGAACAAAAACTCGGTATGCCAGTATGTTGTTCCTTTTTAACGAAAGGAACTCCCTCTTTTACCGCTGAGCTCAAGACTATAACATCGACTGCGTCCCATGTATATGTCATGCCGTATCTTCTCTTTACTGGATTGTTGCTTCAAAAAATTAAGTTGCATACAAAAAAATATGATCACGTTACGACTTGCAACTGTCTTCAGTTTGATACATATATGAAGTTAACATTATTAGAACGAATGGATGAATGTGTGTATGTATAACATGTGCCCTCTTATGTTTAATTTAGATAAAAAAGTAGTTGTTATAGTTGGTGGTGGTAAAATCGCATATCGGAAAGCGTCTGGATTAAAAGATACAGGCGCTTTTGTCACCGTTATCAGCCCAGAGATTTGCGAGGAAATGAAGGAACTTCCTTATATTACTTGGAAGCAAAAAACTTTTACTAATGATGATATTAAAGATGCTCACCTTATTTATGCAGCTACAAATCAACATGATGTCAATATGATGGTCAAACAAGCCGCACATGAGTTACAATGGGTTAACGTTGTAAGTGATGGCACAGCATCATCCTTTCACACACCTGGTGTCATCCGAAATGATGAATATATTGTAACGATTTCAACTTCCGGTAAGGATCCATCGTTTACGAAGCGGATGAAGCAAGAATTAACTTCTGTCCTTCCTAAACTTATAAAAAGGCTTTCTCGTACACATAAATCGTAATCTAGCTCTTATCTAACTATGAATTTACTTCGGACAAACGTTTTTTAGAGACGTTTGTTCTTTTTATTATTAAACAAATAATTGACACTCCTATCTCTATGACTAACGTCAATGGAAGTCCTTTTCAAGTACCCTAGACATGTAAGAGGCGGAGTGCCTTTATCTAATCGTTCCTTTAAAGTTCTCGATTGTGGAATTAGATTTAAGTTCATACATTTATCCCTTAATTTCTTTATCTGTAGGCAAAACAATTGCAGCTATTATATAAATTAACACTGTTAATCCGCTAGTAAAAAAGGCTGATAATGCAGTTACTATTCGAAGGATACTAACATCAATTCCATACTTATCGCTTAAGCCACCTAATACACCTGATACTTGTTTATCTTGAGTAGACTTATATAATTTTTTCATCTAAACACCCCGATCCAATTAAATATTTGTATGCTAAAAATTAGTTTAATCTTTGGAAGAGATTTAAAATTCTTTTTACTAACCTACCCTTTAATTGAATAACATCTGACATCTATATATTAACATAAAATCCCATAAACCTTCTATTTTTCATTTTCAAACCATATTTTTTTAGAAAACAAGCTTTTGTTAAGATAGCAATAAAACATGTTGAAGCCTATTACTAAAAGAACCATCCCATAATATTTTGGGACGGTTCTTTTTCCTTATTAATGATTCTTTAACATCACTAACAGCTTCTCTTGGCTATACATCCATACTGTAATGATTAAACAAGCAAGAGCGACTTCTGATAACGCCATAAATCCAATTGCATAATGACCTGTTAGTTGGAATAGTAACGTTAAAATTAATGGTGGGAAGAACCCTCCTAATCCACCTAAAGCTGACACAACCCCATTTACAATCCCTGCTTGCTCAGAGAAGTACATTGGAACAAGTTTAAAGATTGTTCCATTTCCAATACCTGCACAGAATGCAACTAGTAAGCAACCAAACGTATACACGTTCATACTGGGCATAAATGATAAAACAATACCAGATAGTGTTAAGCCGATAAATACGAAGATTAATATTTTAAATGGATTAAACTTATCCCCGAGCCAGCCACCAATTGGGCGCATCATTGTTGCTAATACGATGAATCCAGCTGTCCGCATGCCTGCATCTACTTTCTCTAATCCGAAGTGAGATACTAAAAAGTTTGGTAAATATACTGTAAATGCAACAAATGATCCAAATGTTAAAAAGTAAAAGATACATAGAAACCAAAGTTTTTCATTTTTATATACACCTTTTATTTGTTCCATTAATGGTGTATTCACCTTTTTTTCCTTACGATCGCCTAATAAAAAGTTCATAAGTGCAAATGCTGCAAGTAAAACTAAATAACACTGTACGGTTGTTCTCCAGCCAACTGATGTCGCAATTACAGGTGCTAAAAATGAAGTAATTGCTGTTCCAGCGTTACCCACACCGTAAATACCATTTACAAAACCGTGACTCTCTTTCGGGAAGTATTTCGGTAGAGAAGTTACTCCTACAGAGAATACAGCACCACCAATCCCTACAAATAATCCACCAATAATTAAATCCATCATAGAATTGGCAACACTAATGTAAAAGACAGGGAATAATAAAAGTATAAAACTAATAAAGAACAATTTCCTTGCTCCGTAACGATTTGTCCAATAACCAATTGGAATGCGAAGAATAGAACCTAAAATAACCGGTACTGCTGTGACCATAGAAATTTGTCCCGCAGTTAATGGAATATCCGCTTTAATATATGGCATTAATGATGATAAGATAACCCATACCATAAAACCGATAACTAGATTAGAAGTTTGTAAACTTAATTGAAAATTAGGACTTTTCATCCTGTTCCCTCCTATGTATGCATAGTTATATTCATTCTCTCCAGCCTAATCACGTCCTAACATGATTAGGCTGAAAAGAATCAACCACCACTTACTGGCGGAATCATTGCTACTACATCGCCAGTTTGAATAATGTCATCCTCATTTGCATACTCTTCATTTACGGCGACCATTATCTCGTTTGAAATCGCTACGCTGTATTTCTTAATGAGAACTTCCTTTAGTTCAGCAACCGTAATATTTTCACAATCTATGTACAAGGCCGGCTTACTTGCTTCTTCTTGCAAATGTGCAAATAATAGTACTTCAATCATGTTCTCATCTCCCTTTCAGGCTCACCATTTGCATATGCTATTTTCTCTAACTGATCACCTATCCATGACTCACCATCTTCCCAAAACTCTTTCTTCCAAATCGGAACAATTTGTTTTATACGCTCCATAATATATTCGTTCGCCTCATAGGCTGCTTTCCGGTGTGGTGTTGAAACGGCGACAACAACAGCAAAATCAGAAATTTCCAATGTACCAATGCGATGTGTAATTGCTACATATGTCCCAGGCCACTTCTCTTCTACTTCATTACCAATTTTCTCAAGCTGTTTTTCCGCCATTGTTTTATATGCTACATACTCTAAATATAGCGTACGACGTCCTTTCGTAAATTCTCTGACGGTACCAATGAAAGTAGTAACCGCACCACACTCACACCGAATTACTTTGTTTGTAACTTCTTCAATTGAAATAGGTGTATCAATTACTTCATAATACGTATGTGTCATTTTGCACCTCTTACCTTTGTATAAGTTAGCAATCTATTTTTCTATTACTTGTATGATCGAAGTGGTTCTTTCCACGGCCACTCACTTCCTATGTTCGATTCCAATAATAATACCGAAACAATTATTCCTGCTTCAAATCCTCTCGTTCCTCCCGGCAGAACGATAAATGCATTCGCCTCTGCAAGTGAAGAAATTGCACTAGATTTATCTAAACCAACTGGTGTAGCTTGCAATTGGCCATCTACAATCTTCACTCTCCCTCTTACAAAACGAGTAAATGGGTTTGCTTTTGGAAAGTCTTTCTGTAAAATTGCTTCTGCTCGATATACGTGCGGATCTTTTTTATGCAAATATGTTCCAATGACTGGCCGAACATATAATTCACATCCGACATAACAAGCTGAAGGATTACCAGATAGACCAAATAATAGTTTTCCTTCTAGCTCAGCTACAGTTGTCACACTTCCTGGTCGCATCGCTATTTTGTTGAAAAGTACATTAGCTCGTAATCTCTCATAAATAGCAGGTAAATAGTCATAGTCTCCTACCGAAACGCCACCAGTTGTAATTAAAATATCGACTTCTTTCATCGCTTTTTTTACAGTGTTATAACACGTCTCTAAATCATCAACGAACTGTCCATAATACCGCACAATTCCGCCCGCTCGTTCAACTTGAGCAGCAATCATATAGGAGTTACTATTTCGAATCTTCCCCGGTTTAAGCTGTTCATGTACTTCTAAAAGTTCACTTCCTGTCGCTACAATTCCAATAACCGGCTGTTTTACAACATGTACGGAATTATAACCAAACGTAGCAAGAAGCGCTGCTACTCCAGGTTTAATAGAAGTCCCTTTTTTCACAAGTATGGCATTTTGTTTTACATCTTCTCCTTTAAAAGAAATGTTATCACCAGCAGCGAAAGAGCGTTTTAATTTCATATAAGTCTTTTCTTTTTCTTCAAATCCTTCCGTTAGCTCTAACATAACAACCGCATTACATCCTGCTGGAATTGCAGCTCCTGTCATAATACGTACAGCTTGAAATGCTTTCACCTCTTCTCTAAAAACAGAACCTGCCCCGATCTCACCAATCACTTCAAACTGAATCGGGTTACTGCTATTTGCTTCTTTTGTATCTTCCGCTCGAATCGCAAATCCGTCGTACGGAGAGCGATCGAAATGCGGGACATCATGATCTGCAATAACATCTTCTCCAAGCATTCTACCGTAGCTGTCTATAAGAGAAACCTTTTCTATTTCACCTTGATGAGCATACTCCATTATGCGTGCAACTGCTTCTGCTACTGGAATTGGTTTACGTTTTTCTAGCATTCTTTTTTCGCCTCGTTTTGATAAGGATAAACTCTCTTTCTGTTCATCCTATATATTTTGCGTATAATCGTTTTGCCATTTTCATATCATTAGTCCCATGAATAAACGCTCTGCCGTCTGTAAATAAAACAACACGATATTCATCTACTAGAAACGATAGTAAATATGGAGTTTCTTTGACACTCCTGCTTTTTTGTAAGCGCTTTTGAATTTCTTCTAAATTAAGAACTCGCTTTATCCCTGGACGGATTTGAACCGTATTCCTTCCGCATAGCACTTCTATTTTTATTTGTGCTTCAAATGTTAAACTTGGATACGTTCGTGATTTCCCACAAGATGGACATGTACTTTTTTTCTGCCTGTTTACTTTTAATGAGATACATTGATTGTTCCAAATATCAAATGATAACATTGTTCCTCGCAACGCCTTATAATCGTCCACCAATATTTTCATCGCTTCTGTTACTTGGTGAGCAACTACCATTTGTACAGCTGGCTGAATAATTCCTGCTGTATCGCATGTTGCACCACCCATAGGATGATCCATTAGGCAGCGAAAACATGGTGTTTCCCCCGGAAGAATTGTATACGTTACACCGTAACTCCCAATACATCCACCATATATCCAAGGTATATTTTCTTTTTGTGACATGTCATTTATAAGTAGGCGCGTATCGAAATTATCAGTCGCATCTAAAATGAGATCCACTTCTTTTACTAACTCTTCCATTTCTTGCATTGTAACATCCGTTACAACTGGTACAATTTCGACTTCAGAATTAATCTTTCTTAAATGTTCTGCCGCTGCAATTGCTTTTGGTTTACACTGCTGCGCATCTTCTTCTGTATATAACTGTTGCCGCTGTAAATTACTCCATTCGACGTAGTCACGGTCAGCAATTGTCAATTTCCCAATCCCCATCCTAACGAGCGCTTCCGCATTTGCAGCTCCTAGTGCACCCGCACCGATTAGGAGCACATGCTTTTCTCTTATTTTTCTTTGTCCCATTTCACCAATTCCAGAAAACAATACTTGCCTAGAATAACGCTCTTGCATAGGGAATCCTCCTTTCGCTATCCACCAATGTAAGACATTTCAACTTTTGGACGTTTATTTGCACTTTCAGCTGTTCTTTCATCTGAATACCGATCTTTTCTAAATTCCCATATATGTTGTAGAATTTTTAATAGTGATGCATCAGAAATATTTTCTCGAAGAAGCGTTCGCAAATCCGTTCCTTTCGTTCCAAATAGGCATGTAAAAAACTTTCCGTCTGCCGAAATACGAGCTCTCGTACAAGAGGAACAAAAAGATTCAGAAACAGAAGTAATAAATCCAACTTCTGCATCGCTCCCTACATATCGATACAATTTCGCAACTTCTCCAAAGTAACGAGATTTAACAGGCTCAATCGGATATACACGATTAATTTTCTCTATTAATTGTTCCTTCGTAATAACTTGTTCAAAGTTCCATCCGTTCGTACTGCCCACATCCATAAATTCCATAAAACGAAGCTGAATTTCTTGTTCTTTAAAATAACGAGCCATAAGAAGAATTTGACTATCATTCATCCCTTTTTTTACGACCATATTTACTTTTACTTCTAATCCAGCTGCTTTTGCTGCTTCAATTCCTTTCAATACAGGTTTTGTACTTACATTTCGTCCATTAATTTTTCGGAAGACATGATCTTCTATCGCATCTAAACTAATGTTTACACGTTTTAATCCCGCTTCTTTTAATGCCCTTGCCTGTTTTGCTAAATGAATACCGTTTGTTGTGAGTCCAATATCCTTTAAGCCTTCTAGCTTTGCAAGCCTTGCAATTAACTTCGGTAAATCTTTACGCAATAAAGGTTCACCGCCAGTAAGTCTAATTTTATTGACTCCAATACTTATAAATAATCTAGCTAATCTTTCTATTTCATCGAATGTTAATAAAAACTCTTCCTGTAAAAAAGCATAATCAGGTCCGAACACTTCAGCTGGCATACAGTATGTGCACCTAAAATTACAACGATCAATAACTGAAATACGTAAATCTTGAAGTGGCCGCTTTAACGAATCCCTCATCTTCTCGTGCATCTATATCCCTTCTTTTCTACTGCAATCATTAGTAAGCTTTCAAATTTTTTATTTGCCTTCATTATAAAAAAGAAGCTACATATTCAATGTGACTTTTCTCACATTACTTTCCCCATTCAAAAATTCTTCACAAATCTGTTCGCATTTTGTTCACATCTTCAGTCCCTACTCCTTACGGTCATTGAAATTTTACAACAATTTTGAAATAGCTCTTGCATTTTCAGCATACTTACACTCAAAATAGGAAATGTATTGCTTATCCCGCATTAACAGGCAGTAAGACCCCCACCTCAAAATTCGGCTGGGACAAAGAAGTTAGATGTGGGATCAACTGCCCTTAAAAGCCCGATTGGTTCAACTAATAATCAGTGGGGAATGAACAAAATCCCCCACTGATTAAAGTTTCACTTTATGAGAAGAAAGGTGATCGCTGTGGCAAACAGTATGACATTATCTCAAGATTTAAAGGAATTACTTGCATCTGTTGAATATAAAATGCAGATAAAAAAAGGAAGTTTTATTTTCCAAGAAGGTATGGAAGCAACAGATCTCTATATCATCCACTCAGGAAAAGTACAAATTAGTAAACTAAGTGCTGACGGGCAAGAATTAACACTCCGTATTTGTTCGCAATATGACATTATTGGAGAACTAACATTGTTCACGGACAATGCAAAGTATTTATTAAATTCAAAATGCCTTGAAGATGTTGAAGTAGGCGTTATAAAGCGTGAAGCCTTAGAAAAAGCATTACTCCAAAAACCCGCTCTTGTATTTGAATTTATGAAATGGATTAGTGAACATTTAAGAAGAATGCAAACGAAGTTCCGTGATTTAGTATTACACGGCAAAAAAGGTGCCCTATATTCTACTCTCATTCGAATGACAAATAGTTATGGTGTGTTAAAAGAAAATGGGATTCTCATCGATTTACCATTAACGAATCAAGAACTTGCAAACTTTTGTGCAACTTCGCGTGAAAGTGTAAATCGAATGTTAAATGATTTGAAAAAAAAAGATACGATTTCTATTCATAAAGGAAAGATTACAATCCATGATTTACAATTTTTAAAATATGAAATTGCTTGTGAAGATTGTTCTGCCTCTGTTTGTAGCATAGAGTAGCATCGTATTTAGATGCTACTCTTTTTTTCATATTAAGCTACTTATTAATTTTCACGTACACGGTCATCCCTCTATATAAACAAAGACGAGACCTTCCATATTAGGCCTCGCTTCATTTTAGCCGCTAGTTCTTATCCGTTTACAGGGGCATTATTTTTTCAATTCATTAGGAATACGTCTTCTGTAAATCACATAACTACGGCTTAAGTATTTAATTGGGGCACTAAATACATGGACAAGTCTAGTAAATGGCCATACTGCGAATAGACCCATACCTGCAATTATATGAATTTTAAACCATACTGGTACTTCCATCATATATTCAACTTTCGGTTGGAAAATAAAGAGACTTCGGAACCACGGACCGATTGTTGTACGATAATCAAACCCCTTTGAGTCGATATTTAAAAAGGTTGAAGAAAGTCCCGCTAGCATTACGATTAATAATAAAATAAGCGCAATATAATCTCCCTTTGTACTCGTTGCAATGATGCGTTTTACTGTTACACGGCGGTACGTTAATATAATTAAACCGATGATAGAAGCAACACCTGCCGGAAGCCCGAAACTAATTGCTACTACATGATACATATGCTCAGAAATACCTATTGAACGGTATACAGACTCTGGAATTAAAATCCCCATAACATGACCACCAATGACGAACATGATCCCAAAGTGGAATAATAGACTTCCGATTCGGAGCATTTTCTTTTCTAATAGTTCACTAGATTTTGACGTCCATCCAAATTGATCATAGTTGTATCTGAAAATATGTCCACCGATAAAGATTGCAAAAATGATATAGGGAAACAATACCCATAGAAATTGATCCATCATTTTGACAACTCTCCTTTCTAATTTGCCTGTACACCCCATGTATTGATAGCGAGTAGAACAGCGGCGAGAATTGGTTCATACATACAGTTTGCTTCTTTTAATTGCCCGTGCAACGCTTGTATATTTTCCGTGTATTTACTCATAATTGGTTCGCTATCTTTTTCATTCGCGTTTGCAAGAAACTCAAGTAGAAGCGGTAAATAATCAGGCAGTTCTTTATCTGTTACTTCAAAACCAGATTTTTGATAATGCTGTTTTAACTCTAATAATTCAATTCCACGCTCTCTTTGTTCACCTGTTTTCATGTAGGTAAGATACATATTTGTCTTCTTTCCAAAGTCGAATGTATAGACGTAAGAATCAATAAGTTGATTGTCTGTTTTATTTAGCGCTTCTTTTATAAATGTTGTAAGTGATGCTCTGATTTCTTCCTGTTCAATTTCTTGAATCTCTTCCTGTAATTCTAGTAAAGC
Source organism: Bacillus sp. DB-2 (assembly GCF_003315125.1). Taxonomy (NCBI): domain Bacteria; kingdom Bacillati; phylum Bacillota; class Bacilli; order Caryophanales; family Bacillaceae; genus Bacillus; species Bacillus sp. DB-2. Next base: position 10,494 of record NZ_QNRN01000028.1, on the reverse strand, counting down.
TTCCCTCCAACCTAGTTCAGGATAGGAGAGAAGAAAAGAAGAACAAGAAAAAGCTGTTTGTAAACTTTGTTTCATAGTTTTCTACCCCCTTTTTTTAAGAAATTGTCGTACAAGAGCCTGGCCCACCTGCGAAAGATAAACCACAACTTCCTTGCTCGCTATATAAATCTGCAACTTGTTCGCGGTGAGACGTCGGGATAACAAAGCGATCTTTATATTTCGCAATAGCAAGAAGACGATACATATCTTCTACATCCTGTTTCGTTAAACCAATTTCTTTTAATACTGCTTCATTTGGTTCTTTATTAATTTGCAAAGCTCTCATATGCGTTCGCATAACAGCCATTTTTTTCAATGTTAGACGAATATAGGATTCATCTCCTGCAGTGAGTAAATTCGCTAAATATTGAATTGGAATACGCATATTATCAATAGCAGGGAAAACCTCTTCTGCTTGCCAGTTACTACCTTTCCCCTCCACCATGTTCATAATTGGGCTAAGCGGCGGGATATACCAAACCATTGGCATTGTACGATACTCTGGATGAAGAGGTAGAGCGATTTTCCAATCGATAATCATTTTATAGATTGGTGACTCTTGTGCCGCTTTAATCCATTCTTCAGGAATCCCTTGTTTTTTCGCTTCAGCTGCTACTTCTGGATCATTTGGATCTAGGAAAACAGTAAGCTGAGATTCATATAAATCTTTTTCATTTTCAACAGAAGCTGCTTCTTTCACTTTGTCAGCGTCATATAGCATTACCCCAATATATCGAATACGTCCTACACAAGTTTCCGAACAAATTGTTGGCATACCAGCTTCAATACGTGGGAAACACATTGTACATTTTTCAGCTTTATTTGTTTGCCAGTTAAAATACACTTTTTTATATGGACAAGAAGATACGCAGAACCTCCAAGCACGACATGCATTTTGATCCACAAGAACAATCCCATCTTCTTCACGTTTATACATCGCACCCGATGGACAAGAAGATACGCAAGATGGATTCATACAATGTTCGCAAATACGTGGTAAATACATCATAAAGACATTTTCAAAATCCGTTTTAATTCCTTCTTCCATTTTCTTGACGTTCGGATCTTGTAACCCTGTTATATGTCCGCCTGCTAAATCATCTTCCCAGTTTGGACCCCATTCAATTTTGTCGATAAATTCACCCGTAATTGCTGATTTCGGACGAGCAACTGGTTGATGCTTACGCTGCGGGCTATTTGTTAATGTTTCATAATCATAATTCCAAGGTTCAAAGTAATCATCGATTGTTGGTTGATCTGGGTTGTGGAAAATATTCATAAGGCGTTTCATTTTCGAACCGGATTTCAGCTGAATTTCACCATTTTTCAATTCCCAGCCGCCTTTATATTTCTCTTGATCTTCCCATTGTTTCGGATATCCAATGCCTGGTTTCGTTTCTACGTTATTGAAGTACATATATTCAGCACCTGGACGATTTGTCCAGGTGTTTTTGCATGTTACGCTACAAGTATGGCAGCCGATGCATTTATCTAGGTTCATTACCATTCCGACTTGTGCTTTAATCTTCAAGCCAATCTACCTCCTTCAGTTTACGGATTACGACATTTAAGTCACGCTGGTTCCCCGTCGGACCATAGTAGTTAAATCCATAGCTTAATTGGCCATATCCACCAATCATATGTGTTGGTTTAACATGAATACGGGTTGGACTATTATGCGTTCCCCCGCGGGTGCTTGTTAATTTCGTACCAGGCACGTTAATGTGACGATCTTGCGCATGGTGCATAAATGCCATTCCTCTCGGTATACGGTGCGTTACAACAGCACGCGCTACGACAACTCCGTTACGGTTAAAGCATTCAATCCAATCGTTATCAGCAACACCAGCTTCATTCGCGTCATCTTTGTTCATCCAAACAGTTGGACCACCTCTAAACAACGTTAACATCGGTAATGAATCGAAGTACATACTATGAATCGACCACTTATTATGCGGTGTTAAATAGTTTAGTGTAATCTCTTTCCCTTCTACTTCAGGTCGTGATTTACGGAACGGTTTATGTTGCAGTATTGGTTTAAATGTTGCCATCGTTTCGCCAAATTCTTTCATCATGTCGTGATCTAAGTAGAAAGATTGTCGACCAGTTATCGTTCTCCAAGGGATGAGACGTTCAACATTTGTTGTAAATGGTGAGTAACGGCGTCCACCTTTTTCAGAACCAGTAAAGGCCGGAGAAGTAATTACTGTTTTAGGCTGCGCTGTAATTTGTTCAAATGTGAAGCATTCTTCTTCACGTTCTTCTGCTAAGTCACGTAGTTTTAAATCGGTTTGTTTTTCAAGCGCTTCCCATGCTTTTACCGCCATATGACCGTTTGTTGTAGAAGAAAGTGTTAATACCGCCTCAGCAGCATTAATTGCTTCTTTTATGTCTGGGCACCCCTTCGCAATAGAATCCGTTCGAACAACTCCTAATCGACTCTTTAATTGCTCATATTCTTTTTCTGCCGACCAAGAAATCCCTTTCGTACCAATCGGTTGTTTTCCGGTATTTGGTCCAAGCGCTGTCATCTTGTCATAAATCGTTTTATAATCCCTTTCGACAACATGAATTTGCGGCATTGTTTTACCTGGGATCGGTTCACACTCACCTTTGCTCCAGTCTTTAATCTTGCCAAGTGGTTGCGCTAATTCTTGCGGTGTATCGTGAAGAAGTGGTGTTGCAACGACCTCTTTCATTGGTTCAAGATCGATTTTCTTCGCTAAATCTGACACAGCTTTAGAAAGAGCGGTGAAAATATCCCAGTCAGAGCGTGCTTCCCACGGTGAACCGATTGCTGGATTAAATGGATGCACAAATGGATGCATATCCGTACTGCTTAAATCATGCTTTTCATACCAAGTTGAAGCAGGTAAGACGATATCAGAATAAAGCGCCGTTCCAGCCATACGGAAATCTAAATTAATGAGTAAATCTAACTTCCCTTCAGGTGCATCTTCATGCCACTTAATTTCTTCTGGTCGTAATGAGTCACTATCGTCATTCATTAATCCGTTTGTTGTACCTAATAAATGTTTTAAGAAATATTCGTGTCCTTTACCGGAACTTGAAATTAAGTTTGCACGCCATACGAATAAGTTACGCGGGAAGTTGTTTTTATTATCTGGATCTTCAATTGCAAATTTCAGTTCTTTTTCTTTTAGTTTTTGTGCAACGTATTTTCCGATTTCTTCTTGTGTTGTTGCACCAGCAGCAACAGCTTCTTTATATAATTCAATTCCATTCTTCTCGAATGTTGGATAAGAAGGTAACCAGCCAAGTCGTGCTGCTAATACATTGTAATCACCGTGATGTTGATAACGAGAGTTGCCCTCAACTGGTGATGCTAAATGTCCAACAGGTGTATCTTCATAGCGCCATTGATCTGTTACGAAATAGAAGAAAGATGTACCGTTTTGTAATTTCGGTGGCCCCTGCCAATCTTTCGCCATCGCGATTGTTTGCCATCCTTCTGCTGGTCGTAATTTTTCTTGACCAACATAATGTGCCCAACCGCCGCCGTTTACACCTTGTGCCCCAACGAGAAGAACAAGATTTAAAACTGCGCGATAAATCGTATCAGAGTTAAACCAATGGTTAATACCAGCTCCCATAATAATCATCGAGCGGCCATTCGTATCAACTGCATTTTGCGCGAACTCACGAGCAATTTGAATAATAAGCTCTCGTTTTACTCCAGTCATTTTCTCTTGCCATGCAGGTGTAAACGGTACATCATCATTGAAATCTTTCGGTTCTTGCCCACCAAGACCTCGGTTCACACCGTAATTTGCTAACGTTAAGTCATATACAGTTGTAACGAACACTTCGCCTTCTTCTGTCATAACTTTTTTCACTGGAATTGTACGTTCTAATATTGTATTTCCATCATCAGAGAAGTACGGAATTTGCACTGTTTCAACACTATCTTCCATTCCAAGTAAAGAAAGACGTGGATCAATTGTTTCACCTGTCTGTTCATCTTCTAAACGCAAGTTCCATTTCTTCTCATTATCCCAACGTGATCCCATTGTGCCGTGAGGTGTTGCAAAATCTTTCGTGTTATCGTTCCAAAGAACAGGCTTCCATTCTCCTAACTTTGTTTCACGTCCAATATCAGTAGCATTTAAGAAACGATCAGCGACGAATTGATCTCCTTTTTGTTTCAATGTGACAAAGAAAGGAAAATCAGTATATTGCTTCGCATACTTTGTGAAGTATTCCACTTGATTATCTACGTAAAATTCTTGTAAGATCACATGCCCCATTGCCATCGCAAGTGCACCATCTGTACCTTGTTTCACACTAATCCAATCATCTGCAAACTTTGTAGACTCGGCAAAGTCAGGACTTACAGAAACGACTTTCGTTCCTTTATATCGAACCTCTGCTAAAAAGTGAGCATCTGGCGTTCTCGTCATCGGTACGTTTGAACCCCATGTCATAATGTAACCAGAGTTATACCAGTCACTACTTTCTGGTACATCAGTTTGATCACCCCAAATTTGCGGAGAAGCTGGTGGTAAATCAGCATACCAATCATAAAAGCTAAGCATCGGTCCACCCATAAGTTGCATGAAACGGCTACCTGCAGCGTGACTTAACATCGACATAGCTGGAATTGGCGAAAAACCAACATTGCGGTCTGGACCGTATTTAATTACTGTATAAAGTAAAGAAGCTGAAACAAGTTGTAATACTTCATCCCAATTCGCACGAATGAATCCCCCTTTACCACGCGCCTGCTTATACTTACGTGCCTTTTCAGGGTTTTCCACAATGCTTTTCCAAGCATCTAATGGTGACTCGTTATTTTGTAGTTCTTCTTGCCACATTTCCCAAAGCACACCACGTACATATGGATATTTCACACGAAGCGGACTATAAATGTACCAAGAAAAGCTCGCTCCACGCGGACATCCTCTTGGTTCAAAATCAGGCATATCAGGACCTGTAGTCGGATAGTTAAGCTCCTGCCCTTCCCATGTTACAATTCCATCTTTCACATAAATGTTCCAACTACAAGAACCAGTACAGTTCACGCCATGTGTAGAACGAATTACTTTATCATGCTGCCAACGCTTTCTGTACACATTTTCCCATTCACGATCTTCATATGTTTCTTGTGTATGATTATCGTTATAACGATCTATTGGTGAAAAATATTTTAAACGTCTCATTAGTGCTGAAGGTTTCTTCTTCATACTGTTCACTCCTTTAGTACGTCTCTCTTACATACCCTTACTATAAAAGAGGTTGTAAAATACAGATGTGACATTTCGCACAGTTCAAGAGATTGTCATAAATTCATTTGGAAATCGGTTTAAGGGGAAACATTTATAAGTAAAGATTACTTTGTTTTGTTGTGAAGATTTCGGTCAGCGGTGGGCTTATTAGGAGAATAGTATTTGGAGGATTCACCTTTTTTTGCATAAGAAAAAACGCAGGAGAAATTCCTACGTTTTTATATAAATATATTAAAAAGAGTTTCGATACTACTTCAATAATGCTATAAGGAATTTACTTTTCTGCAACGATACTATTATCAAGACATATTTTATATAAAGTGAAACTTTAATGAGCCCGCAAATAGAGGGATAAAACTACAAATCATTATTTACTGTATTGCCCTTAATTACGGAAACAATTATACTAGATGTTATCCGCGTGTATAATCTGAATATTCATAAAATTACGAGTAGGATTCCCTTTTGGGACATAGAAATTATAAAGTATATCACCATGATTTTTTAACATTTAAGTTTTTCCTATTTATATAAGTTCTCAATATGAACTTATATAAACCATTCCTACTTACCTCTTAGATTACTATTATACTGCATTAAAATGAAGGAACTCCTTTTCTTTAACATAAAAATGAATTAGAAAAGATAATAAAATTAGGAGGATTACGATGCCCCAGCTTGATTCATTACATCCCATAGTAGAAAAAATAATCACCAATATTGAAAAATTAATGGTCGGAAAACGACAAGAAACGCTCTTAGCTTTGACAGCTCTCTTAGCTGAAGGTCATGTACTATTAGAAGATGTTCCCGGTGTCGGGAAAACAATGCTAGTACGTGCCCTTTCTAAATCAATTGATGCTGATTACAAGCGTATTCAATTCACACCTGATTTACTGCCGTCAGATGTAACAGGTGTTTCTATTTATAATCCAAAAGAACTCCAATTTGAGTTCAAGCCTGGACCGATTATGGGGAATTTTGTACTTGCTGATGAAATTAATCGTACATCTCCAAAGACACAATCTGCCTTACTTGAAAGTATGGAAGAAGGCACTATCACAATAGATGGCATTACAAGATCGTTACCAAAACCTTTCTTTGTAATGGCTACACAAAATCCGGTCGAATATGAGGGAACATATCCTTTACCAGAAGCTCAGCTCGATCGTTTCTTGTTGAAGCTAAGAATGGGATATCCTACACCAGAAGAAGAATTTGAAATTTTAAACCGGATGGAAAAAACAAATCCACTCTCTCATTTACAAGCTATTACTACAATAAAAGAATTACTTTATTTACAACAAAGCGTACGGGAAGTAAGCATGGACAAAGCAATCAAGCATTACATTGTAAAACTTGTTACTCAGACGCGTTCTTATAGTTCTATACAGCTAGGTGCAAGTCCACGCGGCTCAATCGCTTTAATGAAAGCTTCACAAGCTTATGCATTCATCCATGGCAGAAATTATGTTATTCCAGACGATGTTAAATTTTTAGCTCCTTACGTTTTAGCTCACAGACTCATTCTAAAAATGGAAGCAAGATTTGAAGGAATAACAGGAGAACAAGTTATCGCCAAAATCGTTGCACGAACTACCGTGCCGACTCAAAGGACGAAAAACCTTTGATAAAACGACTACTACGGGCGCTATATCACGTTACGAAGTTATTGCTAATACCTTTATGCCTAGTCTTAACATTTGTGTACGCTATGCTTCAAGGAGGATTTGTAAGTTGGTTTTTGTTTTACAGTACGATTCCTATTGGTCTTTATTCACTACTATTTCCCTTCTACGCTTTACGAGACGCTGAAGTAAAACGAATAACAAACCAAAATGAATATGCAGCAGGAGAACAACTTTTAAGCACTATTACAATAAAAAGAAAATTTCCTTTTCCCTTACTTTATTTAGTTATAGAAGATGAACTACCATCACAATTTACAAGTTGTATACAAACGAAGGTGAATAAGGTAATACTCTTTCCAGGATTCAAACGGAATATTTCGTTTCAATATGTTATTGACACAATCCCTAGAGGAGAGCACACTTTTTCAAGCGTACGTGTCAAAACTGGTGATCTATTCGGTATGATGGAGAAAGAAGTAACTTTTTCAGTTCCAGATACATTTTTAGTCTATCCCCAGTATGTAGATATAACGTATCGACAATTGGAAAATCATTTCGAACAAGGAGCGCTTTCAGCAAATATAAATTTAGTAAAGGACTCTACAATCTCTGTCGGTGTCAGAGAATATAAGCCTGGTGATCGCTTTTCATGGATTGATTGGAAAGCAACTGCACGAACAAACAACATTATGACGAAAGAATTTGAACAACAGCGCAGCCATAATATTATGATATTTATGGACAGAACTGAGTCCCCTCTATTCGAATCAGTCGTAACGTTTACTGCCTCTATTGTGAGGGCTGTCTTGAAGCAAAATTCACCAGCATCATTCGTGTCTGTCGGAAAAGAACAAACTATTTTCCCTTTAAACAATGGAGATACTCAGTTGCAACAAATCTTTTTTCATTTAGCAAAAGTACAAGCAGACAGTGTATTCCCGCTCTCCCGGAGTGTAGAAATGGAATTAAGAAAAATTTATGAGCCCGTAACGATTATACTCGTGACAAGCGATCTTTCTCCCGATATTCAAAAGGCGGCTAACTTTGCTGCTATAAAAAACAGAAAATTAATGGTGTTTGTCGTGAAAGAAAAAGCAAACCAGCTCTCACATCGAGAACTCAGTATTCTAGAAACTCTACAAAAACGACAAATATTTGTAAATGTGGTTTATGGAAACCAGTATACAAACGTGTTTTTTGAGGTGAGCAAATGATAACATTACAGGCAAAAAAACAATTGGATATGACTAGATTTTTCATGCATGCATGCGCATTTCTACTTTTACTAGAATGGCTAAGGCCCCTTATAGGTATTACAAACGTAGGTAGATTAGATATTTTTGTAATATTTATAGGAATTTGCTTCACTCTCTCTTTTTTTCAAACAAGGTGGCAGATTCCAATAAAGATCGTCACGATTTTATTCATCATTCATTTCCTGTATTATAAAAATGCTTTTATAAATCCATCTTGGCTAACGAAATTTTTTTCTGATATTTCTCGAAATTCCTCCCTGTTATTTCAAGGGAATTTGCTAGATATTTCTCCAGTTTTTCCAACATTATTATTTTTTCTATCATTTTGGTTTTTGAGTTCTTTCAGCTCTTTTTGGGTTATTCATAAAAAACGTGGGTTGTTATTTCTTGTATTGACTATTATTTATATCACAACTTTTCATAACTTACATTTATACAATGCAAACTACGCTATTATTCGTACTGTTGTCATCGGCTTTTTTATGCTTAGTCTTCTTCAAATAGAACGAATAAAAGAGATTGAACACTTACAAAATTATGCTAGAGTAATCTCAAAATTACTTAGACCTCTTACAATATTTATTGTATTGTCAGCAACCATCGCATACTTTGCTCCAAAATTTGGCCCTCAATGGCCAAACCCAATGGATTTTTTAAAATTCAACACATCTGAAGCAAGTAAAGAACAAGAAGTTTCTAAAATTGGATATGGTCTAGATGACTCGCAATTAGGCGGTCCTTTTAAGCAGGATAATACAATTATTTTTACAGCACAAACGCAAAACAAACAATATTGGAGAGTAGAAACAAAAGATTTTTATACAGGAAAAGGCTGGGAGGTTTCTGAAAACCCGAAAAAGGTTTCTTTTAAAAATAAAAACGACGTCGTGAGTTGGTACGAACAAAATACAAAAACGGAGACAACCGAAGCAACAATCACCATGCAAAAAAGTTATCCTCACCTTACCTATCCAGCAGGATTAGTATCAGTTGAGGCTTCTTCTGATGTATCATACAGTGTTGACCCATTTTCAGAAAAAATCTATACGATGCACGGAGACTCTTCTACTACTTTAAACTCGTATAAAGTAACATATGAGATTCCGGAGTTTTCCATAGAAAATTTGAAATCTGTAAAAACGAATGAAGGTCATGAAACAAGTCCTTATTTCATGACAAAGTACACACAACTTCCCGAATCATTACCGCAGCGAGTAAAAGACTTGGCTGTTAATCTTACAAATGATAAAGGCAACCGATATGATAAAGTATTAGCTATTGAAAATTACTTCACAGACAACTCTTTTGTATACGAAACAATGAATGTCTTATTTCCTGCCAAAAACCAAGATTATGTAGATCAATTCCTTTTCGATACAAAAAGCGGATACTGTAATAATTTTTCGACTTCTATGATCGTCTTACTTCGTTCTGCCGGGATTCCCGCTCGATGGGTAAAAGGCTATACAGAAGGAACTCTTGAGAATACACTTGCTAGTACAGAAGGTGAGAATGTTTATAAAATCGAAAACAATAACGCACACTCTTGGGTCGAAGTATATTTCCCAGGATACGGATGGATTCCATTCGAACCAACAAAAGGATTTACCAATCCCTATAATTTCACAAATAATACTCCTGCTTCTACTTCACAAAATAACGAAGTAAATAATTCTAATAACGAGCCAATACACCAACGGAACAATGAAGCAAAGCTCAAAAATTTAATAGAAAATACAGAAGAAGCCTCTACTAAAAAGATCACAAATCCTAAAAATGGGTTTTCTTGGTGGTACGTATTCCTCTCTACGATGCCGATTAGTATCATCGGATACATTCTCTTCACCACTAGAATGAAATGGATTACATTTTTTATTATTCTTTTCTATAAATACCGAAAAGATGATGCTGTTTATCAAAAAGCTTACGGTGCACTTTTAAAACAATTTGCGAGAATCGGCATACCACGGGGTGAAAGTCAAACATTCCGAGAATACGCTCTCCACATCGATACACTTTACAATTCGGCCGATATGCAACAACTTACTTTCAGTTATGAGAACGCTATGTATCAAAAGGAACAGGCCGCAGCCGAATGGAAGACATCCGTACACTTATGGGAAGTGCTTATGAAAAAAGCAGCTTCTCTGCCTAAATCAAACGACTACGATAGAGTGATTTAATCTTGATAATGTGAGTTTAAAGAAAACACCTCAAAGAGCTACTTTGAAGTGAACCCCGAAAACGGGACACCTATCAAAACACCTAAACCATCTGTTCCCTAAATTCTTTAGGGGATAGGTGGTTTAATTTTTCTTGAAT
>NZ_QNRN01000027.1:0-34739 GCF_003315125.1 Bacillus sp. DB-2 | reverse complement strand
GATCAAACTCTCCAATAAAGTTAGTTTGTCTAGCATCTAAAAATAAAAATTGACGTTCACGTTGTTTGTTTCGTTCAGTTTTCAAAGAACTACTTAGTCGCTCATTCGCGACTTCCTTATGTTAACATCTTCGTTAGTTAATGTCAACTAAGTTTTTCATTTTGTTTGCCGCGTTCTGCGTTATTGCATCGGCGACTTGTTTTATATTACACCTCTAAACTCTAATCGTCAATATGTTTTTCTAAAAAAATATAAAAAGGCTTATTCCTTTTAAAATAAGCCTTTTTATCCTATAACATTCTATTCATTTATTATTTTTCTATAATTGGTAATGAAACGATGAACTGAACGATCCCGTCCTCATACTCAGCTCGAATACTACCACCTTGCAACTCAACAATACTTTTCGCAATAGCTAATCCGAGCCCCGAACCTTCTGTTACTCTACTTCTAGATTGATCTTTCTTATAAAACCTTTCAAACAAGTTCCCTAACTCTTCTCTCGTAAACTCTTCACTATGATTCGCAATAACAATTTGTATATTCCTGCGCTGCCTTTGAAGAGAAACTTTTATCTCTCCGTCATCTTTACTATACTTAATTGCATTCATTAGTAAGTTGTCGAATACACGGACCATCTTTTCCGAATCAATCATCGCATATGCACGTTCCTCAGGAAATTTCTTAACAAACATAAGGCCATGCTCTTCCGCTTGTGGTACTAACTCTTCTATTAATTGATCAAGTAACTCATTTACACACACTTCCTGTTTTTCTAATACAACTTGTTCATTCGTTAACTTCGTATACTCAAATAAATCTTCTATTAAATTCTTTAACTGCTCCGACTTCGCAAAAGCAATTCTCGTATACTCATCATGTTGTTCTTTACTTTCATATTTAGAATCTCGAAGTAATCGCAAGTAACCCATAATAGAAGTCAATGGTGTACGCAAATCGTGAGATACATTCGTAATAAGCTCGTTCTTTTGCTTCTCTAATTTACGTTCCTTTTCTATATTATTCATAAGCTCTTCCGCCATATTATTAATATTCTCAGTTAAAGACGCAATCTCGTCCTCACCTTTCTTCTCAATACGATACGCTAAGTTGCCTTTTTCTATTTCCTTTACACCTTGTGCCATCGCTTCAATTTGCTTCATCTTTCTCTTTGTTATATAGAAGAAAGAGAAAATGAATACGAGTACACCTATGAAAAATGGAAACGGCCCTTCTTGCGTATCATATCTCACTTCACCTCCCGGAATCCCACTAACAAACATGTATAAATTCTTATCTTCTATTGTAATAGGTGCAAAAGCTATAAATTCTTTTCTTGTATTTTCAAATGCATCTTGCCCGTTTGAATAATTGATTGCAAATGATGCTGCATTACGAATTGTATTGTGCAAATCAATTTGTTCTTCCTGTGCCTGCTTTGTCTTATATACAACTTTGCCACTCTCATCAGTAACCAGTACTTTTAAAGCTCTAGATCCTCGTTCTAAATTTTGGTTCTCCATTTCGATCATATTGGATATAGCTTCTAATTTATTTTCATGAACTGCACTGTTCGCCACGCTTTGAGCTTGTTGGTGAATTTGTCTCATACCATCCCGATAATCGATTGTCGCCTGCCGATTCGCATTCTCAAAAAAAGGTGCTGCTCCCTTTGCTAAAAAAAGCCCTAATAACGCACAAGCAGTAAACGCAGTAATAAGTTGAATTCGTATACTCCGTTTCACACTCTTCACTATCTTTCCAATTAATTCTCGAATTTTCCTAACATAAGTAAATGGATTAAATATCTTTTTCAATCTTATACCCCACTCCCCATACTGTTTTTATATATATTGGCTTCCTTGGATTCTCCTCAATCTTTTCACGCACTTTCCGAATATGAACCATTACCGTGTTATCCGACTGGAAAGATCTTTCGTTCCAAACCTTTTCATAAATTTGTTCCGCACTAAAGACCATCCCCGGATTACGAACTAGTAATTCTAAAATTGAAAATTCCCTCGGGGTCAGTTTCACTTCTTCTCCATCCACAATGACTGTATGAGTGGAGATGTTTATTTTCATCTCTCCAATTTCTAACTCATCCTCATTTTGAATAGCAAAACCATTCATCTTCATATAACGACGTAACTGAGATTTAATTCTTGCGATTAGCTCTAACGGATTAAATGGTTTCGTTACGTAATCATCTGCACCTGTTGTTAATCCTAAAATTTTATCCATATCTTGCGTTTTCGCAGAAAGCATAATAATTGGCATTTCTTTCGATTCTCTTACTTTCATACACATATGAATACCATCTACCTTTGGCATCATAATATCTAATACGACTAGATGTACTTCATTTTCTTCTAGTAAACGTAATCCTTCTTCTCCGTCTCCTGCTTGTAGTACTTTATATCCTTCATTCTTTAAATAGATTGTAATAAGATTTCTAATTTCTTTTTCATCATCTACGACAAGTATTGTTTCGTGTGCCACAATATCTCCCCCCATCACTTTTTTAATCCCTAACTTCTATTATAGGAAAACTTCTGAAGAAAAACGCTCGGAAATCCTTAAGATTTTCTGAAGACGCAAAAAAGGTCTAGACTCCCCTCAAGTCTAGACCTTTCAAAAAACCCCTTTTATTTACGAACGTAGATGAAATATAGTACGAATAAAACTCCCATAACATACATAATTGGATGAATCTCTTTACGACGACCACTCACAACCATTGTAATTGGATAGAAGATAAACCCGATTGCAATTCCTGTTGCGATACTATACGTAAGTGGCATTGAAATGATAGTAAAGAACGCTGGCACTGCAATCTCGAATTTCTTCCAATCAATTTCTCCTAAAGATGAAACCATCAAGATTCCTACAATAATTAATGCTGGCGCTGTTACAGCTGGTGTCACAACACTTAATAGTGGTGAGAAGAATAGTGCCAGTAAGAAGAATCCTGCTGTTACAACTGCTGTAAATCCAGAACGTCCTCCTGCCGCTACCCCCGCAGAAGATTCAATGTAAGACGTCGTAGTAGATGTACCTAGAATTGCACCAATTACAGTTGCAATCGCATCTGCAAATAATGCTTTACCTGCACGTGGTAATTTATTGTTCTTCATTAATCCCGCTTGATTCGCAACCGCTACAAGCGTACCTGCTGTATCAAAGAAATCGATAAAGAAGAACGTTATAATAACAATCGCCATTTCAACAGTGAAAATGTCTCCAAAGTGAGTTAATGCTACCCCGAACGTTGGTTCTAGACTCGGTATTGCTCCCACTACAGCTTTCGGAGTATCGATTAATCCCGTTGCCACTCCTAAGATCGCTGTAAGAATCATACCGTAGAATACTGCACCATTAACTTTCTTAATCATGAAAATGATTGTAGTAACAACTCCGAAGATTGCTAGTAACGTTGTACCCTTTGTTAAGTCCCCCAACCCAACAAGAACAGCATCATTCTTTACGATAATTCCAGCGTTTTGGAATCCAAGGAAGGCAATGAATAATCCAATACCCGCCGCTACTGCAAACTTTAACTCTACTGGAATTGCATTAATGATTTTTTCACGAATACCTGAAGCAGTAAGAATAATAAAGATAATACCTGACATTAATGTTCCAGCAATTGCCGTTTGCCACGGAATCCCCATCGTTAACACCGCTGTATAAGCAAAGAACGCGTTTATTCCCATACCTGGCGCTAAAGCAATCGGATACTTCGCAAATATCCCCATAATTAACGAACCAATCGCCGCTGCTAATGCTGTAGCAACGAATACTGCACCTGGATCCATTCCTGTACCTGCCGGTAATCCTTTAACATTTCCAAGCGACAGCGTAGCAGGATTGACAAATAGTACGTAAGCCATAGATAGAAATGTCGTTAAACCTGCTATGAACTCTGTTCTATAATTTGTGCCGAGTTCATCAAACTGAAAATAGCGTTTCATCTTACGTTTCCCCCGTTATATGATTACTCGCCGTATTTCACCCTAGCCCTCTTTTATCTATAAAAATAAAAAAGGCTTCCATTGCATATACATGGAAGCGTTCTATGAATAAAGACAAGTTTCCCCTCATCTTTATAGAAACGCCTCGTAGTCAAGCCATTTACGGTAGCTAGGTAGAAACTTTCGGGCCATATCCCCGATATTATACGACGGCATAATATTCACTTTTAGTTTGAATTACATACTCATATTAACTCGAGGAGGTGGTTTTGTCAATTTAAAAACGAACATTTTTATAAACTTTTATATTTTCGTTCGTATTAAGGGTGAAAACAAAAAGATCCATCTATACATGAACGATAGATGGATCTTTTTTATTACAATACTATTCCCACTCAATAGTTGCTGGTGGCTTACTCGTTATATCATACACGATACGGTTAACGTGTTTTACTTCGTTTACGATACGTACAGAGATTTTCTCTAATACGTCCCAAGGGATACGTGCCCAGTCAGCTGTCATACCATCGATAGATGTTACTGCACGGATACCTACTGTGTAATCGTAAGTACGCTCGTCACCCATAACACCTACGCTACGCATACCAGGAAGCGCAGTGAAGTATTGCCAAACTTCGCGGTCTAATCCTGCTTTTATAATTTCTTCACGTAAAATTGCATCAGATTCACGAACGATTTCTAATTTCTCTTCTGTAATTTCACCTAATACACGAATACCAAGTCCTGGACCTGGGAACGGTTGACGCCATACGATTTCATCAGGAATTCCTAGTTCTGATCCTAATACACGTACTTCGTCTTTAAATAAAGTATTTAAAGGCTCAATTAATTTGAACTGCATGTCTTCTGGAAGTCCACCAACGTTATGGTGAGATTTAATTGTTTGTGCAGTTGCTGTACCACTTTCAACGATGTCCGTGTAAAGTGTACCTTGCGCTAGGAAGTCCATTCCTTGTAATTTAGAAGCTTCATCATCAAATACGTAAATGAATTCATTACCGATGATTTTACGTTTTTGCTCTGGATCTTCTACACCTTTTAACTTGTTCATGAAGCGCTCTTGTGCATCCACTTTAATAACGTTCATATGGAAGCCTTCGCTAAATGTTTTCATAACACCTTCTGCTTCATCTTTACGAAGTAAACCGTGGTCCACGAAAATACATGTTAATTGGTCACCAATCGCTTTATGAATTAATACTGCTACAACAGAAGAGTCTACACCGCCACTAAGTGCGCATAATACTTTTTTGTCTCCAACAGTTTCACGGATCTTCTCTAATTCTACTTCAATAAAGTTCTCCATGTTCCATCCTTCAGAACAACCACATACGCCGAATACGAAGTTTTTAATTAAATCGTTACCGTGCTCAGAGTGACGTACTTCTGGGTGGAATTGTACACCGTATAAGTTTTCCGCTTCATTACTCATACCAGCAATTGGACAAGACTCACTTGTTGCATCTACTACGAATCCTTCAGGTAAACCAGTTACTAAGTCACCATGGCTCATCCATACAACTTGCTCTTCTGGAAGGTTCGCATATAATTTTGATTCGTTCTCTACTTTAAGAACAGCTTTTCCGTACTCACGGTGGTTGGCACGTTCTACTTTACCACCAAAGTGTTGCGTCATAAGCTGCATACCGTAACAAATACCAAAAATCGGTAATCCTAGCTCAAAGATTTTTTCATCACAATGTAATGCACCTTCACCGTATACACTATTCGGTCCACCAGAGAAAATAATCCCTTTTGGATTCATTGCTTTAATTTCTTCTGCAGTAATTGTATGCGGATGAAGTTCACTGTATACACCGAACTCACGAATTCGACGTGCTATTAACTGATTGTACTGACTTCCAAAATCTAAAACGATAATTGTATCATGCTGCTTCTTCAAAATAATCACCCCAACGTTAGTTCTCGTATATAAATATTTTCACCAATTTAGCAAAAAGCATTACCAATATAATAAAAAAAGCCAGTCCTCCGCCTCTAGTCTCATGACAAAGAAAAGGCAGGGGTCTGGCTTTATAAAGAAAGATAGTCTTCCGCTCTTTATAAATATAAGACACACTGCCTTCATAGTCAGGTTGTTTACGGTAACCCGGTAGAGACTCTCAAACCATATCATTGAGGATATATGAAGGATCGTTTTATATTATCTTCCTAGATTCTAACAATGAAGTATCAGTATGGTCAAGAGAGAAAGCGACAAAATTCTACAGAAATTAAATTTCTATCTGTGTCTAGCTGATATTATATCGTCTAGCCCTTAATCTAAAAGCAGTTTCTCCGCCTTCCATGACATCACAAATTTCCTGTCTAACTAACTCATCTTCAACTGCACCACTACATAGCAAACTAACACCACTTGCCTCAGAATCCATACAAATCACCCACTCAGAATCACCATTTACAGGAATATTCGCATTATGACTAACAACTACGATTTGCCTCTTAGCTTTTGTTCGTTTTAACCTTTCTACGATTAGGTCATATATTAAATGATTATCTAAATCGTCTTCTGGTTGATCCAATAATAATGGAGTCTCGCCAAACGATAACAAGAAAGTTAAAATAGCCGACGTTTTTTGGCCCGCTGAGGCATTTGTGAGTATCTTAAATGCCGAAGATCCATTTGGCTTATATTTAACACCTATCTCATCTTCAGGAATCAATAAAGTTAATTCATCTATTTGCTCCTCATTTAAACCTTTTATTACATTTATCATCCTTCCGCCTAATTCACCTGTTACTAAATCACCTCGCCTAATTGCCTTGAACTCATCAACTGTTTTTGCAACACCCACAGTAATGTCTTTTTCACGGAAGCATTTTTTCACAATTTTATTAATGTCTTCATCATACCCTGTATCTTTTTGAATGATTTTCCGGAATAAGCTCTTGAAATTTTGTAAATCTCTGTGCGGCTTTATTTCGATTTTCACATTATCTTGATCTGTGATTACACTATTAATGAATTCTCTTCGTTTTTTTGTAATTTCTTTTCTCTTTTCTATAAATCTGGTTTTAATTTGGTCCTGTATAGCAATTTCACCTAACAAAGCTTCTTCGAGTTCTAAGACATCTTTTAAACTCTCTTCCAAACTAGCTAACTCGTCTGTAACTTTTTCTAGTTTAGAAAGATCATCGATACCTTTTTCCGCTAATTCTTCCTTTTTCATTTTGAATTCATTTTTAATATTGGTATACTTATGACTCCACTCGCTTCTATTTAATTTTTCTTTATATTCAAGTATTAGTTTCGTCGTCCTTGTTTGCGCATCTTCCACTAAACTTTGAATTTTTTCATATTCTGTCACTGTATCATCTATAATTTGTTCCATTTCCTCTTTGAAAGCACTAGAAAACCCTTCAATATCAGGGACTTGTTTTAATTCCAACTGACCAACCATAGAAGAAATCGCATTCTCTTTTTGAGTTAATTGGTCTATCACTGTTTTCAATTCGACAAATTGAATATTATAGGAATTATAGCCTTTAATTAAATTCTCAAATCCACTCTCCTTAAATGAGCTGATTTGCTGTTTTTTATCCCTTATTTCCGCACTTAACTTATTCTTTCTGTCAATACTTAATTTCATTCTTCTAATTTTAGATGATTGTTCCAGATATTTAGATTTTAAATTAGACAGTTCATCTGTAATCGTGGACATTTCTTTTATCGGACTATCTATTCGCTCTCTTAAAGCATTGGGCTTTTTAGCTACTTCAAATATTTGCTTTTGCGAAAAAACATCCAGATGAAAGACACTAAATAGATCTGCCTCATCAAGCTCCATAAACTTTTCAAGTGTTTGATCATATTCGTAAATCCCGATATTCAGAGGACCTTGTTTACTGAAATTGGACATATGAATTTTATATTCTTTTCCAAAGCGTACAACTATAATCTCTAAAACAGATTCCTTTTTTAATACCCCTTCATCATTCTGCTTGATTCTAAAAAAGTTTTCTTGTTCTTCTGCTAAATTGGATAGGCCTCTTAGGTCATTTATTTTTTGAAATACCCCTCTGACAAACCTAAACAAACTAGATTTACCAGTACCTCTTCCTCCAATAATTGTTGTCATTTGGGGATTGAAACAAAACTCTATCTCATTTTCATTTAGTTCTGTATCACTAATCCTCATGCTCTTCATCCAGGAATCCGGTAATTCATATGGAGGATTTTCAGATGTAAAATCATTTCTAACTCTATGTTCAGGTAATAAAAGTGCTTGCCTTAGACTTTCAAAACTTATTTCTTCATCCATTTTTATCCACGTGAATCTATTTCCAATCCCCCATAAGCCATGCCTGGAATCTCCTTGACTATCTGGGTTGTCCGAGAATGTTAAGATAGCTTTTTCATAATTTTGCGCTCTCTGCACAGAAACCTTCCATTTTTTATAAACGTCTTCACTTATCGTACGGTTGTAGTATTCTTGCAAGTTAGTTTCAACTTCTTGCTTCTTTACTGCATTACTTAAAAACATCTCATGTACAACTTGTACCCCATTAACATATGGACTCTCTAGCAATTCCTCTCTATTAATATGCGCTATTTCACATATACCATTAAATTCATCTATATGAGCAGGGATTATTATCCCTCCTTTTTCTTCCACCTTTTTTGCCAATTCAATTGTTGATAACGGCGAATAAGCATCTGCTGTCGCAAACGCTTCTCTATCAATACCTATGTTCAATAAAAAATCTTCAATAAATTGTGTCCCTTTATCTTTATCAAAAATAACTAGCATATGTACCTTGGATTCACCACAAGTCACTTCAACCCCAGGAAATACAGTTAATGGTGTACTTTCACTAGCTATTTTTATTTTGTCGATATATGCTCCCGTATTATGATCCGTGACAGCTACAATATTTAGCCCCTGTTCTAAACATCTATCTACCCATTGCTGAGGAGTTACACTTTGATCTCTAAAGCATTTACTAGCAGGTGTATGTAGATGTAAATCCGTTTTATACCATCTGTTTCCTCTATATTTCAAAATATTTTCCACCTTTGCACTTTTTACGTTGTTCTGTATATCCGGTTCGTAATATAGTTTTATATTACGAATATGAAATTTTGAACTCTGAATCCTATACGTAATTTCAGTTTTATTAACATTATTACCATGTTTCTTTTCTCTACTTAAACTAATTATGAAATAACAATATTATTAAAAAAGCTTCTCGTTAATTATACAATTAACGAGAAGCTTAACAACACGAAAAGTTTCAAGGCTTTATTACATCATTCCGCCCATAAGGGTACATATATAATAGAAGGAAATACGTATTAATGAAGGTTATTATATCAACACTTTCAATTTTTTTGTCCCACGGAAAATCACATTTCCAAACTCTTTCGGTCACTTTTCGGACACTAAAATACATGGTGTAATTTAGCAAACAAAAATCGCTGACAAATCATCAATACGAGCTATACCATTCTTATGGTTTTAGATATAATGATATTCATTCTAATAAAATTAAAAGGAGTTAATTGTTTTGAAAGAAAAATTCAACAAGATCCCTCTTCATGTACAAGACTTTCAAAAATTAAAAATGTTATTAGACGAATTAGTACAAGATGAAATAATGTTCATAAAAGGGGTTTCTAAGTATGCTTTAAATATTTCTTCTGAAGAACATAAGGTCACTATTAACCTTAGAAGCGAGTTTTACCCCGATCCATACTTAGCGATTACTGCTATAAACATTACCCCAAGTAATCAAGGTAAAGGAAGTATTGTTCTTGAATGGTTTAAAACATTCGCTAAAGAAAAAGGATTCGAACGATTAGTATTACAAGAAGTTATAACTGAAGAAGGTTACCACTTTGCATTAAAAAATGGTTTCTCAAAAAAGGTTGGTCCATTCGAGGAAATATTTAGAAAGCCTGATAGTACTGACGGAAATTATGAATTACATTTATAAAAAGTAAAATAAAAGTGAACGAATATTATTTTGTAATCGTTCACTTTTTTACTTGGTGAATTATCTAACACAGTTTCTCCTTCTCTTTCCGTAAAAGCCATTCCTCCTTTTCATTCATGATTTTTTACCTCTTTTCTTTTTGTTCCCTTTGTAAGTAAGTATGGTACGCAACTTACCATCTTTCAGAACAACCTCTTTGTCATAATTCGACAAAATTTCAACATCACTTGATGATTCTTCCTTTCCGCCATATACCCCGTATCCAGCTCGAAGTAAGAACTCAGAAAGACCTTCCAGAATCGGTAGTTCATAATCTTCTAAAGTAACGTTGGTTACTTCAATACCTTCTCTAATTATCATCGAATCACCCTTTTAGTTGGAATATGGATAAGTTCACTTTAAGATGTTTTGATACCTTTGAAAGAAATTTAAAATCCTCTTCAAATATAAAATACTTTTAGTCCTTTCACGTCAAATATTCATTTCCAAACTTAACCAACATAACTGTTAAGTATGGTAAAATATTCTATATAAAAACGTTAAGGGGGATTATTTAATGGGAATTACTTTACTTGATACATTAAAAAATTTTATTGATTTTATAAATCCAGAAGGAGCAAAATCAAAAGAAATTCAAGAAAACATCACTCGTTCTCACATCGATGCTACTAATATTTATTGTCGAAACATAAATGAGTTATCAGCACAATTCAATATAGAACAAGCGTATAAAGTTGAAATCCGCGCTTATAATGCCGATAAAAAAGAAGAAAATTATCATCTCCACTTACAAAAATACACTAATTTAAGTCATCTAAAAAAAGCTTTTCTGAATGGAATGGGTGAATTACACTTGTTAGATTTAGAGGAAAAAATAAAGATACTTCCTTCAACCTACATTTTCAATGAACACAACATTAAATACAAAGCCATTGACACTAGAAAATTAGTTCCTGATTTCCTTTACACTTTAGATGATGAAGAATACTGCGTTACATTAAAACCAATCCACACTGCTACGTCAAAAAAAGAACTACAATATGAATTACAAAACTTATATAAAACCCTCTACTTATCATTAAATAAAGAAATCGATATCGATTCAGATTTCCAAACATCAACATGCTATGAATCAAAGCATTTTTTACGTTATTTTAGATTAAATCAAAACAGTTTATTTTTAGTAGTAGAAGATTTAAAAGGTAACGTGCATCATCATACATTTAAAAACATCGAGGAAATCAAACATGGATTATCTGGTGGCGGTACACAATTAAAATTTTGGATTTATATGCATGGAGACACTTATCGTTTCTATCTCCCTTATGATGAAACAACATTTAAAACAACTCAAGTTCCATTGGATCAAGAAATATTTAAGTTGGTCATATAATAGCTGTGTAAAGAAACATATAAAAATATATTTTTTACTAAAACAAAAAGAGACCCTAAAAAGGTCTCTTATCACATTCTAAATAACTTATCTTCTTTTGAAAGGCGTGCTCTTATATCTTCATGTTTTATTATTTCATAGTGACTAATTTTTTCATATAGCACAGCCACTATATACTGACACTCCATACTATTCACTATACGAATCATATTCTCAAAAGAATCTCCATCCATTGATTCTAAAACATCATGTATAATAAAATAGGGTACACTAATACCATTTTCTTGAGCAAATTTCAAATAAGACAGATCGAATGAAGAAATAATAGATTTTTTAGTTCCTGTACTAAGACCCCCGTCTACATTTCCAATGCTAACAGGAAATCCTTCTTTATTATAGTATAAAAAGTAATTGTCATTTGAGATCTTTTTACTATAATCAGTAAAGTAAACGTTAAACTGCTTTATTTTTTGTTCAATATTCTTATCATTTATATTTATTTCTTCTAACTTCTCCGCATTTTCTTTTAGCTTATCTTCAATCCCCTTATATACTTCACAAACTTCAGAAATACGCCCTTTTTCTTCTTGATACTTCAATAAATCCTTTTGAAGCTTATTATACTCTTCTACACTATTTTCTCTTATTAGCATGATAACATCTTTATTTTCAAGAAATATCCTATCTATCTCTTGACTAGTTATTTCAATCTCTTTATTTTTCTTAACCAATTGATTTTCATAAAACCGAATTTTATTTTCTACTAATTGTTGATTAAATTCCAACAAATCTTTAAAATCCTTATTCAAGTTTTTAAATACTTTACTTGTTTCATCATATAAATTATGTAATAACGCTGTATCTACTGTTGGAACTTCTTGTTTTGCTGAATATAAGATATTTTTTATATGCTCACTTTCAAAATTCAATCTATCCAGTCTATCTATTAATTTAGTATAATATACCTTTATCTCACCAATTTCCTTTTCCGTAAGCCTATATTCATCTGAATTAATAATTCTAAAGAGTTTACCTTCAATTTGAATTATATTACCTTTTAAAATTTCTAGGCTTTGTAATAATTCACTAACATTGTTAAATCTATGCATCTGTTTAAATTTACGCATATCATTTTTACAATCAGCTATATTCTTTTCTAATTCTAATATTCTTTTGTTTGTCTCCTCATTTATAAGTCTAAATAAGTAAGAGTATATATTTTTATAATCTATATCTGATGTTGATGAATGAAGATATTTTAAAAACTTATCATTATCCCCTTTTTGATCAATCCTCACAAATTTAGTAATTAATTGCCTGAAGGTCGGATTTTTATCATTATTATCAAAAATTATTCGATTTAAGTCTAAATGAACTTCCTTTTGTGTACGACTTTTACCATTTATATACCGTTTCCCTCTATTATATAATTCTACTCTCAGGTTTAATTCACACGCATTTTTCTCAGAAAATGCGTTAGTTAAAATTAATTCAGCTATTACTTTCTTATCTTCTATATAATTTTTTAATTTGCTGTTTATACTACCTGTTTCAAAATCAGTATAAATGTATTTTTTATCTTTTGCTCCTAAGCAAATATCAATTACCTTTAAAGCTGTTGTTTTCCCAACATTATTTCCTCTTTTTCCGCTATCATCTACTATTACATTTAATCCTTTTTTAAAAGTTATAGTTCTAATCTCTTTTTCTTCAGGAACAGTTTCTGATAGAATCAATTTTTTAATATACATGGCGTATCTCTCCTTTATACAGTTCAATCTTATCTATTAAAAATAGGAAATTTAATGATAGAGAGTAGTCCATATATTTAAGTTTTTTATTGTATTTATTAACTATCTCAAGATATAATTCTTCAATTGACATAGATTCTCTCTGGCGTAATTCTTCTAAAATACAGCACGCTATAAAATAAACACTATCCACTGGTTTTCCATCTTTATTAATTAACATCTACTCATTCCTTCTTGGAACAATTTCTAACAATTGACATTTAGTAAATGCATAAAACATAATTAAATGAATGGCTTCACATTTTTCTTCCTCTAACATTGGATCATCGCTAAATTGGTCAGATTGAACCACTATCTCACTTAAGTTATTGAAAACAATATCTAAAATCTCATCCTTTGAAAAATTAGCATTTACATTTTTACTTTTCACATAAGTTGTTTTTATATTTCTAATTAATAGTTCCCTTTTAGGTATTCTTTCTAAAACTTCCTCAACTACACCATAATATAAAGAATACATTTCAAATATTTCTTTATATTTTTCTATATGGTTATATTCTATTTTTTCTATCCAATCACTATTTGTATGTAGAGCATACTCCTCTCTGAAGTTCATTTCAGCTTTAGATAAAGTACAACAAACATCATACAAAATGCTCCTCTTCATTCTATTGTTATGATTGGGAATATGTAAATAAGTATCACCTATCCTATTGTTGTTTCCAATAACACTGGGAGAATTATCACCTGATCTAATAGTCCCACTCATTATTTTCCACCTTTTCCAATGCTATTATCATTACCAATAATATTCTGCGAATTATTACCAGATTTAATCGTTTTGTTTTTCTTTCCCTGTACCTTCTCTGATTTTATTGTTACGATTGTTTTTTCTAATTCAACCACTTTTTTCTTTAATATCAAACTAGAAATTGAGCTATATATAGCTAAAATTGAAACGATTATTTTCAAAACTAAATCTAGTGTTTCCACAATATCTCTCCTAACTTTGTTTTATATTAATGTGAGCTTCTATATTAAACACAATATTTACCATAACGATTATAGCAAAGAAACAGTTTTGTTAACAGTTCACAATATTTATTGAAGTAACATATACATTTTTAATAGAATACCATTTAATAAGAAAAAGAAGCTGATGCATCCGATAGATGTCAGCTTCTTTTTCTGCTTATTTAATCTCCAAACGATACACAGTTGGTTCTACCTCTGAATAGATTAACTTTCCATCAAGAAGGTTATATAGCTTAAATCCAACTTCATTTATAAGAGCATACCTTTCTGGCATTACCTCGACTTCTAATCCAGTAACGTTTTCTTGAATAACGAAAGATGAAAAGTCACCAAAGTAAAATACTGCAGCTGTATCTACTGATCCTTTTACAGCATCTTTGCAATCTAGTGGGAATCCTAATAACATGTAAATTACTCCACCGTCCTTTTTATGGATAGTGGCTTGTTATGTTATTGAAAAGGATTCGATCTGTTTATGTTAGAATTTAACCGTTTAGACATCTGCATACATTCCTCTAATATTCTTTTTTGCTGGTTTTACACTATTTTTACAAAAGTATGTGTGATTTTACTAATCATTTATTTAAATATCAATCGATTATTATTTATATTAATTTAAAAAGAATGATATTTTTTCCATAGTAAATATCATTAACATGAATAAAGATGGGAATGCTCCCTGCTGAATAACTGAATTAAAAATTGCATCTTTCACTGTTTTCATCCCCTTTTTAGCAAAATAAAAAAGCCTGCTTCTGCAGGCTTTGGTTTGTTATAAAAGCCGTATTTTATTGAAATATATACTCACCTCATTAATACATTGGATTCCATGAAGATCCATTGAACCCTTCGTGTTTTTTTGAAGTGGAGTTATAACGAATCGCTCCTTCTACCGATGGAACAGTTCCGGTTTGAAATAGTAATCCCGCTATTTCAAGAGAGCCAAATTGTAACCCGCTATCACTTACAATTCGTAATGATGATGCACTTGTTCCGATTCCTAATCCGGCTCCGTTTACATTCGGATTTACGAATTTTAATCTCATCGGATTAGTACCGTTTATTTGTAAAATCGAATCTATGAAAATAGGGTTTGCATCTGACGCAGAAATTTTACTTACATACGCAATTGCTGCTTCGACGTTTCCAGTCAGGGTATTTTTGTCATTTCTAACTTCTAAGGTGTCTGCTCTATTCCCAGCCTTTAGATGTACGCCAGATACACCTTTGTTCAACAATTTTAAGTCATTATCGGCTAATTCGGAGTAACCGAGAATAAACTTGTCCGCTTTCAAACTCCCATAAGTTTTTCCGTTATCGCCAACAATACCTATAGTGTCTGGAGCCCACGTTTCAAGCTTCAGTCTAGCTCCACCAACACCTTCTTCAACAAGTTTAACTTCGTTACTAGTCACATAAGATGCCTTAGTTTTAGATAAATAGACTTTATTCCCTTTTTCTAAAATGACGTCACGAACAGGTTTGATGTCATTTACGTTTACTAGATCACCGTCCATGTTATTTAATGAGAGTCCAATTAGATTTTTTATATTCGCACTTTCCGTTAAACCTACATGCCATTTTTTCATTTGACTCATGGCAGCGTAATAAATTTTGTAATATGAACCTATTTTTACGAGGCAGGAACGATATAAATAATAGTTATCCCATTTGCCACTGTTGGCTGGAGTTGGATTCATAATGGACACCAACGAAAAATTAGTTGGATTATTAGACACTCCGTGCAATAATTCTTTTCTATCATTAGCTAATGGTAAGGAAGCATCTCCAGCATTAAGTAGCATTTCATAGTTAGTTCCATATTTAATAACGTCTAAATGCCATGGTCTATACGATTTCGAACCAGTATTAATTGTTACAGATTGTATGTTTCCCCAAGTCTTTCCGTCAGGACTTTCTGTGTACTTGATTTCAAAATTACCAGTGACATACCACATTTTATACTTGTTTTCATCAAAAACAATCGCAGGAGAAAGCGCCATATTATTTCCTGATAGTGTATACATAACTTCACGTTCTGACCAATTTATCCCATCAGATGACTTTTTGCGCATAATCTGATCGGTAACTCCATTTTTATTAAATCTATACCAACATTCGAGATAACCATTAACGAGCAATAAGTGTGTATCACTCATATGATATTTATCTGTGATTTCAGCTTCTGTCGGCTGGTCAATCGGATTTACGATCCCAGAAGGATTAACCCAGTTGGTTCCATCGTTAGAAACTGAGATACTTGGATTTTCATATCTATCTATTGAATTCGGATAAGGTGTATGAGCCATCCAATATTTCCAACCACTCCAACCGTTTTCGAAATATACCACTTTAGGATGCGTTGTTTGGTTAAGTCCATCATAAGTAGCAATGATTAAAGGATTGTCCGCATTAGCGGTAAACTTTAGACTGTCTAATAGACCTTCTATTTTTACTTGTTCCTTGTCTAAACGTGCTTTCAATGAAGATGAAGTGTCCCCTTTTACATCTGTACGCGCTTGAGCTGCTTCAACAGATGAATCGCCGTTTACGACAATAGTATCTAATTGAGTTTGTACACTATTAGATAATTCATTAGCTTTTTCCGCAAACTCTTTTGCTGCTGATGCTTCCGCGGCGGCTTGGCTGTTTATTTCTTCTAATGACATTTCATTTAATTCTTTGATTAGTTTTTCTAAATCAGATAAATAAGATTCTGACGGAATGCGATTTGTCATTGCATCTGGTAATGTGATTAATACAAAATCTTGCGTTGTCGCTCTTATTATTTTATCTTTTTCAATCGACATAAACGCTTGTTTTGCCTTGCCGATTGCTCCGAACGTTTCAGTAGGGAATGTATATTCAAAGTGTCCTTTTGTAGCATCAATCATTTTTACGCCATTATCATCACGAACAACTGTATTATCAGGCTTTACACATTCAAAAAATACTTTTGATCCTGTTAAATTATATGGACTTCCACCGTCTATTAGATAAATATCCGCAATATTACTTACTTTATCGCCAACGCGACCAGTGACAATAGAATTGAGTTGAGCGTGTTGTGTTTTATTAACGTCTAGTATTAATTTAGTTTTCATGTTCTGTTACCTCTCTTATTATTTCTTCTGCAATTACTTCCTTAGTAACTTTATACCTAAAGCGCTTCTCTCTCTTTATTTCATGTTGTTCGTCGTTTAGGTATAAATACATTAGACAGTTACGCAAAATAGCATATTTAACAAACTGGAAAGCCGTTTTTCATATTTTCGTAATTTCCGACTTTAAACGGAAAAGACCTCCGGATAACAAGGTTCATGTGTTATCCTTCAATAACTAACGTTTCGTTTACTTCTTTTCCCTCAACTTCAATCGCTGGATTTTTAAGCACTTTTTGTTTACCACTCTTTTTCGGCCCGTCCAGGACTTCGACTCTCTTTTCAATCTTCACTGAATAGTCGACTCCAAATATAGGAGATTTTAAATTACCCCATTTTGTACTTGTTTCCCATTTTCTATAAATCTTGTTTTCTACATAACGTAACACTTCATTTACTCGCTGATCTTCTGATTCGTTTGGATCATCATAGTAAAAAGTATATTTGTCATTAGGTTTGAAGTTGCTTTTGTTACGTGATAAGGCATTCTTTAACCAGTTTTTAAATTGTTCGTCCCTTTCTTCCTTTAATAAGTCCATACGACCAAATAATACTTTCCCTGCATCTGTTAACGGCGTTAGTTCAATATCATAAGTATGATACGCATGTTTTCTTTCGCGTGCTGATAGAATTTTTTCATATAATGTAATCATTATCGTAATACCCCCGATTTTGTAGATGTAACCATTTCATATAGTTCACAGTAATACCCTCCGTAAGTCTCGTTACAATGCATTAACTTTCTGTGAGCTTCATGCATTTCATTTAGTTCTACATTAATAGCGGAAACTTCATCGGCAATAGACGTTTCTAATTCATCTTTTCGTTTACATAACTTGATATATCGCTTGTCCATTGCTTCAATATCTTTCTTGACCACTTTCGATGCCTGCACCTTGTCTTCTTCGCTAACAATAACAGTTGGAGTATAACCAAATTTCCTTTCGGCTTCATACTCTTTTTCTAGTCCTTCAACGATCTTTGTAATATGGTTATATTCATCGCGTGATGCAACGTTTCTTTGGCATTCGCGAGCTAATTTAAGTTTTTCCAAGGTTGGAAGGCTTCTTTCTTCTGTTTTGATTCGTTGATAAAATAATTCTTTCAATTTTAAACTATTTTCTAAATGTGCCATGTTTTCATGACCTCCCGTTATATTATTATTTATATATCAAGTTCTTCATCGTCTTCAGCTTCTTCAATGTTGATACCTAAAAACTCCAGCAACTTTGACATAGACGTGATAACTTTTGTTAATTCTGAAATAGAATCATTCTTTTTAACTGATCCCGTTACACCCATTACAGATACGCCGCGTTCTTCAATATCTTCAATCAATTTGTTTTTGATATCGAAAAATTTCATGTACGTATTCACCATGTCTACGAATTGCATTTCGTTTTCTAGACCTTTATCTTTCAATTTAGACATCAGTAAATCATAAAGCTTTTGACGATCTACATTTGCCAATAGTTCTACCCACTTGTAACGGTGACGCCAATTGTTTAGCGTACTCTCTTTGACTTCTAATTCTGCTGCGATTTCTTTAAACGAGTATTTTCCGCTTTTATACATTTCATAAGCTGTTTGTTTTTTGTCTTCATTTGAAATCATACTTTCATCACCCTTTCATCACTTGTTTTATTATTTTTTTAAAATGAAAATCACTATTTGACGTGTATATTTGAGTTGTGATAATCTAAATTTAACGAAACAAACGTTGATTTCATGCGGTTTATAGGTTCATAAGTAACAATTTAATTTACCGATTAAAAACATAAATGTTTTCCTAAAAAAAATAGGAAAGCATCTTTTTTAGGCCTTTTTTTCTATTTTCCGCGCGCGAAAAGCAAAAAATAAAAAGACAAATCTCCCCCCCGCGTTGCCAGCCCTCCCCCCAAAAACATTCATATATAAGAAAGGGGGGGTATTATAGAAAAATTTATTTTTAATTTTTGTTTACAAATGAACAATTCAATTCTTGTTTAATTAATTAAATAGTTTTTAAAATATTTTATTTTCCTTCCACAGTTCTTTATCCTCCTGCCTTTTATCTCTCAGCAAACTTGATTCTCCTCATAATCTCAGCATGTTTCACTTTAATATAGTGCGTACTGTAATTTAATTTGGTTCCTATACCTTCCAACGTCATTCCATCAATATATTTCAGCTTAAGTATCTGTTGTTCTAAGTTTTTAAAATTACTCACTAAGTCAACGAGCTGTTGCAATTGTTCTTTCTTAAATGTGAGCTTCTTCTTAAGTTGATCCAGTATCTTTTCTGTTTCTTCATTGCCTGTATTAATTGTTAATATATCTTTCCCCCATTTACTCTGACGTTTTGATTCAGCATGTATTCTATTAAACTTGTATTCCAAATAAGCGATTTCTTCTTCTAACATTTGATAATCTTTAAGGCAAACCAATTACGTATCACCTACTTAGATTCGCTCTTTGTAACAACCTCTCTACCCGATAGCTTCATCTTCTTAAGGACATAGCCTGTACGAATATAAGGACTATCCTCCTCAAAACAATGTGCATCCCTGTGTCCTTCACCTGTTCCGTGATGATGAAACTTTTTACAGTATTGACACCATGTACTAAGATTTCCTTTTTCATCACGTTCAATTGCTAATACAATTGGAGCTTTTTTAGTTGCCATTTACTAACCTTCTTTCATTTTTTAGTTGTATCTGAAAAAGTAACCTCACACGCACCTTCACACTGGGTGAACAGCATCTAGATTAATAGTGAACACCAAGGTGAACACATATTTAATGTAAACGTTCTACCCCAAAACCTTGATATAACTAGGTTTGCAGCAAAGCGAACACTATGAACACCAGAAATCGGCAAAAGTAACAAACTGTGAATTCTTTCTGCTACTCTCTCTACCTACTTCTCTATATTCTTACTTTTACACTTTTATATAGATTATGGTGTTCATGGTGTTCGCTTTTCCCTCTATCCATTGGTATGACTGGGTTTAAAGGTAGAACAGCAACTTGTGTTTTACCTGTTCACCTACGTGTTCGCTTGTGTTCACCATAACAATTACCTGTTCACTCTATTAACATGAAGGTTTACCAGCAAAAGGCGGTGTTATCCATCCTCTTTCTCTGTCTTTACCCTTTTGTTTTCTTACTGCACCGTACTTCTTAAGTGCTATAGCTGCATTTTTCGTATTCTTAGTTAAATCCAATTCCTTGAAAATAACTTTACTGCTCTTCCACGTCCACAGTTCTTTAGATGTACCCCAAGAAAACCCACTTAAAATTTCAATTTCCTCATGTGTCTGCAGTTCACTTTCTTCGTTGTGTTCTTTTTGTTTCTGTGCTTCTTCACTAGTAAGAAGGTGGGAAGCATTTTTTAACGCCATTGTGGCGATTTCTCCCCAAAACTGGTCAATATCAATCGCTTTTAAGTCACTTATCTTATCGCCTACGTTTATTACAGCGTATCGTCTATTTCCTGTCTTATCTTTCAAAAATTCATCGTCATTAACAGTTGCAAAAAATACTGTCATCCTCGGATATTTAACTGATAACCTCTGATATGGTCGTCTAAACTCGTCAACATTCTCTGTAAAGAATGCTTTTAGTGCCGCCTGTTCAAATTTCATTGTGGAATCTAACTCACCTAACTCAACAGCAAAGTTGCTTACTGCTTCGATTACACTGTCTTTGTTCTCTGGGTTAAGTCTTTTACCTGTTTTAAAATAATCATCACCTAGTGAGTTAAATAACAACTTGAACCAGAATGTTTTCCCACAACCTTGAGAACCTTGAAGGACAAGTACAAATTCTTGATTCATCTTCCCATTTTCGTTAAATGCAAGTTTAACAGCTTGGATTGCCCATTTTTTTAAATATGCAATTCCTAATTCTCTATCTGATCTAGCGTTTAATGTGGTGAAAATTTCCTCGATACGACTCTTTCCGTCCCACTTCTTAGATACGTTTAAGAAATATTCAGCTACTTTGTTCTTCTTATTACAGCTAGCTAAATATAAAAGATGGTCAATTAGTTTATCCTTTGTTATGAAATAATCCATATCAATAGCTTCTTCTATAATCCCTTGCGCATGATGATCTGCTATTTCACCATCAAAATATAAATTTAATGATGATAAGTATTCACGTTTTCTTATTACATCGTAATAAACCTCTATGCCCATTGAATCTAATAACTTCTTAGTATTTTCAGCTTTAACAAGGATTTTGTTTCTGCTATTTCTTTTAAAATCTATTTCATTTTGTACTTTTGGTTCTTCTTGTTTATGAATGCCTTGCCCACCACTTATATGTTCCTCGTAATACGCCCTCACTTTTTCGTCTTTCTTACAATGCTCAACCATGGCTTTATAACTAGGCTTGTCCTTCATATCCTCCGTGCCGTTATCTAGGTGAGAAAATTTATGTAGCCTATATAAGTCAAAACTGTTTACATTCTTACCGCTTATCGGGTCTGTTGAATGATTGCTGTGCGCATGCGTACCATCGTCATAAACAATTAATCCACCTTTAGAGCTTCCCTCAACATAGGTATATCTATTATTTCTAAATGGCTCATATTTATCTGACAAGAAGTTTTCCAAAACATCCGTTATCGAATAAATATTTGTCCATGCCCCAATCCAGTTTTGTTTTGTACGTGGATCAGCTTTTTCATTATTTTTAAAAGTCTTGATTTCTTCATGCTGTTTTGTAATGAAGCTAGCATCAAAGAAAGGGAAGTCTTGATAATAAAATTCATAATTATCAGGGTTACTACAAGTCGGATAGTGCATGTGTCGCTCAAATTCACATGAAGTCTCATCTATCCACACTTGGAGAATATCCACTAAATATCGTGTGACTTCTTTGTAGTGTTCCGGCTCAATATCATGATGCAAAGGTATGATAACCCTGTAACGTGGATTCTCTTTTGTATGATTGTGTGTTGAATACATAGCAACCGCAAAATTTGTGAAACCCTCAATGTTCTCCCATACATTTACCCCTTCTGACACTTCATCTATATCGATTAATATGATGCTTCTGCTTTTTACATTAGCTTTATTCCTACGATCTTGAACATATCCACCTATAAAACCACCTGCATTGCCTTTCTCATTGGTTATCATAGGCTCGCTTATCCTGTTTAAAAACTCCCCGTATGCCATCTTTTGGTTAATGGCATTTGTTTTTGTAAGGGATTTAAAATCAGTTATATCTATTAATCTGTCATATTTAAGTTCTATTTTTTCTTTGTGTGATGTTATAGTAGATAACAATTTCTCACCTCCTTTTTTATCTTGATAGTTTTTTTGAAGGTTTAATTTCTAATAAAATTATTACCCTTGAGCTAATATTCGATTAATCTCTTCTAAAACTTTGATTGCTTCCAGATCTCCGTTCTCCGCTTTTTCTAAAATAATATGTAACTTTTTTTTCATGTTTTGTTCCGTCATTTTTTAAAAAATCTCCCTCATTTAAGATTCAAAACAGTAAAGCTTTATGTCATTGTTAATAGCATTCATATCGGAAGTCAGATCATCCAAAAATTCATCCACTTCGTTTTTTTTAAACAAATATTTGCTACCAACCTTGTAATACTTCAAACCATTTTTAATAAGACGATCTTCTATAATTGGTTTGCTAATATTCAAATACTCGGATAGTTCTTTATAAGTTAAAAAATATTTTTGTTTAGCTAATTCCTCAACTTTTTCATTAATTGCTTTTTCTAATATTGAATTAACCGTCTTTTCATCAAGCTGAACATTTAACAATTTACTCACCTCATTTTATTTTTTTGTTGGACCTCTCCTCAATTGTGAAAATATCATCAAAGTTCAATAGCAAAGTATCGCAAATTTTTTTTGCAGTATCAGGTCTTGGTGATTGTTTTCCATTTGATATTTGAATGAATGTTGCTTCTGACATACCGCTTTCACGTGCAAAAGCACGTTTAGAAAACCCTCTTTTTGCAATAATTTCATTAAATTCACTACGAGATTTTAATATAATCAACTTTTCCACCACCATTCTAAACAACATATACAACAAAATGATTAGTGTATTGGTTATTTCGATTTACAAATCCATCATAATACCGCATTAATTGGTTGTCAAGTCATTTTGATTAGTGTATTGGTTATTTTGATTAGTTATGATATCATTAGGGTAAACTAATTCGAAAAAGGAGTTTATTTTTATGGGACTAATTCATTGTAATTTGAGGGTTTTAATGGCTGAACGGGGGCTTAACATTCAAAAAGTTAAAGATAAAACTACTTTATCTAGGACAACCATTTCTAACTTATACAATAACTACGGATCGGGAATTCAATTTGATACAATAAGACAATTATGTGAATTACTAAAGTGCAAACCTGGCGACCTAATTTCTTACATTGATATAAAGCCAGAATTCGAAGTTATTACTGAAGAACCAGAAATATCAATGGATGAGTCTACTCATGTTGTAGATGAAGAAGGAACCGAATATCAGTTTATTTCACAAATCGACACAACTTTAACACTACATTGCAAACTTTGGTATGAAGGAGAAAATCATGAATTTGATTTTCCAACAAAAGTAAAGTATGGGATAAACGAAAAAAAACTTATCGATGGTTTACACATCGGGATTCCTCCCCTTTTTGAATTTAAAATAGATCAACTCAAATTATCTGGGTATGTGGAATCATATGTTTATAACAAATTAGATGATTTTCTAATCGAATGGGGCATTGAATTCTTTAATGATAATGAAATTGAAGGAATGGACATCTCATATATCGATCACTATGAGTTACTAACATAAAAAAGAGGGGAATCTAATGGCATACATCTATAAAAAGGGGAAAAAGTGGGCTTTTCGTGCATATATGGGCACAGATCCTATAACAGGAAAGGAAATAAAAAAGAGTAAATCTGGTTTTTTAACGCAAAAGGATGCTAAACTTGCAGCCGCTTTATTCGAAAGACAATTCCATAATGGGGAATATATTCAGCCTTCTAAAATAGCCTTCTTAAACCTTTATAACGATTGGGAAAGGCATTATAGTCAAGATGCTAAAGAAAGCAGTGTGAGGGCAAGAACGATTGCTTTAAAGCATATTATTAATGAGTTTGGACAACTTCCGATTCAAAAGATAACTAAAAAAGCTTATCAAGATGTCATTGACAAGCTTTCTACTCAATTCAGTACAAATTATATTTCCAGTATCCATACTTCAACAAATATGGTTTTCGAGTACGCTCATACACTTAATTTAATTAAGGAGCTACCAACAAAAGGCATAAAACTACCTAAAAAGAAAAAAACTGTTTCTGACCTTGAAAATGATAATTCAATAAATGAAAAGTTTCTTGAAAAAGAGGAATTAGAAGAGTTTCTAACAGTAGCTAAGGATGAAGGCTTAGAGAGTGATCTACTGGCTTTCACCATATTAGCTTATACTGGCTTAAGAATTGGGGAAATGGTGGCTTTAAAATGGTCTGATATTGATTTTGACGAACATACACTAAGAGTTATAAAAACTTACTACAATCCAACGAACAACAAGTTAAAATATACATTGCTGACACCCAAAACAGAGGGTTCAATTCGCACTATAACAATAGACCCTCTTTTAGTTAATATGCTCAAGCTACACAAACAACAACAAGAGAAGATAATGGCGGATAACAAACCTTTTTATAAAGACAATGATTTTATTTTTTCAACCAATGAGGGTTATCCTAAGACAATTAAGCATTTATCAATTAGAATGCAGCGATTACTTAAGAAAACATCTATTCAAAAACAAGTAACACCCCATTCTTTTAGACATACGCACACTTCCTTGTTAATTGAAGCAAATGTACACATAAAAGAGATACAAGAACGATTAGGACATTCAGATATTAATACTACTATGGATATTTACGCACATATGACAAAGAACGTAAAAAAAGAGGCCTCCAATAAGTTTGGTAACTTAATGAAAGACCTCTCTAAAAATCTCACCGACTAATACCGGTCACTTTTTCAGACACTAATCAAGGTGTAAAGGCTTATAATCGTTGATATAACAAGGTTTTTACACCTTTTATTACATCATTCCGCCCATACCACCCATGCCCATGCCGCCCATGTCAGGCATTGCTGGTGCATTTGGTTCTGGCTTGTCAGCAACTACAGCTTCAGTTGTTAAGAACATAGCTGCAACAGATGCTGCGTTTTGAAGTGCAGAACGAGTTACTTTAGCTGGATCTACGATACCAGACTCAAGCATGTTAACCCATTCGCCAGTAGCTGCGTTGAAACCAACGCCTACTTTTTCGCCTTTTAGACGCTCTACAACTACAGATCCTTCTAGACCAGCGTTGATTGCGATTTGACGAACTGGCTCTTCTAGTGCACGAAGTACGATGTTGATACCTGTTGCTTCGTCGCCTTCAGCTACGATAGAAGCTACTTTTGTGTATACGTTCATAAGTGAAGTACCACCACCTGCAACGATACCTTCTTCTACTGCTGCACGAGTTGAGTTAAGTGCATCTTCAATGCGAAGTTTGCGCTCTTTTAACTCAGTTTCAGTTGCTGCACCTACTTTAATTACTGCTACACCGCCCGCAAGTTTAGCAAGACGCTCTTGTAATTTTTCACGATCGAATTCAGAAGTAGTTTCTTCTAATTGCGCGCGGATTTGACCGATGCGAGCTTCGATTTGTTGTGAATTTCCAATACCTTCAACTACAGTTGTGTTTTCTTTCGTTACAACAATTTTACCAGCACGTCCTAAAGATTCAACTGTAGCAGATTTTAAGTCACGTCCTAATTCTTCAGTGATTACTTCGCCACCAGTTAAGATTGCGATATCTTCTAGCATTGCTTTACGACGGTCACCAAATCCAGGAGCTTTAACAGCAACTACATTGAATGTACCACGAAGTTTGTTCACTACTAATGTAGCTAACGCTTCGCCTTCTACATCTTCAGCAATGATAAGAAGTGGTTTACCTTGTTGTACCACTTGCTCTAATACTGGTAAGATTTCTTGAATGTTAGAAATCTTCTTGTCAGTAATTAAAATGTATGGGTTATCAAGAACTGCTTCCATTTTGTCAGAATCAGTAATCATGTAAGGAGATGCATATCCACGATCAAATTGCATACCTTCTACTACGTCTAATTCTGTTGTGAATCCTTTAGATTCTTCTAAAGTAATAACGCCGTCATTACCAACGCGCTCCATTGCTTCAGCGATTAATTGACCTACTTCTTCGTCAGCCGAAGAAATAGCAGCTACTTGTGCGATAGAAGATTTACCTTCGATTGGTTTAGAAATCGCTTTTAATTCTTCAATTGCAGCAGTAACAGCTTTTTCGATACCTTTACGAAGACCCATTGGGTTTGCACCAGCTGTTACGTTTTTAAGACCTTCACGAATCATAGCTTGCGCTAATACAGTTGCAGTTGTCGTTCCGTCACCAGCTACATCGTTTGTTTTGCTAGCAACTTCTGCTACTAATTTCGCACCCATGTTTTCGAATGCATCTTCTAATTCGATTTCTTTTGCGATTGTTACACCGTCATTTGTAATAAGTGGTGAACCGAATTTTTTCTCAAGTACAACGTTACGACCTTTTGGTCCAAGCGTTACTTTTACTGCGTTTGCAAGAGTGTCGACACCGCGAAGCATCGAACGACGTGCTTCTTCACTAAATTTAATATCTTTTGCCATAATAATTGACCCCCTTGGATTTTTAAAATGTATATAATTAACCGATAATTGCTAAAATGTCACTTTCACGTAAAATCAAGTAGTCTGTACCTTCGTATTTCACTTCAGTACCTGCATATTTTGAGAAGATGATAAGATCACCTGCTGCTACCTCTAAAGCAACACGATCACCATTTTCAAGCACTCGGCCTGTACCTACTGCAATAACTTTACCCTCTTGTGGTTTTTCTTTTGCAGTTTCTGGTAATACAATACCACTTGCTGTTTTTTCTTCTGCTTGAACAAGTTCAATTACAACGCGATCACCTAATGGCTTTAGCATGAACAACAACCTCCTCATTTTGTTATGTAAATTTTATTTATTAGCACTCAAGTCACACGAGTGCTAACACACTTCTAATAATAAATAATCTCAATTTCTTTTGCAAGTAAAAAAATCATAATTTTTTCGCAAATTACTTTATGCACTTTCCTATATAGCATTACTTCTTCTACTGCCTTTACCATATGAATCGTTGTTCCCACTTCTTGTATGTTACAATATGAAAGACACCCTAAGTTGTTTTCGCTACACGTTCAACTTTTTCCTGTCTCCTATTTTATTTTCAAATACTTATTTACAAAAAAAATATAATTCAAATGAAAGTTTATATCGTAGGTAGCATATTTACATGTTATCCTACCTTATCTCATACACTAGAGTTAGAAAGGATGGTTAAACCATTTGAAGAAACAATATTGGTGGATTATCGTTACATACATTTTAATGCAGTTATCTGGAATTGTTGGCTTACCACTACTCCTAAAAACAGGACTCTATGATAATAGAGGATTTACCATGGAGGAAAAAGGTCAAATCATAACGGGACATTGGGCAATCATTAGCTTCTTTGTTGCATTATGCATCGTGCTTTGGTTACTTAGAATAGATATTCGTGACAGGCATTTAGATAAAATGCGTGTTACGATCCCAGCTACAGTTGGTTGGATTATAATCGGTATTCTCTTAGCTTTCTCTTCCCAAATAATTGCCGGTATGATCGAAATGCGTCTACTAGGAATTAAACAAGGTTCGGAAAATACAATGAAGCTGATGGAAATTGCAAGAACGACACCTTGGTTCCTCATTGTTGTATCTATAATCGGACCTATCTTAGAGGAAATCGTATTTAGAAAAATTTTATTTGGCACACTTTATAAGAGATTTAATTTCTTTGTTGCTGCTATCATTAGTTCACTAGTATTCGCGGCGATTCATTTTGATTTTACTCACTTATTGGTATACACTTCTATGGGGCTCGTATTCGCCTTTTTATACGTAAAAACGAAACGAATTATAGTTCCTATTGCAGCCCATGTGGCAATGAATACATTAGTCGCTATTGGACAAATTTTTATGAGTAATGAGCAAATTCAAGAAATGATTAAAGAAGCTGAAAAAATGCAAGGCTTTATCGGAGGATTTTTAGTATGAGAAACTCACCATTGTTCATGGCTGCATTGTACTTTCTTCTTGGATGTATCTTTACACGCTTCGCCATTACGAACGTAACAGATACAATCTGGAATATGTGGACAATACTATTTGCAGTTATGGCAACAATTGATTTTAATTTGGCACTTCGCCTTATCTTAGTTAAATTCACAAAGAAAAAACAATAATAAAACGCAGAGGTCATCTCCTCTGCGTTTTATTGTGGATAATTCTTCAAAAAGTAAACAAGCGTTTGTAACTCTACAGCTAAATCAATGTGATGAATTCTTATATTCTCTGACACATTTAAGCGTGCTGGTGTGAAATTTAAAATACCATGCACGTTCGTTTCTGCCAATCTATCTGCCACAGATTGCGCTACTGTAGCGGGTACTGTTAATATTGCCACTTGTATATCAGTTGATAAACGTTCTTCTAGTTCATCCAAATGATATACAGGAATGCCTCCGATTTCTGTTCCAACTTTCTCTTCACTAACATCAAACGCCATTTCAATTTTTGTATTATTGTTTTTCGTGAAATTATAATGTAAGAAAGCGGTCCCTAAATTACCTACTCCAATAAGTGCCACGCGTGTTATATCATCTTGGTCGAGTGTTTCACGGAAAAATGATAATAAATAATTTACGTTATATCCATATCCTTTTTTCCCTAACGCTCCAAAATATGAAAAATCTCTTCGAATAGTTGCGGAATCAACCTTTACCGCTTCACTCAATTCGGCTGATGAAACACGTTGCTTACCAGAAAGAGATAAGTTTTGGATAAATCGATAGTATAGAGGCAATCGTTTGGCAGTGGCCTGTGGAATTTTTTGCTGATCCATATAACCTCTCCTCTCTTCCTATCTTTATTCTTATACTCGAATCAAATACAGAAGTTTAGTACTCATGAATTTCCTTGTATAATAAAGAGAAGAAGTATTCTCTCTTTATTTTAAACTATACACTATTTTTAGTATGATTGAGAAATATAAACATGGCAAAGTTAAGAAATTATTTGAGGTGAAAACATTGATATTATTACAAGTGAATGGGCTTTCGAAATTATACGGTGCAGAAACGATTCTTGCAAACATAAAATTGGAAGTACAAACAAAAGATCGTATCGCATTAGTCGGACGAAATGGAGCCGGAAAATCTACATTATTAAAAATAATAGCTGGCGAGTTATCTCATGATGGTGGTGAAATTATAAAACCAAAAGATGTCTCAATGGGGTATTTAGCTCAAAATACCGGATTAGAAACGTCTTTAACAATTTGGGATGAAATGTTAACCGTCTTTACACACTTGCAGCAGATGGAGACAAAACTTCGAAGGCTAGAGCAAGAGATGGGAAAAGAAGAAAACTTTTCAAATGCGGCTATATATGAGAAATTATTAGCTGATTATGACCAATTACAATTAGATTATAAGGATCAAGGCGGCTATCAGTACGAAGCGGATATACGCTCAATTTTAAGCGGTCTTGGCTTCCCAGTTGAAACGCATCAGACGAAAATTTCCACATTAAGTGGTGGACAAAAGACTCGATTAGCTCTTGGGAAATTATTATTAACTAGACCGGACTTACTTATTTTAGACGAACCTACAAACCATTTGGACATTGAGACACTAACATGGCTTGAACAATATTTACAAGGCTATCCTGGCGCGATTTTAATCGTTTCCCATGACCGTTATTTCTTAGATAAACTCGTTACACAAGTATACGAAATTTCTAATAAGGAAAGCCGACGATTTGTTGGTAACTACAGTAAATATTTAGATTCAAAATCAGCTCTATACGAGCAAGAGATGAAGCGTTATGAAAAACAACAAGATGAAATTTCTAAACTGGAAGACTTTGTACAAAAAAATATAGCTCGTGCATCTACGACAAAACGCGCTCAAAGTCGCCGTAAACAATTAGACAGAATGGAAGTATTAACTAGACCATTAGGCGATTCTAAATCAGCTTCCTTCCACTTCGATATTGAAAAACAAAGTGGAAATGATGTTTTACAAGTGAAAGATGCAACTATTGGCTATTATCAGGAACCGATTATTGAACATGTAAATATGCGCTTAACTCGCGGTGACAGTGTTGCCTTAGTTGGGCCGAACGGAATTGGAAAATCTACATTATTAAAATCCATTGTGAATAAGTTACAGCTATTACATGGAAACGTTGCTTTCGGGTCAAATGTATCTGTTGGTTATTATGATCAAGAACAAGCCAACTTAACATCTTCGAAGCGAGTTTTAAATGAATTATGGGATGAATATCCATTGCAGCCCGAAAAAGAAATTCGCACTATACTAGGCAACTTTTTATTCACAGGGGATGATGTACTCAAACCAGTATCTTCTCTTAGTGGTGGACAAAAGGCTCGACTAGCTCTTGCAAAACTTATGATGCAAAAATCCAATTTATTAATTCTCGATGAGCCAACAAACCATCTTGATTTAAATAGTAAAGAGATTTTGGAGAATGCTTTAATTGATTACCCAGGTACTCTTCTATTCGTCTCTCATGACCGCTATTTTATTAATCGCGTAACGACAACCGTTGTTGAGTTATCAACAGAAGGTGCACAAGAATATTTAGGTGATTACGATTATTACGTTGAAAAGAAAAACGAAATGATTGAACGTGCGGAACTAGAGCAAGAAGATGAAGTACCTGTTCAAAAAGTGGTGGCACAAGAAAAATTAAATTATCTCGAAGAAAAAGAACGTAAACAGCTAGAGCGTCAACGTACTCGAAAGATTGAAGAACTGGAACAAAATATCGTAGGCTTAGAAGAAGAAATTGCTACGTTAGAAGATCAGCTTTGCTTACCAGAAATATATGCAGATTATGAAAAGGCTAGTGAAATTACAACTAAAAAGCAAACACTGCAAGAACAGCTTGAAGCTTGTATGGCAGAATGGGAAGAACTGCATATATAAGAGAATTTAAAAGAGGAGGATGTCTCATAAGTCGGGCTTTTTGACGAGATGACCTCCTTTTTATCTTCTTTTTTGGAATCAATACCATAGTAAATAAAATTATATAACCAATTCGACAAGGATTGACAATAGTAGCACCTTATATAATAAGTGGAGGATGTTTCAAATTTTTTTTGCCATCTCCTTGTTTTTTATTTCCCAAAAAAGAATTTATTCAAAGGTCAGACTTCCTCTATGTTATCCACAAGGTTATGCACATATCCACCTTTATAATATAAACTCCCAAATAACTTTTCCACATTATCCACAACTAAATAAAAAGTTATACACATTTTATACACACAAAAAAACCCATATTATCAACAGATAATATGGGTTTTATCCACAGGCTGTGGTTAATTTTGTGTATAACTATGCTTCAATATCTAATCCTGGATTTGCATTTAAAGCTAATGTAGCGCGTTTTCCTTGTTCGTATGCAATTGTACCTGCAGCCGCAATCATCGCTGCATTATCTGTGCATAAAGATAGAGGAGGAATAATTAGCTCTATATTTTCTTTTTGTGCAAATTCTGCTGCTAAACGTGCACGAAGCCCTTTATTAGCAGCTACTCCACCAGCAAGAAGCACTTGTTTTACATTATAAGCATCTGCTGCACGAGACGCTTTCGTTACAAGTACATCTATTACACTTTCTTGGAAACTTGCTGCTAAATCTTCTGGTGCAATTTCTATACCGCGCTGTTTTGCGTTATGCACAGTGTTGATAACTGCTGATTTCAATCCACTAAAGCTGAAATCATACGAATCAGGTTCTAGCCACGCACGAGGCAAATCAATTGTTGGTTTTCCTTCATGTGCAAGGCGATCAATATGAGGACCACCTGGATAAGGCATTGATAATGTACGAGCTACTTTATCGTAAGCTTCTCCTGCCGCATCATCTCGCGTTTCACCAATCACTTCAAATGAACCATGTTCTTTCATATAAACAAGCTCCGTATGTCCACCGGATACAACAAGCGATAGTAACGGGAATTGTACTTCTTTTACTAAACGATTCGCATAAATATGACCAGCAATATGATGAACACCAACTAGAGGGATATCATGAGCAAAAGCCACAGCTTTCGCTGCATTTACACCTATTAAAAGTGCTCCGACTAAACCTGGGCCTTCTGTTACAGCAATTGCATCAATATCCTCAAAAGTGATATTCGCTTCTTTTAAAGCTTCTTCTAACACAACTGTGATTTCTTCTACATGATGACGGGATGCAATCTCTGGTACTACTCCGCCAAAACGCTTATGACTTTCAATTTGCGATGCAACGACATTCGCAATGATTTCCGTTCCATTTTTAACAACTGCTACAGCTGTTTCATCACAGCTTGTTTCAATACCAAGTATAATTATATTTTTTTCCATTATATATTCACCCACATTACAAGACCATCTTCCTGATTGTCTGCATAGTATCGTTTACGAATCCCACCATTTTGAAATCCGTATTTTCTGTATAACTGCTTTGCTACTTCATTTGACACGCGTACTTCAAGTGTCATTGTTTTTACTCCTAACCCTTTCGCTTCGGAAATGACTTCTTTTAATAAGGCATCCCCTAGCTTTTGACCTCTGTATTCCGGCAGGATAGCTATATTTGTTACATGTGATTCATCAATAATTATCCACAATCCACAATATCCAATTACGAGACCATCTTTTTCTAGCACGACATAATGTGCATGTTCATTCACCTCTAATTCACGGTGAAAGGCATCTGCAGTCCAAGGGGTTGAAAAAGATGCTTCTTCAATAGCTACAATTTGAACAATATCATCGAGTGCCATCTTTCTAAATATCATATCCATCTTCTGTAGGCCCCTATTGTTTTTGACTTTCTAACCATTTTGTTTCAGCTTCAGCTAAACGAAGATAGCTAGGAACAAACGTATGCACGTCTTGTTCTTCTTTTTGTAATCCTAAACATGCTAATTCACTTGGTCTTGGGTTATTCTTAGTGAACGGAGCAAATACAGCTTGATCACCTAAATATTCTACAATTGTTTCTTTATGCAATTTAACATCGTTACCAATAAATAAAACAGGCTGTTCTTTATCTTTTAACATTTGCAACCAGTCAACAATAAGAATAATTCGGTCTTCTTCTATTGAAGTTATACACTCTCCTTCATATGTATATAACCCCGTGTAAATTTGACCACGTCGGCCATCAAATAAAGGACAAATTAGTCCATTAAAATTAGTACCATTTGCAGCCACCACTTCCAAACTTGATACACCTACAATTGGTATTTGAAGTGACCAAGCTAATGTTTTTGCCGCTGTTACACCTATACGAACACCTGTATATGATCCCGGTCCAGCTGCTACAACAATTTTAGTCAATTCTTTCGGTTTTACACCGCATTCTTTTAACAGTTTCTCTACAGCTGGCATAAGACGTACAGAATGGTTTTTTGTTAAATTTGTAATGATTTCCCCAATCACGTTCCCTTCCTCAATAAGGGATACACCCATTACGTAATTTGAAGTATCAATTGCTAGTACTTTCATCTTGTAATAGCTCCTCACATAATCTAATATAGCGATCTCCAATTGGCTCGAGTACAATTTTTCTTGTATCATCTCCAGCATGGAATAAACTAATTTGCAACTTCTCATTCGGTAAATATGCTTCTATTAAATGAGCCCATTCTACTACTGTAATCCCTTCACCATAGAAATACTCATCAAATCCTAAATCTTCTTCACTTTCCGCTAACCGATACACATCCATATGATATAGCGGTAATCTTCCTTTATATTCTTTAATAATATTGAAGGTAGGACTATTTACGACTCTTTTCACTCCAAGACCTTTTGCTAGTCCTTTTGTAAAAGTCGTCTTGCCAGCTCCAAGATCACCTTCTAAAATAATTACATCTTTTTCCTTTACAAGTCTCCCTAATTTTTCTGATAATCGCTGGGTTTCTTCGGAAGATTTTGTTGTCATTTCAT
Source organism: Bacillus sp. DB-2 (assembly GCF_003315125.1). Taxonomy (NCBI): domain Bacteria; kingdom Bacillati; phylum Bacillota; class Bacilli; order Caryophanales; family Bacillaceae; genus Bacillus; species Bacillus sp. DB-2. Next base: position 274 of record NZ_QNRN01000027.1, on the reverse strand, counting down.
ATTTACTCACAGACTTCACCTACTTTACTCACAATGTTCTCTGCTCTTTATTATACAGGTTTTAAATATATAAAAAAGTCCTTAGGAGTTTTCCTAAGGATAGTTTGACTGTCTTTATTAGTTTTTTGTTAAAACAAATAAAAAAATACGAAACAACTTGTTTCGTTCTTTTCTTTATATAAAATGGCGGTCCCGACCGGGGTCGAACCGGCGATCTCCTGCGTGACAGGCAGGCATGTTAACCACTACACCACGGGACCATTTGGTTGCGGGG
>NZ_QNRN01000026.1:0-36945 GCF_003315125.1 Bacillus sp. DB-2 | reverse complement strand
TCTTCAAACGAAAAACACCTCCATTGAATTTGCATACTTAGTATGCGAATTCAGGAGGTGTTTTTTTCATGTACCACTATTCGGGTTCACTTCAACTTTGTTCTTTGAGGTGTTTTTTAGTAAACATAATAGATAGCTAACTCCTAATTATTCCCCAAGCACCTTCTCAATCTCAACCTCTAAATCCACCGGCTTCGTCTGCGGCGCAAAACGCCCTACTATTTTCCCGTCTTTTCCAATTAGAAACTTAGTAAAGTTCCATTTCACTGCTTTCATACCGAGTAAACCTGGTGCTTGTTCTGTCATGTATGTATAAAGTGGATGAGCCTTGTCACCTTTTACATCAATCTTTGCAAACATTGGGAAGTTCACACCGTAGTTCAATTCACAAAAACTAGTAATATCAGCTTCTGTGCCTGGTTCTTGTCCCCCAAATTGATTACAAGGGAAACCGAGTATTTCTAGTCCTTGGTCTTTATATTTATCATATACTTCCTGTAAGCCTTTATATTGTGGTGTAAATCCACATTTACTAGCTACATTTACAATAAGAAGTGCTTTTCCTTCGTAATCTTTTAACGATTTTTCTTCTCCTGTTATTGTTTTAGCTGAAAAATCATAAACTGTCATTGTTCATACCCCTCTCTTCACTATCATTCTATGTTTATACTATACTACATTCGTGAATATACAGCTCTTATTACGTATTCACATACCGTAATGATAGCGCTTTATTTTCGTTCGAAAGTTCGACACAATATACTAGACTTTTATGATGGAAAGTTTTACAATTAATTTGTGAACAAAATGTGACAGTTTATATTTCCATTATAATAGAAAAGGATGGTGTTCATTATGAAAACTGCACAACATGAAACGATTTCAAATCGCGAGTTTTATTTCGTACTATATATGATGTTATTGTATGTTATTGGCTGGGTAATCGATGTAAATGGTTTATTTTTAAGCTCCTACTTTAATTTAGCAGGAGAAATTATGCTTCCGATCGTTGGTGGCATTGTTGGACTGTTCGTTATGTCTATCAATAAAGAACAAATGAAATAACTACATTACAAAAGGGCAGAAGACGAGCTTTCGTTTTCTGTCTTTTTCTGTTTTTAGCGTATAATAGATACATACCGTATATAAGGAGTGGTAAGTATGAAAAAAGTAGAACAACTATCTTCTCATCTATATCTTATTGATGATTATGACTTACAACATATTGAACGAACAGGTACTTACGTTTTATTAGGTGACGATATTACTTTAATTGAAACTTGTGCGGCCCCTTCTCTTCCGTATATTTTAGACGGCTTACAACAATTACATATTAATTTAAATGATGTAAAAAACATTATCGTTACACATGTTCATTTAGATCACGCCGGGGCTGCTGGTTTAATGATGGAAAAGTGCCCAAATGCTACTTTATTTGTGCATTCTCGCGGTGCTCGTCATCTGATTGATCCAACAAAACTCATTTTAGGTGCAAAAGCTGTGTACAAAGAAGATTTTGATAAACTTTTTGATCCAATTCTTCCAATTGAAGAAGAACGTGTTCGTATTGTACAAAATGGTGATACGTTAAAAATTGCAGAAGACCGTACACTTACATTTTACGATACACCGGGACATGCTAAGCACCATATTAGCATTCACGATTCATTAACAAATGGCATTTTTACTGGCGATACAATAGGAATTTACTATAGAGAACTCGCAGACCTTGGTGTAGAACTATATTTACCATCAACGTCCCCTTCACAATTCCAACCAAATGCGATGATTGCTTCTAAAAATCATATTCAAAGTATGAATGTAGATACTATTTATTTCGGTCATTACGGCGCATCATCCAATGTTACAGAAGTATATAACCAACTGGAACATTGGTTACCTATTTTCGTTCATACTGGAAAAGAGGTCTTTGAACAGTATAATGATTTCGATGAAGCGACTAAAGCTTTACAAACTGTATTAATGGATAAAATTTCTTCTCACCTTACAAAGTTAAACGTTCCATCAGATCATTCCGTTTATAACATTTTATATCTAGATATAGAAATTAGCGCAATGGGCATTATTGATTATTTCACGAAGCAAGAAAAGGCAAACTCCACTATTAACTAACAGTATAAGAAGAGATATACAACAGTAGTTATTGTATATCTCTTCTTTTTTTGAATATATTTTGAGTAAAGGATGGTGGAATGGAATGCAAAAAGTGATACTATACCTCTGCTTTACATTATTTATCGTCTTATTATTATTTGTCGGAGTAAAAATTCAATTTTATTTAGATACAGACGCGCAAGTGAATTTTAACGTTTATCCAAGATTATTCTACTTTACACTCTTCCCTCTTATAGTTGGCATTTTATTACGATTCCTTCAATCTATTAATCATTCAATGAATAAACAAAGCTGGAGCTTTCAACCGGATAAATTTATTGCTATTACAGTGCCTACACTATTCATTTCCTTTTCCCCTGCATTACTCTTTTCACCACTTGGCGAATACCTACCTTATTTAGCTAATATTATTCTCGTGAACACAACTTTCGTTACTATAATTAGCCTAATTGCGGGTTATTCACTATTAGATTGTTTTATACAAAAGGACAATGCAACTATGAAAAAATATAATTGAATACTCTATTTAATCGTGCAAGTCAAGGATTGTTCTTCCTTGGCTTGTTTTTAGAATAATTATATTCCTGTATAATACAGTTATCGAATAAAATTCGGAGGAATGATACAATGTTTTTTCAACTTTTTTTACTAGCAATCATTATGTCTTTTATTAGTGGTCGACTAATTGGGACAAAACTAAATTTTTTCAAACAAGCAAGTGCGGCCACTTTAGGTGTTTCAATTACGTCAGCTATGTATTGGTTTTTATATTTACGCTATCAAGATGAATCGATTGTCGGTGTTGATAGATACTTTTGGCTAGGAAGCTCATTAATTGTATCGATGCTTTGTTACCTAGTTTTTGAATTATTTGATCCTATTAAGCGTAGCGAAATGGATGACGTAGTAATGGAAAGCCGAAATCCTATTTCAAAATTCTTCTCTAAGATTGGTAGACAAAAAAGATATATGCGCGTCTCTTCTATTGCAATAAAACATGGAATGGGAAAATATTTAGCTTTAAAGCGCTCACCAGAAGCAGATCGTAAGCTCGCCACTTCACTTCGAAATACACTAGAAGAATGCGGTGGTGTATTTATTAAATTCGGACAAGTTTTATCAACTCGATCTGATTTATTACCACCTGTTTTTATTCACGAGTTATCAAACCTTCAAGAAAATGTAACACGTTTATCACAAAAACAAGTTGAAGAAATATTGATAAAGGAACTACATATACCGAAAGATGAAATTTTCAGCTCCTTTGAAATGGAACCGTTAGCTGCCGCCTCTATTGGCCAAGTACATAAAGCGAAGTTGAAAGAAAACGACCAGGATGTCGTTGTGAAACTACTACGTCCTAATATTTCTGAGACAATTAAACGTGACTTAGATATTTTAATTCACTTTGCTTTATGGATTTCCAACAAATCAACTTGGGCTAAAAATATTGGATTTCTTGATTTAGCACACGGCTTCTCTATCGCATTAAAAGAAGAAATTGATTTCAAAATTGAAGCTCGTAACTTCGAACAAGTGTCTGATTCACTAAAACATAGCGAAACGAAAGTAAAAATACCGAAAGTATATCAAGAATACAGTAATTCAAAAATACTTGTGCTTGAATTTTTGGATGGAGTAAGTGTTAAAAGTGGGTCAGCATTATTAAATGAATTACAAATTGATACGAAAAAAGTACAACGGCAACTCTTTGATTGTATTTTAGAACAAATTTTCTTTAAAGGTATTTTCCATGCAGACCCTCATCCAGGTAATGTGTATATTCTTCGTGATGGCACTCCTGCATTACTTGATTTCGGTTCTGTCGGACGATTAGGAACACTACAACAAGATGCATTCAAGCGACTACTTATCGGCTTTGAGCGCAAAAATTCATATGTCTTGCTTGATGGGCTGCTTCAACTAGTTGAAAAGAAACCAAATGTTGATAAAGAAGGATTAGAACAATCTATCAGCCAATTATTAATCCAAAGTACGTACGTTTCTACAAATGGTTCTGAAGAATTCATTCAAGGGTTGTTTCAAATAATCTCTGAGTTTGAATTAGCATTTTATCCAATGGTTGCAGGAGCTTTCCGCTCTCTAATTACGCTAGAAGGAACGATGCTGCAACTAAATCCTGAATTCAATTTAATGGACGAAGCGAAGCGCTTTGCGGAAGATCATGCAGCTAGTTTCATGCCGGTTAACAATTATTCTAGTTTAAAAGAAGCTGCAACAAACGAATTACTCTCTATGTTACCTGCCATACGACGCATTCCTAGAAAACTAGATGATTTAAGTTCAAAACTAGAAAACGGAGAATTATCCGTAAAGGTCGGCTTTTTCTCTGACGAAACAAATGCATCATTCATTACTACGTTTATCTCACAATTCCTCATTGCATTTATTGGAACTGCATTTGGTGGAATTTCGGTAGGCGTATTGCATTTAGCAAACAATGCGAAAGAACCCAATAATCAATTTTTAAGTGTCGTTGGTTACGGCGGTTTATTTATAAGTGCGATATTACTTGTAAGGGTCGCTATACATGCCGTAAGAAAATTTAAATAATAGTAAAACGAGTATGAAATCAAGTGGATTTTATACTCGTTTTTTATTGTTCATATATTTAATTGGTAATAGGAAATTTATGTTAAACTAAAGAAAGTCGTGCACTAAATCAAAATACATTTCAAACAAGGGAGACTTATTATGAAATTAGGGACTTTCTCGTTTCTAACGTTTATCGCAAGTATATGTTCTTTCTTTGTTTTAAGAGGACCTAATGCAAATTTAACATTAATTATTGTGCTTCTAAGTACTCTTTCATTACTCGGTATTATTTTTGCGATCGCATCAAAGACTTGGCTATTTAAAATAGTTGGTACGGCATTAAATGGAGTAATACTAGTATTTGTATATTTCTTATTACTAGCAAAAGGAATAGGTGGTTAATATATTTACGTTTCAATAAGAAAGGCTCACAGCTTAAGCTATGAGCTTTTTTACTTATCTCACCTTTCCATCTACATACTCCATAAACTGTTCTGCTTTAATAAATCTTTCTTTATACGCTTCAGGTACTTCTTCTACTGTTATCCCACCGCTCGATTTCGCTTTTACTAATACAGTTTGATATGACATTAACGCTTCCATATATTGTTCATACTCTTCTGAAGTTAATACTTCTTTACTAGATTTATGCCCATTTAATTTATCAAAATACGGCTGAAGCTCCATTTCTACCTTTTTCAATTCCTCTTTTTTAGCTGGTGATAATTGATCATAATCAATATTACCATTCGAATCCCCGTACTCAAGCTTTGCATTCGTTAATTTCTTTAGTTCTTTTGTAAACTCTTCATATTCTTTTGCACCAATTTCATTTTTCGCTTGTGACAATTTCGCACTAAAGCGCATGTATCCTTCTAATGTTAAACTGCCGGCATGCTTCTTTAAGTTTTCAAAAGATCCGTATATACCATCTGCCATAATAGATTGATAAGCAAAACCAGTCGTCGGGATTAAAAATGCTGCTGCAAGTACTCCTGCAATAAGGCGCTTCTTCCTTTTGTTCCCCCCTCGCTTCATTTTAATCTGAACAATTACTTTTTCTTTTAACTCCGGCGGGGCTACAATCCCCTTCACTTCTTCTTGTATAGATTCTCTAACTCTACAATCTAAGCTCATTTCACATTCCCTACCTCTCCTAAAAAGATTTCTTCTACTTGTTCTTTTTGGCGTAGTTTCTTTAATGCCGCATGAATTCTAGACTTCACTGTACCGATTGGAATATGTAATATTTGTGCTACTTCTTCTTGAGAGTAATCGTGTAAGTATCTTAAGATAATAACTTGTTTCAATTTATACGGTAACTTATGAATGAGTTCGATTAATTTTTGATTTGATATTTTACTTACAACATCGCTAGAAAAATCAATTTGTACTGGTTTTCTTTGCTCTTCTGCTTTTTTTATAATTCGTAATCGCATCCACCTCATTCTTCTATAAGAATGAATTTGTTTAATCGCAAGTCCAATTAGCCAAGGACGAAATGGCTTCTCGATATCATATTTACGAAGCGATTCATATAGTTGTATGTATATTTCCTGAACGATATCATCTACATCCGTTTTATCTTCTATTAAAAAATGTGCTGTCTTATATACTTCTTGAATCGTTTTATCATACAATTCGCTATATGCTTCTTTATTGCCTGATAAAGTTAATTGGATTAAATCTGTATACACTGTTTCATCCTTCATGTACCTTCCCTCCCTTGTCATACACTATATATTGGCAAGTAATTGATATTTCGTTCGATTTTTTCAAAAAGTTTTTTATATACATTAATATAATGATCCAATGACTTCATAAGCTTCACTTATAACCTTGCATAACAATTATATAATTTTCCAATTCTTAATGAAGATTTAAAATGATTTATATAGTCAAATTTAGGAGGATATTATATGAAAGCTATCATTGTAACTTCGTTCGGTGGTCCTGAAGTGATGAAATATACAGACGTGGAGATGCCGGCTATTTCAAACAATCAAGTTTTAATTCGTGTTGTCGCTACTAGTGTTAATTTCGCCGATATTAAATCACGTTATGGCAAAAAAGGAAACAAAGCCTTACCTTTTATTCCAGGGATAGATGCAGCTGGTATTGTAGAACACGTAGGTTCTCATGTGAAAAATATTTATCCTGGCCAGCGTGTCATTACTTTTCCTCAAAATGGCTCTTACGCTGAATATGTTGTCGCGAACGAAAATCTTACTTTTGTATTACCTGATGAAGTTGATTTCCAAACTGCAGCTGCCTGCCCTATCGTATCTTTTACAAGCTACAATTTACTTGCAAATGTTGCAAGACTTCAGCAAGGTGAATCTGTTCTAATTCATGCAGCTGCTGGTGGAATTGGTACTACAGCGATTCAACTTGCAAAACTATTAGGGGCTAAAAAAGTTATCGGTACTGTTGGAAGTGAAGCGAAAAGAAAAATCGCTTTTGATGCAGGAGCCAATTATGTTATTTGTCATCAAGATGAAGATTTTGTAGAGAGGGTAAATCAGCTTACAAATGGAGAAGGCGTTAATATTGTTTTAGATTCTATTTCTGGTACTGTGTCCGAAAGAAGTTTAGAATGCCTTGCTTATTACGGTCGTCTCGTCCATTTCGGCAATGCTAGCGGAGAAGTTGGTAGTTTTCAAACGAAAGATTTACATGCTAGTTGCCGTTCTATACTCGGTTTCAGCTTTGGCACTACACGAAAAAAACGTCCTGAATTGCTTCAAGAAACTGCGAATCAAGTTTTCCGTTATTTACGCGATGGAAGTTTACAAATTAAAGCTACGAAATCTTTTCCTCTTCAAGATGCAGGGAAAGCACATGGATGGGTCGAAAGTAGACAAAGTATAGGGAAAGTAATACTACACGTTCAGACAGCTCCCTAAAATGAATACATGAAATAGAGGTGTTATTCATGGGATCACGAATTATGCATATCATTATCGCGAGCGGTATTGCTGAGAAACTTTCTATTCAAGATAAAACTTCTTTCTTACTTGGTGGTGTAGCTCCTGATGCTGTTCATTCAAAAGAAGAAAAAGGAGCTTCCCATTTTTACGCTGGTACAACGAAGAACTATACGAGAAGAATAGATTATGATTCATTTATTCATAAATACGAAGATCATATAGATTCCCCCTATATTTTAGGTTATTATACCCACCTCATTGCCGATGATAATTGGCTAAGCGGCTTTTTTCTACCTTGGCTTAAAAACAGAATAGAAAACGACGAAACTATCGCACCTATGTACTATAACGATTTTAAATTATTGAACGCACAATTGTTGCATCATTACGATAAAGAACAGCAGCTCTTCACCCTACTTAATCAAGAGGCTAACATTGTGAATATAGAGGCGGTTTCTAGAGAGAATGTTTTAGCTTTTCGGCAATATATTTTTGAAGATATGCTATATCCTGAGCAACACTTGCACGAAAACTTACAAGTGTTTTCATTTGATCAAATCGTTGGTTATATTGAGACTGCAATTGAAAAAGGAACATTTTTTATAGAACAACTCGTTAATAAAAAATTGACTTCAAATATTTAATCCCCCTCATTATTTACGAGGGGGATTTTCACATAACTATATAATTATTTATTTTTTTCCATTACTGCAAAGTAATTCCCTTCACTATCAGCAAAGTTAAACACTTTACCAGTAGGCATAGTTACGTCTTTCTCATTATTTATCTAGGCTTTTTCTTACCAGTAAAAGCTGGTTTCTTTTTCTTTGGTGCCGGTGGTTTCGATTCTACAAATGTTCCTTTGAACATTTCTTGTTTCGTAAACACGATACCTAATTTTTTCGCAAATTGAAGTAATTTACGCTCTTCTTGTTCTGTTACAAGAGAAACAACTGTTCCTTCTTTGCCCATACGTCCAGTACGTCCTGAGCGGTGAATATATTGGTCTACTGTATCTGGTAACTCTAAGTGGATTACGTGTGTTAAATCATCGATATCTAATCCACGTGCTGCAATATCAGTAGCAAGTAATATTTCTAATTTCCCGCTACGGAACGCGCGCATCGTTACTTCACGCTCTTGTTTGCTTGCCTCTGCATGAAGTGCTGCTGCTTTCATTTTACGGAACTTCAGTTTTTGAGTAATTTCATCTAAACGGAATGGATCATTTAAGAAGGCAACTGCTTTTACATTTCCCATATGCATAACTCTTCTAATATAATCATTTTTTTCACGACGCTCACAAACGATATACGTATGTTCAACTAGGCTCTGTGCCTCTGAACGTGTTACACGTACTAATTGTGGTTCAACTGTCAAATCACGTGCCGCATCTTCTGCAGCTTTTGTTATTGTCGCCGAGCAGAATACTAATTGACGATCGCGCATCGTTGATTTAATTACATCAAGTACAGCACCCATCATCTTTTGTTTTACAATTTGATCAAACTCATCAAATACAATCGTTTTCACTTCATGCATCTTTAATTTTTTCATACGAATCAATTCTAAAATACGTCCTGGTGAACCGACAATAACTCTCGGATGTTTCTTTAATTTTTCAACTTGGCGCTTAATATCCGCACCTCCAATTAAAGACGCACCTGAAATATCAGTTCCCGCTGTAAACTTTTGAACCTCTTCATGAATTTGCATAACAAGTTCACGAGTTGGCGCTAAAATTACAACTTGCGGTTGTTTAACTTCAGGATTAATTTTATGTAAAAGTGGTAATAAGTACGCTAATGTTTTTCCTGTTCCAGTTGGAGATTCAGCAATAACGTCTTGTCCTTCTAAAATAGTTGGAATCGCTTGTTTTTGAATTTCAGTAAATTCTTTAAAACCAGCCTTCTCCCAAGCTTGTTGTAAAAATGGTTGCATATCTTTTATCATTTGTTTTTCTCCTTTATCTCTATTTTTGAAGAAAATGTTGTATTGTTCGCACCGTTTCTATCATGTGTGAAATAACAGCTATTAAATCATCAACATGGTCTTCTGTAATCGATTTTTGAAATAGAACCTCTACCTTATTATGATATGAAATCGCTTGCTTATTATATTCGTATGAAATTTTTTGCGTAATCATTCGCTCTTTTCCCCATATAGAATGCAATAAAGTTTCAATTTCTTCGCATCCTATCTCTGGTTGCTCCATTTCGAACGAGAATTCCAGCTTCATTTCACAACCTGGTATAAACTGAGGTACTTCTAATATTTCACCTGATAAATTCTTTGCATCAACAGATAGTGAAAATGTCGCCTCTACCATCGTTTTAAATGTTTCTGTTAGTTGAAATGAAATACTATACATACGACTTAATGAAGCAAGGTCCATCACATCTTTTCGATCCGTTACGAGAATATCACCGTGTAAATCGAAATCATAGACAGCTCCTTCCACAATTACCTTTAAATTTTCAAAAGCAGTTGGATCAAACATAATTTCCTCCAAAAAACAGGCGCCTTTCGATGGAAAGGCGCCACTTGATGTATATATAGTTTACAGATAAACGAGATGAATTACAACCTTTTAGAATAAACCTACTGCTTTTCCATCTTCATTTACATCCATTTGTAGTGCTGCTGGTTGTTTAGGAAGGCCTGGCATTGTTAACATTGTTCCTGTTAACGCAACGATAAATCCTGCACCGATAGATGGTTTTAATTCACGAATTGTAACGATAAAGTCAGATGGGCGACCTAATTTTGTTGCATCATCTGAAAGAGAGTATTGTGTTTTCGCCATACAAATCGGTAGGTTACTCCAACCTTCTCCTTCATATTGAGCTAATTGCTTACGTGCTTTCGGAGCAAATTCAATATCTTTTGCGCCGTACACTTTTTGAGCAATTGTACGAATTTTTTCTTCTAATGGTAATTCTAATTCATAAAGTGGTGCGTAGTTGTTTTCACCTTTTTCAATTTCTTTTAACACTTTCTCAGCAAGGTCAACTCCGCCTTGACCACCTTTCTCCCAAACTTCTGTTAAGGATACTGCATAGCCACGCTCATTGCACCATTCTTGTAAGTATGCAACTTCTGCATCTGTATCAGTAATGAATTTGTTAATGGCAATTACGAAAGGAACACCGAAGCTTTGAATTGTTTCAACATGCTTCTGTAAGTTCTCCATACCTTTTGCTAACGCATCTACATTTTCTTCTTTTAATTGATCTCTCGCCACACCACCGTGCATTTTAAGCGCACGAATAGTCGCAACAATAACTACCGCTTCTGGTTTAATACCAGCTGCACGTGCTTTAATATCTAAAAACTTCTCGGCACCTAAATCTGCACCGAATCCAGCTTCTGTAATAACATAATCACCTAATTTTGCTGCCATTGTCGTAGCGATAACACTGTTACAACCGTGAGCGATATTCGCAAATGGTCCGCCATGAATGATAGCTGGTGTATTTTCTAATGTTTGTACTAAGTTCGGTTTTAATGCATCTTTTAATAGAAGTGTTAACGCTCCTTCTACTCCTAAATCTTTAACTGTTACAGGTTGATTTGAAAAATTATAAGCGACAACAATGCGAGATAGACGTGATTTTAAATCTTGAATATCTGTTGCAAGGCAGAATACGGCCATAATTTCAGATGCTACTGTAATATCAAAACCATCTTCACGTGGTACACCTTGAACCGGTCCACCAAGGCCAATTACTACGTTACGAAGGGCACGATCATTTAAATCAACACAGCGTTTCCAAACGATTTTACGCGTATCAATTCCAAGTGTGTTTCCTTGTTGGATATGATTATCAATGAACGCCGCTAATGCGTTATTGGCAGTTGTAATCGCATGAATATCTCCAGTAAAGTGAAGGTTAATATCTTCCATTGGTACTACTTGAGAATAACCGCCACCTGCTGCTCCGCCTTTTAATCCCATTGTTGGTCCAAGAGATGGTTCGCGAAGTGCAATTACTGTTTTCTTACCAATTTTATTAAAAGCTTGACCTAAACCAACTGTTACTGTTGATTTACCTTCTCCTGCTGGAGTTGGGTTAATTGCTGTTACTAAAACAACTTTACCGTCTTTCTCATCTTGTAAACGCTTAAAAATATCAAGAGATAACTTGCCTTTATAATGTCCGTATGGCTCTAGTTCTTCTTCTAAAATATTTAAATTAGCTGCAATTTCTTGAATCTTCTTCATACTTGCTTCTTGTGCGATTTCAATATCAGATTTAACTGTTGTAGTAGTTGTCATGTACCCTAGTCCCCCTTTAATTGATTCTGATGATATTGTATCAGTTTTTTGTATTTTCTGCACTTATTTACCTCCTAAAATCCTTCAATTTTGTCACACGTTTTTTAACATAAATACCCATAAAAATGTTAACGCTTGTTGTAACTCTGTAGGTAGCTGACCTAACATCTTCTCATTTACTCCGCGCTTATATACGCCGGTACCATCTACAACTTCAAATCCTTGTTCTTTTGCTAACTGTTCAAATTCCCAAGGCATCATCGTATTGCAAACAACGTCTTTGCCATATAGGCGCGGATAACTGTTCTCTCTCGGTTTTGCTGTCGGTCCTAAAATTGCAATACATGCGTATCCATCTTTCTTTAAAACACGCTTTATTTCATTTAATGCTCGCAACGGCTCCTCGGTCCATTCTAAAGAATTAATTGCCATAATTGCTTCAAATTCCTCATTTTCAAATGGTAATGAAGAAAGATCACCTTTTATAAAAGATAAATTTGGGTCTTCTCCGCGCTCCTTACCCTTTTGAATCATAACTTCCGATAAGTCCACCCCAACCGCTTTGTAGCCAGTAAGACTTAATTTATATGTACCATACCCATCACCACAGCCAACATCTAACACTTGTACTTCCTTTTCCACGTACTGCTCAAAAAATGGAATGATTGTACTCCTGCTCCCGCTATCCCACATTTCTTGACTATTTTGATTCCAAAACTCTGCATTGTTATCCCATTTTTTCTCTGCCGATTCATGCCAATTAAACTTCGCCATACATTCCCCTACCTTCACGTATTATCATTCATTTCATTCTACATCATGTTCCAAAATCCCTGTTTATCTTCATAAGGAGATAAAGTGAAACTTTAATCAGTGGGGGGGTTTGTTCGTCCCCCACTGATCATTATTTGAACCAATCGGGCTTTTACTGGCAGCCCGACTCCCATCTAACTTCTTTGCTCCAGCCGAATTTTGAGGTGGGGGTCTTACTGCACGGCAAATAGCGGGATAAACAGGATAACAATGGAATCTATTTTCTCCAATTTTTGCTTTACTTGGGTTTAACTCATACTCATGTTCTGCTTCTTATGAAAGATACTATAGATACACCCAATTGAAAGAGAGGGATGTACATGCGAAGAAAGAGAAATCATCATTTTAAAAGTGGTGAAAAAAACGAAGAGTATGCAGCTGAAATATCTCCAGCTGGTATTCCGATTAGACATGAGCGCAAAGAAATTGCAAATGAAATAGAAGGTACAAACACCGGTGCAATGATAGGCTATGTCGCATTATTTCTTTCGTTATTCTCCATTGCTTTTTATCCTGTTACACTCGGCTCCCTTGCTATTTTAGTTGGCTTGTTAGCTGTCAATTTTGGGGCAAGAACACTTGGATATACCGCAATTGGTTTTGGCAGCTTTTCTGTTTTATTCACTTTACTATATCCGCTTGCTTTATCAGCATTTTAAAAAAAACACACCAAGTTATACTTGGTGTGTTCATTCATGATACAACATGATATGACCGCATCCACAACAATGCTTCGCTGTAATTTCTTGAAAAACCGGATAATTTTCTTCATCTCTATGCTCAATAAACACCTTTTCAAATCGGTACATGTTTGGCGCATATGCCCAATCTTGTTTCGTACGTGCATATAATGTTGAAGAAAAAAACTCCTCACCACCACAAACGATACATCCCTTCTTCATCAATACCCCTCCTATGCTTGTCTTACTTCATCTATATGAACATAAGCATAAAAAAAAGACCTTCTATTACTAGAAAGTCTTCTCTGAAACAAAAAGAAATGTACCGAATATACCTACTCCGCTATATTCTTTCATAACACCAGCTTCTGTTTTATACGTTTGCTTTACAGTCATAAAGAAAACACCATTTCGTGCATCAATACTTTCAAACTGTAATTTCTCTTTTTTTTCATCTACATTTTGCGTGCATTCAAAGCTACTCTCGTCACATTTTAATGCATACTTATCCTCTAAATACAATTTAAAATCTGATTCTTTCGGACAAGTTATAAGTAATATTGCCACGAGAATAATACTTACAATACCCACAATTGTATAATATTTCTTCATTTGTTCTCCTTTCAAAAGACAAGAAAACTTGACTTCATGCGCCAAGTTTTCTTAGTCTACAACCCATTGCCACTCTTGTTCTTTCTTATCAAAAATGAGCCAACCCGTTTCTGTTGCTTCCGCTTTCAATTCATCGATATTATCTAGTACCTCATCCGTACTTTCGAATGATCCTACTACATATACCGGAATTTCAAGACCTCTTCTCGACTCAATTTTCCCCGCTAAATCAATGTATAACCCATCTTCCATTAACGGCATAAGCCCAAGGATAACTTCCTTTGAAATTGCTGGGAAAATTTTTGATTTTTGGAAGAAAGTAAAACGTTTCTTTCCAAACGAACCGAGTTTATATGGAATCACTTTACTCAGCATTCCTACAAAATCACCGATTCTACGGTAATACACTTTGTTGTACCAACCGTCATCATGTGAAAAATAAACGAATCTATTCTTCAACAATGGGAAGAACGTTCTTCCAAGTGGTTCTTTTTTGTGAGCCAAATATAATAATTCTGCAATTTCTTTTGGCTCTAACTCATCTAAATCGCTTGCATCATCGAAATCTACCCAACAAAATTCATCAAATTCATCAATCTCTGCTTGAATGAGTTTATGTATGTTTTCTTCCTCAACATATTCAAATAAAGTATGATAATGAAAATCTGTCCACTCAAAATTATGCTTTAAAAGCAATACTTGATGAAGCGGTGAAGGGATGTTACTTGCAAACTCTTTAAACGTAATTCCAGATGTAATAAAACAATGACCCCGACGATTACCATTAATATATATCATATTGTTTACTTGGTCAGATCCTCCAGACAAAGCACCTAGCCACCTTCGTTTTATATGTTTCAATTCTATAGCATATTTTAACATGAAAAATTTTAGAAACATAGAAAAAACTTCAAAAACTATTTACAATTTCATGTGTTTTATTACATACTGATTACAAGAAAAAACGCCTGCTTATGAGCAGGCGTTTTTAAAGGATATCATCTGGGTTTTGAGGGTGATTATTTCCCTCTTTCTTTTCTTCTTTTTGGAACATCGATTGAATTTTATCAATTGTTTGCGGAGCTAATTCAATTATTTTTTCTGCTAAATGTGTCGCATTTTGTAGATGAAGAATATTTATCCCGTCTTTATTCACGACTAGAAATGCTACTGGTGTAATAGAAACACCACCCGCGCTACCGCCACCAAATGCAGGGTTACCGTTCGCTCTTTGTCCATCATTCGTCTGGAAGTCAGATCCTCCTGCTCCAAAACCGAACGCCACTTTAGAAACTGTTAACACTACACCACCGTCAGCCGTTTGAACAGGCTCCCCAACAATCGTATTTACATCGACCATTTCCTTCAAATTTTCCATTGCTGCTCTCATTAACCCTTGAATTGGATGATCCACCGTTCATAACCTCCTTTGTCATATCTTTCCTAGTTTTTCCGAAAGTTGGTGAACTAAACATAAAATTTTATATTGATTTCAAAAAACTTAAGTTGTAATATTTAGAAAAATAAAAAAGAGGTCGATTCGTTATGATGAGAAAATTAACAAAGAAAGATCATAAACAAGTATTTTCTTTTCTAAAAGAAGAAGCAGCCCTTAACTTATTTATTATTGGGGATTTAGAAGCTTTCGGTTATGAAACAGACTTTCAAGAATTATGGGGTGTATTTAAAGAGAATGGAACATTAAAATCCATTTTACTCCGCTTTCACGATACATTTATACCGTATAGTAAAGAAGAGTTTGTGGTTACTGACTATGAGGCACTTCTTTCCGCATATAAGCCGCTTAAACTCTCTGGCAAGTCCAACTATTGTAGAAAGATTTGAAACTGCTCCAAGTGTACAACTAGGCACCAAAAATGAAATGTATTTTTGCGAATGTCTAAATGACAGCAACTTACCTAGCACACCAATTCATGAAACAATTAAACTTGCCTCACTCGATGATATAGAACGAATTATGAAATTACGAAGTGACATCGCTGAATTCCCGGCTGCTAATGAATCAGAAAAAATGTTAAGGCAAGCTATCGAAACAAATACAGGACGTACATATTATATTGAAAAAGACGGCGCAATCATCGCATCCTCCTCAACTTCCGCTGAAAATTCATTATCTGCTATGGTTGTTGGAGTATGTACACATCCGAATCATCGCGGAAATGGCTATGCTTCGCTCATATTACAGAAAATGATTCAAGACTTCACCAATGAAGGCAGAACGCTTTGCTTATTTTATAACAATCCAGCTGCCGGACGAATTTATAAGCGATTAGGGTTTAAAGATATTGGAATGTGGACGATGTATCGATAATAAAAAGCCGATTTGAAATCGGCTTTTATACATATTCTGCTATTCCAGCTTGAAAGGCTTTTTTATCATTATTCAGGACACCAAATAATGCTTCTTGAAGAGCAAATGTACTTTTGTAAAAATACATTCGTTCCTTTACTGCTTCTAAATTAGGATAATGCACCGAAAAGAGTTGTAAAAACTCCTCTCCATAACTAGCTAATATCCCCGCAAAGTCATAAGCAGGATCTCCCATGCTCGCACCACCAAAATCTATAACCCCTGAAATATCCCGCTTTGTTGCACTATATAAGATGTTTGTCATGCCAAAATCCCCATGAACAAGACTAGGGGTAAAGTTAAAGTGACTAGATTCATTTAAATATAACTCAAATGATTTTGAGATCTCTTTTCTCGCTTCAGTTCTCATGAATGGATAAACATGTTCTTGTAATTTGCTATATAAACTATTTATTTCTGAATACATATCAGTACCATCATATTGCATAATACCTTCAAATATAGATAACGGAATTTCGTGTAACTCTTTTAAAAATCCCGCTAATGTGCACGCAAGTTTCTGTATTTGTTTTTCATCATTTATTTCTGTAAAAATGTCTTTCCAAAACGGTTCTCCCTCAATCATTTCATATCCTGTAAATACTTTCCCTGGCACTTCATCTTGAAATCTTTGATAACATGGATTGGGAATATGGAGCGTAATGAAGGGTCTTATTTTCTCTAACAGCTTTGTTTCTACTCGAAGTTTCTGAATACCTTTTTCATATTTCGGAAAACGAAATACTATATTATCATTTACAATTAATACATCATTATTTTGACCTATTTCATTTACATAAACCGATTTTATTTGTAATTGAGGATATATCCTTTGTAAATACGCAACATACTCATTTTCTTTTCTCATTCTTTCTCTTCTCCCGTTCAGGCTATTGTACTTACTTCAAAGTCATAATTACCTGTCTTTCAACAAACCCAAGTTCTTCGTACATCTCTTTCGCAAAATTCCCAGCAAATACATTTAAGCGAATTTCTGAATACTTCTCCTTCAATTCCTTAATGCCAGCCTCCATCAATTCTCGCGATAATCCTCTCCCGCGATATTCTGAAAACACATACAGCTCATATATAAATCCAAGTTTTTCACGAGAAAAATAGTCTGTATTTTCCCCTATTAATATCCATCCCATTACTTTTTTTTCTTCTTTAATGACTAAATAATATGCCCCTTTTTCTATTATTGGCTTTGTAATTTCAATCGCTTTTTCTTTACTTAACTGACAATTCCCTCTCGTTCCTTCGAAAAGTGATTGAGCTGCATAATGTAATATTTTTTCCGCTTCTTTCTCATTCGCTTTTGTAATCATTCCTTTCTCCCTCCTGCCCTCTAATCATCATTGAAATACCATTTTCAAGACCGTCTGACTCAATTACAATTGCCATCAATCCTTTTTCCGTACTTGTTTCATGTAACTCACCCTTCTCCCAAAACACAGCTTGTCCAGCTTCTATCTTCACTTTTTCTTTATTTGCCCCGCATACATATCCTTCACCATCCACAATAAGAAGCAGCTGCGACACAACTGCTTCATGATATCCGATGATTCCATTCTCTTGTAAATGCATAGCGCCGATATGTATATTCCCTTGATCGTTTAATATTTTCGACATTATGAAATTAGATTGAAATACTGATATGTGCTTTCCCATTTTTCCGCTAAAGTCAAATATTTTCATTCCTGCTCCTCCCTATATGTATAAAACCATCCTTATTGTCTGCATCAAATGTCCTTCAAAATCTTCTTCAAATTGCTCTAAAGCTGCAAAACCTTTCGCTTCATAAAAACGCTTTCCTTTTTCATTTGCTGCTTCTACATGTATGTACAGTTTCCGAATCCCTTTAAGTCCGTTAATCCCTCTTTTTAACAAAGCACTTCCTATCCCTTTTCCTTGCTGATCTGGTAACAAATAAATCGCACCTAATTCTGCTTCATTTTGCAGTCTAACAGGTGAAAAATTCGCAAATCCAATTACTTCTCCCTCTTCTTCTGCAACGAATAAATGTGTATTTTTAAGACGATATTTCATTTTTTCATCAGAATATGCTTCCTCTAAAAAACTATCTTGAATCTCTCTCGGAATAATTCCTTCGTAAGTATCATGCCAAGCTATTTTTGCTACGTTTTGTACAGCATGAATATCTTCTTGCTTCATTTCTCTAATTACATATGTCATCTCGATGTCTCCATTCTCATTAAATTATATTCTGCTAATATACTAGAAGAAATGGCAAAACCATTTTCATAATTTACCTTAATTAATTTTAACTTCTCAATCGAAGCTATTGTAACATCAAATTTTCCATATATATATTCCATTACACTTAAAAATTGATTTGAATTTAACCCATTAGAAATCGTGCAATGCGGAACCCATTTTCCTGGCACGTAATATGAATTCGAATTATCATGAAAAGTTTTGAAATAATCATGATAAGAATGATGAAGTCTTAATAATTCATCGGTAATGGTCGGTGCTAGAAAGATAGTTCCGTTAGTAGGAAAAGTTCCAACAGAAGGAAAAGTTACAGTGGAGATGTTCTCTTGAAAAGCTACAAACTCCTCTAATCTCTTCGTATATAAATTAACATCTAACTCCTTATAATCAGCCAATGTTATATGTGGTTCTACTCCGGCTAGTTCATTTGTTTCAATTATATTCGTTAATTCATTTTGCAATTCTCTAACTTTATTAGTAAACACACAATCAAATGTAGCAATGATAGCGTACATGCTTCCTCACCCCTTTGTTACACGTAGCGCTTCCCATTCTTCACGAATCATTCCCATTCGAATAGAATCATAGTATGTCCCGTTATAATATCGGCATTTTCGCATTCTTCCTTCTAAGCTCATTCCTATTTTCTCTGCTACTTTCATCATTCTTTCATTGCCAGACCAGGTTGTAAGCCCTACTCTACCAATCTCCATATTTTCAAATAGTAAGTCCCTATATAATGTTAATGCTTCTGTACCATATCCACCATTCCAGTATGCTGGGTCATAAATTACGATTCCCATTTCTAACCAACGCGTCGGTTTATGCTCCCAATAAAATCCGACTGTCCCTATAATTTGGCCGTTATTTTCTATAATTAAATTTGACAGTGGTTCTTCTTTTAAACGAGCTTGCATCTTCTCTTTATAAGATGGGCATTCTTGCATTGAGAAAGGGAAATATGGCGCATCCCATTTCTTCCATTCTGGATTCTCTTCTTTAAATACGAGATTCCATAATGTTTTTATATCTGATTCTTCTATTGTACGAATTGTAACTTTGTTCCCCTTTAATATAACGTTTTGCATAATTTCCTCCTACATTCCTCTTTATTTCATATACAATTATAATATTTTTTCAGAAAAATCAAAACAAAACTCTACTCTATATTGTATAATTTTGTTATAAAATACGAATTATTTATGTAAATTAGCCAATTTTTTCGAGTTTAATCTAGAAACGGAACTTCGGAAAAAATTAGATGAAGTACGAACTCGTAGCATAGTTAATAAAAAATAGGAGGTTATACCCCTCCTATTTTAGCTAAATATTGTATTCCCCTTCTTTTCTACCTCAAGTAGAATTCCTTTCTCAATCCAGCCTTCTACACCATCTTTTTTAATTAAATCATATCCCATGCAGCTATCATCAATTAAAGAAACTGTATCCCCTTTTCTAATACTGATTTGCGCACAAGAAATATCCGTTTTCACTGTATACTCACCTGATTCAAGTTGCTTTATATACTCGTTTTTCACATGAAGTAATTCATTTGTTCCTAGTTGTTTACATACGGTAAAACCTTTCATTCTCTCCACAGGCTTTATGTAATAATGCGGATATGTAACCCCGCCCTGCATTACTGAATTCGCATTAAAATCGGCCAATACCTCATACTGTGGAAAATGATCTACATATGTATAAGAAAACGTATCACCTAAAGTTGTCCTCTGTATAATAAATGCGTTTAATTGCCCTGCTTCTTTAATCGCATTACCACCATCAATCGCAATAATTTTTTTCTCCTTATCAATAACTGGATTGTTAGACGGCGCCTCTTCGGAATAGTTCACAACAGGCCAATGTCCAACAATTACGTACTTATCCGCTCTATGTGACTTATTAAAAAACTCTGGCATTGCAATTGCATTTTTCCTGTCTGTTTGTCTCCAATTCTCTCTATCTTCAAGACCAGCATGTACAAAGATATAATCTTCTGTTTCAATCGCTGTCGGCAATTCTGTTAGCCACTTTATTTCTTTTGAAAAATGGCTCATCAATATGTTTTTCACTTCACGAATATCACTTTCTTCATTAACTGTAATGTTCAATTTCCCTAGCCATTCATTAAAAATTGTATTTTTTCGCGTACATAAATAATTTATTAGCGCAGGATTTTCATTTACAAGCGCTTCAACTACAACTTCACAATTCCCTTCAACTACATAAACATTTGGCTTGCTAACTACTAAATCCATGACGTAGTTTACTACGCCGATGCTATCGTTCCCCTTCTCACAAAGGTCGCCATTTATAATTAAATAATCATCATCTTTAAAATTAACTTTATGTAGTAGTTCCTTAAAAAGATCTAATTCTCCATGAATATCAGAAATAATGATGACTCTTACATCATTTGGTATAGATAATTTCTTTATTTTTTCCAAGTATAAACGCTCCTAACATTCTCTAAATACAATATCGCCTTATTAATTTCTAATATTCGACAAATTATATTACTAGACCTGTTCCTAGCTCAAATCTGTAAAAGAAAATAGGTTCCATATATTTTTACACACGGAACCTACTTAATATTATAACTCTTTATAAAAAGAATAACTTACCTTATCATAGCCTTCTCTTTCATAAAAACGATGGGCATCAACTCTTGGAAACGCTGATGTAAGAACGATAGAACTGCACCCTTTTTCTCTCCCCCATTTTTCTACATATGACAGAAGAACTTTACCATATCC
Organism: Bacillus sp. DB-2; assembly: GCF_003315125.1. Lineage (NCBI taxonomy): Bacteria > Bacillati > Bacillota > Bacilli > Caryophanales > Bacillaceae > Bacillus > Bacillus sp. DB-2. The sequence goes on along the minus strand of NZ_QNRN01000026.1, from coordinate 15,574 downwards.
TTTCGATCTGTGAGCTTCCGCAGTTACAAGGTCATATACGAAAACATGTTTCTCATTATAAAAGTTCGTACAAATTGCTACACCAGCAAGACAAACAACTTCATCATCTTCATTCTGTAACGAAAGTAGTTTATAATTTTCTTCTTTCATTTTTTGAAATAAAGAACTTGCTTCTTCTCTTGAAATTTTTGTTCGTAATTGCTGTAATACAGGGAATACATCATGTAAATCAGCTTCTGTTACTACTTCTCTAATATTCATTATAATTCTCCCCTTGCTATTTATTAAATTTTCTAAATGTTATATCATCATTATAAAAAGTAACTGCCCTTAACTTAAGTGACAGTTCGATTATTTTTTATATGGCCAGTTTTTAAAGGAGAATTCTTAAAATGGATCTTACTATCCCATTACAATTAGAAAGTAAAACACCAATTTACTTACAAATTTACGAATATATGAAACGAGAAATTTCTCAGGGATTACTACCTGCCGGTACACGCCTTCCTTCTCATAGAAATTTAGCGATACAACTTAATGTTAGTCGTATTACTGTTGAATCTGCTTATCAACAATTACTAGCTGAAGGTTATGTAGAAAGTAAACCGAAACGCGGGATTTTTGTTGTGGAAGTTGATATTGATATCATTCAAAATAAACAACACGTTGCGTCAAACAGCGCTAACAATATTAAAAATGAACAATATGACTATGATTGTAGCCAAGGCCTTATTGATCAAAAAGCTTTTCCAATTACAAACTGGAAAAGAGCATTACAAGAAACTTTATTCCAGTATGAAAATGAATTATTTGCTAAAGAAGATCCTCAAGGTGAGTTCGTTCTACGAGAGCATATTTCAAAATATTTATACCATGCACGCGGGGTACATTCTTCACCTGATCAAATTATTATCGGAGCCGGTACGCAGCCTCTTCTTTGGCTACTACTTCAACTGCTTGGTTCAAAAAAAGAATACGGAATCGAAAACCCTGGATTTCACCGTATAACTGCCATGATTCAAAGTTCTGGTCTTCCTGTTCACCCTATTTCATTAGACGATAAAGGGATTCGTATTTCAACTTTACTTGAATCACGTTCCAATGTAGCATACGTCACTCCATCACACCAATTTCCTCTTGGAATGATTATGCCATTATCTAGAAGGCTCGAATTATTAAAATGGGCCAATGATTGCGGAGGATATATTATTGAAGATGATTATGACGGAGAATTTCGTTATGTAGGAAAACCTATTCCCTCTTTACAAGGACTAGATTCAAATGAACGCGTTATTTATATGGGAACTTTCTCGAAATCCTTCTTACCTTCTTTGCGAATGGGGTATATCGTTTTACCAACTCACCTATTAAAAATCTATACAGAGCTGGAAGGTAAGTTTAAACAAACTGTTTCCACAATACAGCAACTCGCTTTTGCAACCTTTATTCACAATGGTGATTGGGAGCGCCATTTGAACCGTAGTCGTACGTTATATAAAAGAAAGCACACATTACTAGTTAAATCTATCAAAAATGAAATGGGATCTCGTGTTCAAATACTTGGCGAACAGTCTGGACTGCATATCGTACTTCATGTTCATAATGGTATGAACGAACAAGAACTGATTCATACAGCTGCAAAACAACAAATCAAATTATACCCACTCTCTACATATGATTCTGTACATAATTTAAGGGAGGCGTCATATGTACTACTCAGTTTCGGCAGCATTCCCGAAGATAGTATCGAAATTGTAGTCAAATTACTAAAGGAAGCCTGGTTCCTTTAGTAAAATAACTCCACATAAGTTATACTTATGTGGAGTTATTTTACACACTATTTTTCTGATACGTCTCCTGATCGAGCAGTCCTTCCTGGACGCTTAACACCAGTTGTTTCTGTTGAATAGGAAGCTTCAATTATAGCGGTTGGATCTACAGAGAGAACGAGATCTTTCATTTTTGGATAAATGAAACGGTTTGTAATACAATAAATGATTTTCTTGTGCTCTCCTAAAAAACCACCTTCTCCATGTAGATACGTAACGGATAATTGCAATTCTTTCATAAGCAAATCGCCTATTTCTTTATTTTTCCCAGAAATAATCATAACGCTCTTTCCTTGATTAATACCATCTAATATGAAATCAATCATTTTCGTAACAATATAGAAAATTGCTAATGAGAACATCGCTTGCTCAATTGAAAATAAAATAGCAACAAATACAAAAATAACCGCATTTACAGCAAGTAAAAATGTACTAATTGGTACTTTAAAATGCTTGTTCATCCAAACAGCTAACATTTCTGATCCATCAATTGCTCCGCCCATTTTTACAACGATCCCAACACCAACTCCAAATAGAACTCCTCCGTAAAGTACAATTAATAATTCCGAAGTCGTAATTGCTGGAAATGGTTTTAAATAAATCAATCCGAGTGTTGTAACAACATTTGCATAGGATGTACGGATGAAAAACTTCTTTCCCATTACCTTTGCAGTAAATAGTAAAATCGGGATATTAAGTCCTAAAAACACTCCGTAAAGCGGTAATCCAGCAACTTTATTTGCCATAATAGCAATGGCCGTTACCCCACCATCTACTAATCCATTAGGTGCTAAAATAAGCTCTAGTGAACCCGCTACAATAATGGAGCCAATTGTTAATAATACGTATTCAAATAATTTTTTCATTCATTACCCCCAAAACTTATGTATTTTCTTAGTATTATTTTAACGTAATTTTACTACTAATTCAAAGATATGAGTTTATATACACAAAAGTTTCACCTTTACAGTGATTTTTTATGTAATTTATTTATAAAAACACACTTACATATTACAGTAAGTGTGCTCCAAACATTTATTTAAGTTTTAAGTATGAATTCATTTTCATTTTTAATATTTCATCAACTGCCCTATTATACCCACCAGCATTTCGAAGTGTCTCTCCAACTTTACGACTATTTTCCTTAAACGTTACATCATACGTTACTTTCTCTACAGCTTCACGTAACGATTCAGAAGTTAATTCTTTACGATTAAGCCTTATTCCAGCTCCTACTTCACTCACTCGCTTCGCAACTAAAGGCTGATCTCCTGTTACCGGAATTACAACTAATGGGACACCGTAATATAGTGCTTCACTTGAACTATTCATACCACCGTGTGTCACGAATACATCAGCAAGCTGTAATACTTCTAATTGCGGCACATAATTAAACAACTTAAAGTTATTCGGAATGTTTTTAAATTGACTTATATTTATCTTCTTACCAACAACTAATATGACTGTCGCTTCTACATCTTTAAACGCTTCAAAACATTTTTCATATAGCTCAGGTTGTTCATTAAAAACTGTTCCCATAGAAATGAAAATCAATTTTTTATCTTTTAAATCTTCCATAGGAAAGCGCCCTACTTCTTTACGCGTAGCAATTGATGGGCCGACAAACTTATACGATTCATCGAATACATCTGAACGCGGCTGATATTCCTTTGAAGTATATACAATAGTAATATCACCAGGATGGTTCATAATATCATACATACTATTACATTTCATTCCATACTGTCTATTCCATTTTTCCATTCCTGCTAAACAAGATTGATACAATGGATTCGTTTCATCTACTTTTCTTGATTCATGTTCATCGTTAAAAGTAATGTACTGATTAAAAGCAAACGTTGTACAAGAAGAAACGCTAGGTAATTTTAAAAAATTGGCTATAATACGTCCTACTGGAAAATGATTATCGTATATCAAGTAATCATACTTTTCCCCTTTTGTTTCTTCTACAATTTGAGTAACAATACGCTCTGATGCTTCAATCATATGAGACAGCATCGTCAAAGGACTCCCACCTTCATTTACTCGCTCCATAATATTAATTTGAGAGAGGAAATTCTCAAACACTCGGAATTCTGCACCTGTTGCTTCAATCTTCTTTCTATAATCTTCAATACAATACGAAACAACTGTCTCCCCTCGCCGAATTAACTCACTTACAATAGCTAAAGTCGGATTTATATGACCTTCTCCAGGGAAATTTATTACGAGTACATTTGCCATAATATTCTCTCCTATCTAATATAATTAATAGTTAATAATATTAATTAATTTAAAACTATTAAGTAATCTATTCTACTTCTTCATATATTTCTCTTCATTTTATTATTGAGAAATATTTTTCATAACCTACATTATAACTCTTATAAAAGTAGGCTTAACCTTTCATTTATTGAAAAATACGGGATTTATATTCAGGAATTTTTACAGATTTATCGTCAGAAACATTATTTTGATAATTCATACAAAACTAGAAAAATATAATTTTCACACTGATTTCTCACCATAAATTTATTTAAGTTCTATGTTGTCCCCATCATTATCCACTTGGTACATATTCTGTTATATAATGAATTTATAGAATTTACAGAATAAGGGGACCTTTCATGCTACAACAACTATTCACTTCACCTATTTTATCTGTTCAAACTTTACACCCAGGCTATGTAGACCATGCAAGCGACGTGTTTCTTGTTAAAACAGAAGCTGAAGAAGTTATTGTTCGTTCCTCAAAAATGACTGAAGAGCCCAACAATGATTTTTGGTGGGGATGTAAAAATCTTTTTGGAATTGATCCAAGGCATGTACATCATTTAGAAACAATACACGCATTATTGAAAAAGCATACTACCTTACCCATCCCGACTATTTTGCAAAAACATGTTTTAAATGAGCGAGAGTATGTAATCGTCGGAAAACTAACCGGAAATACGCTGCAATCATTTATCGAACAACCTGATTCTATTTTATTCAGCCTTGGAAAAGGACTAGCAGAAATTCATTCGTTTCAAGCAGAGTTTATAGGAAACCCATCAAATACTTTCCACATTCCACTAGAAGAATTTAAGTCTCACATATTAAAAGTCAGTAAAGATCTTGTAAATAAGTTCTATTCCGATAACGCGAGCATCCAAAACGCATTCCATACTTTTGAGTCACAGCTCTCTTCCTTGCCGTCACCGAAGGAATCTACACTTGTTTTAATTGATATGGATCCTACTCAGTTTTTATCAGATGGTCAATCTATTACTGGTTTAGTAGATACAGAAGCTTATGCGGTTGCTCCTCGAGAGTTTGATTTTATTGGATTAGAATATGTATTTACAGAAAAAGAGGCTCATGCTTTTAAACAAGGTTACGAAACCATTATGCCCATTCCTCGTCTTGAAGAATGTAGACATCCCTATCGATATTTGTACCGGTTATTATCTGTTCAGGGCAGTGTGGAGTTAGACAAGTGGCTAAGTCATCCATCCTATTTTTAAATACGAATGAGAGGGATTATGAAATGAATATTGAACAAAAGAAATCTTTAACAGAAAACGAAATTCAGCAAATGAAAGATTTATCTCATATTTGCGGACAACACGATCAAATTGATTACTCGTCAGATTTACATATAAACTTTTTAACTGCCCGTAATATAGAAGTGGTAAATGATTTTCTATTTTATGATGATACTCAATTAATCGGTGCATTAAGTATGTATGACTTTGAGAGACCAACAAAACTGGAGTTAATAGGGTTTGTTCATCCGAACTATAGGAAACAACATATAGGCACTACTCTTTTACAAACCGCAATGAAAGAAATACAAAAAAGAGAGGCAGATGAAGCCCTTCTTATAATTAATGGTGACTCTATTTCGGGGAAATCATTTGCAAAACAAATGAACTTTCCTTATTTATACAGTGAATACGGTATGAAGTTCAAAACAAACGAAGCACAAAAAACATTGAAAAATAATATTAATCTTACCGTTGCATCTTCTGAATTACTTCCTGATCTTATAGAAATCGCTAGTGAAGCTTTTGGAGATTCGGCAGCAAATACATCCACATGGTTACAAAAGATGATGAATTCATCTTCCCATCAAGTTTACAGTGCTCTTATCGATGAAAAAGTGATAGGAACGATTACAGTTACTGAGCAAGAGCAATCTACTACACTATCAGGATTCGCCGTTCATCCTTCTTATCAAGGTAAAGGATATGGTAAAGATATTCTTAGTTATATGGTACGTACACTTATTACAGAAGGAGTTTCAACAATTGAACTAGACGTCGAAACGAAAAATAACAATGCTTTAAAACTATATACACAATGTGGTTTTGAAATTATGACAAAGTATGATTATTATAGATTGTTGGAATAGGAGTGACTTTTCTATCGAGGAAGCATGTTATTTTAGAGACGAAATTATTACCTCTTTAAAATCTGTAGGATGTAACAATATACAACTACACGGTATAAATAGAACATTTTTCATTTGTCAAAAATAAAAAAACTGAATCATATCGATTCAGTTTTTTCTTATTTTTTTCTTAATATATTTACAACCGCAGTCGTTTCATCATTTTTTTTATAAACACGTGGAATTCTTCTATCCAACATGCATGTAACTTCATAATTAATTGTACCTAACATATCTGCTATTTCTTCCACCGCAATCTCTTCTTCACCTTGTTTGCCGTAGAATACAACTTCGTCTCCTACTTGTACTGGCATTGCATTTGTAACATCTAGCATAAGCTGATCCATACAAACACGGCCAATTACAGGTACTCGTACTCCGTTTATTAGTGCATGCCCTTTATTAGATAGCTGACGATTATAACCATCAGCATAACCAATCGGTACAGTTGCAATCCATTCTTCGCCCGTTGTTACATAAGTATTCCCATAGCTAACACCACGATTTTTCTTCGCATGTTTAACATGAGCTACTTTTGATTTTAAAGACAACGCTGGCTGTAAGGAAGCAACTGTATGATCCACTTCTCTTGAAGGATACATACCGTAAATTCCAATACCAACACGAACCATATTTTGAAATGTGTTACTAAGTTCCATTGATCCTGCACTGTTTGAACTATGAATATATTGAAAATGAATTCCTAATTCTCCCGCTGTATTTACAGCTTTCTCAAACAAACTTGTTTGCATATTTGTATAAGTTTTATCTATTTCATCAGCGGTAGAGTAATGTGTAAACATCCCTACTACTTCTACATATCGCATACGTTTTAACTCTTCAAAAAACGGTTTAACTTCTTCTTCCTGTAAACCAATACGGCTCATTCCTGTATCAATTTTCACATGAATTCGCACTTTCTTTTGAAGATGGTTTGCAACTTCATCTATACCTTGTAAATCTTCTACTCTATAAACAGTCATCATAACGTCGTATTGAATTACATCTTCTACAGCTGCTACTGATGTATATCCTAAAATTAAAATAGGTACAGTAATTCCAGCTTCTCTTAATTCAATTGCTTCATCTACAAATGCAACTGCAAGTTGGTTTATTCCTGCTTCAATAGCCGATTTCGCAACTTCAACTGCCCCATGACCATACCCATTCGCTTTTACAGCAGCCATCATCGCAATATTTTCATCATTCACACGTTTTTTAAATTCTTTTACATTATGTTTTACAGCATTTAAGTCAACTTCAACAATTGTATCTCTTCCATATTTCAAGCTCATTGGTCTAACTCCTAACTCAATAATTACATTCCATTCTATTTCACGTTTCATATGACCTTTTACAATATAATACTTTTCACTATGCTAGTCAAACTACTAGAATTTTCGGAATTTTGAGTATGATATAATACCCTTAAGAAACTATTATATACGGAGGTGAGAATAATTACAATGTTTGTTCCATCTGCATTGAATCAAGTTAAAATTGCTATCGATACTTCCATTCAAATACTGAGCCAGTATACTGAAAGTGATCTGAAAATAAAGCCGATTGAATCAAAGCGGTCATTATTTGAAATGTGCACACATCTTTCCCTTATTTTCCATGCTGATTTACTCATATTAAATGGTATTACGGAAAAAGACTTACATACCTTTTATATAGAACAAACACCAGAAACAATTACTCAAATACAGCAAACGATGATACAAGGGTACGATTTACTTTCTAAAACTTTTTCATCCTATTCCAATGAAGAATTAGCGGAAATTATGACTGCTTATTGGGGTATTTCTTACTCTCGATTCGAATGGTTACTTGAAATCGTTGCACATTTTTATCATCATCGCGGGCAAATTCATATTTTATTATGTGAGCACATTAAAGATCCTAACATACCTTTATTGAAATAAAGGTATGTTAGACGACATTAAACTTTTTTAAGGCAAATAAAATACCACCTTCACTCGCCTTCTTTGTAACGAAATCAGCTCTTGTTTTTAACTCTTCTCCACCATTCTCCATCGCAATTCCTAGTCCTACATACTGTAACATCTCAATATCATTTCCACCGTCACCAAAAGCAATTGCTTCTGATTTACAAATTTTCAGATGTTCCAATACCTTTTGAATTGCAGTTAGCTTCGATACTTTACTATCTTCCAACACATTCATAACGTAACCATGAAAACGTTCAAACGTAAGTGCTGGATATCTTTCAAAGAATTTTTGAGCTTCTGTTTCATCAGCATACAGACATACACAATAAATCTCTTCTGATAAGTTTCTAACTTTGTCAGGATACCGCTCTAAATTTAACGTTTCATTTAATGCTCGTATTACACGTTCGTCTTTTGAGGCAATACCATTCATTACAAATTCCTCTGTAAAATAAGAAACACTGTGACCATGTAATTCAGCGAAATTTGAAATATCATGAACAATTCCTCTTGAAAGTACCGATTTATGTATAACTTCATCAGCACATTTTATATGTGCACCATTTGCAGAAATAAACGTATTTATGCCTAGTTCCTCAAATTGTGAGCATAAGCTATATGGTCTCCCTGTTGTAACAACTACTTGTATTCCTTTATCTATTAATCTTTGTATCGCTTCTTTTGTACTTTCGTGCATACTTCTGTCAATCTCACTTAAAAGAGTACCATCAACATCAAAAAACACTACTTTGTACATAGGTCTTTACATCCCGTCCAAATGATTCGTATCATTAATGAAATGTACCGTTTTTTGTTCACCATCAATTTCAATTAAGCTTATTCCCGTATCTCCTATTTTAAAGTAATAGTCCATTGAGATTGGCATTTTGAAAAATGCACGTAAGATACTATTCATTACACCACCATGTGCAACAATTGCAATTCGGTCATATGTATTCTCTGTCACGATTTTAGAAAAGATTCCTTCTATTCTCATTCTAAATTCAATAAATGATTCCCCGTTTTCAAAACGATCATGAAGAAACTTTGGCTCTGGATATTTTTTCGCCTCTTCAAATGATAAACCTGCTTGCACTCCATTATTGAACTCCATTAATTCCTCTTCTAGTTGAATTGGGCACCCAATTCCTTCTGCTAATGTTTCACCAGTTTCGCGAGCACGTTTTAATGTGCTTGCCCAAATGAAATCTGGCGGGAAATCTGCTTTCACTTTCTGTACAAGCCTTTGCACTTGCTGTCTTCCCTTTTCTGTTAATTCAAAGTCAGCTCGCCCTTCATGTACATTTAAAATATCAGCTTCTGATTCACCGTGGCGTATTAATATTATTTGCATATTTCCCCTGCTCCCTCATTTAATATTCACAAGTTTCCATTATATCACATTCTTACCTTTCCATAACAAAAAAGAACGGTCTCCCGTTCCTCACCCATTTACTTTCTCTGCATCGTTCCAATAATACTTACTCAACGCTTCTGTTAATACATCAATCGTGTTATATAATTCATCCAATGTATTATCAACACCACCAACTTCAATTAACATTGCGTTTTTAGATAAATCTTGATTATAAACACCATTTCCATCTTTTTTATACTTCGGAAAAATCCCTCTACTTAATCCGTAATAGTTTTCATCTAAATAACTATTGATTGCTCTTGCAATTTTTTCATTTTCAGCACGCCCTTCATTTTCCATCCCAATTATAAAATATAATCTTGCATACGATTTCCCGTTAATTACTTTTGTTGTTACCTTCTTCCGCTGATCATCACGGTGTATATCAATCGGAAACGTAATTTTATTATTTTGTGCTAATGTTTCTTTTACATATTCATGAGACGCTTTATATGATTGCGGCCATTTCCATTTTTTACTCGCTAATAAATCCCCCATATTCGTTTTATCATGAACTACCGGAATTCCTTGTCCTTCAAGTTGTTCTTTCATACGTTTCCCTAGTAAGGACACATTTACATCTGGACTTGATGGATCGGTAGCCCCTGGTAATAACGGAAAGAAAGATTCCCAGCTATGTGTATGATAAATATATACTGCACTTTCACCTTTTTTCGCTCCGTTCTTTTTCTGAACCGGATTATTCTTTTCAGCTTCTGTAACTTTATCTTTTGCTACTTCTCGCTCTTTCGTTACTTCTTCAATCGGTACACTAGATTCATTTGGGATATTCGTAAAGTTTGTTCCTTCCCCAGCTACGATAATGTTAGAGTAATACTTTGACATACCAGGCACTTCTTTACCGACAAACGTTCTTAAATCTTTAATTTTCAAATCCGTCGCCATCGAGAACATTAAATTTCCAAATGACTCCCTTTTATTCTGCTTAAAATAATCAAATCCGTAATAGCGATTCTCACTTTCTATCATTTGAACAAAACCTTGCATCGATACTTTTCCAAACCATTGATTCGCGTAATTCGATTTCATTGTATGTAAAAGCGACGTCAAAATCGACGCACTAATAATTATGACTAGTGCATATAGAAAGAGTAACGAGATTAGTTTCTTCCCATGTATACGGGTTGCATACTTTTTCACTGTATCACCTTCTTTATACATGGATATGTACAAGCCTTTCGTAATATACGCAAAAAAAAGAGAAATGGCATCCCATTTCTCTTCCTCACTCTTATTGTTCTTTTTCTGTATCTGACGAAGGTAATTTCTTCGTTTGTTTCTCTTTAAAGATTTCCCCAATTGCCCCAAGAGTACCAAGTGTTTCAATTGCATTAGATGGAATAAATACTTTATTTGCTGGGCCTTTTGCAACCTCAATCAATGATTCAAATGATTTATAAGCAAGTACGCGCTCATCTAAATCTGCTGCGCGAAGTAATTCAATTCGGTTTTGTTCTGCTTTTGCAATTTCCTCAATCGCTCTCGCTTCCCCTTGCGCTTCTAATTCTTTCGCTTCTCGTATACCTTCCGCTTCACGAATACGCGCTTCTTTATCCCCTTCAGCCATTAAAATTTTACTTTGTTTTTCCCCTTCAGCACGAAGGACTTTATCTTGTTTCGCTGCTTCAGCTTCTAAAATGATCGCACGTTTATTACGTTCTGCTTTCATTTGTTTTTCCATTGATACTTGCACATCTTTTGGTGGATTAATATCGACTATTTCGACACGCTCAATACGAACGCCCCATTTTTCTGTCGCTTCATCAAGTGCTAAACGAATTTCTGTTGAAATTTTTTCACGACCTGATAATGTTTCATCAAGCTCCATTTTACCAATAATTTGACGCATTGTTGCAGATGTAATATTACGAACACCATATTCATAGTTTGAAATACCATATGTCGCAAGCTCTGGTTCAACAATTTGATAGAAAATAATTGTATCAATTTCTACTTGTACATTATCTTTCGTTATTACCTTTTGTGGTGGTACATTCGTTTGTTGAATACGTAAATCGTGATATACACGAACGCGGTCTACAATTGGGATTAGAATATTTAATCCAGGGTGCATAATCCGTTGAAATTTACCAAACCTTTCAACGACCCCAACTTTTTGCTGAGAAATAATTTTAATTGTCAATGCAATAAATACAACGACAATCAATGCGAAAATAATCGTTAACGTTAATGCTACTGCCATATTTATTCACTCTCCTTTTTCACTTGTAAAATAGTACTATGCCTCTGTATAACAACGACTTTTTCTCCAGCATCAATAGGAGTATCCGAAATAGCTGTCCAAGTATCTCCATCCACTTTCACAATACCGTTCACTTCACTTGTAATCGTTTGCATAACAATTCCCTTTTTACCAACAAGTTTATCTACTGTATCAGTAAAACCTTTTGCTTCTCGAAAGTTTTTAGAAATTCTTTTCGTAAAGAAAGTCAATGTTAAACTTACAATCGCCCCAACAACAACTTGTAAAAATAGTGCATCAGGAGCAAACAAAGCAATAAGACCTCCGACAACAGCTCCAATTCCAAGCCAAAGCATGTAAAACGTAATCGACAACATTTCTGCAATAAATAAAATACCCGCTATTATAAACCAAATCACCCATCCAGCCATATGCAACCCTCACTTTCTTTCTCATTTTCTATATGTATATGAAGAAAAGAATGGTTTATCCGCCCTTTCTCATAGAGGGGGCGTTTGCTACAAGCTATTATATGTATTCGCTGTTACAACAAGCATTAATAAAATGCTATATTAATATATTCTTCATTATACACGAAAATCCCTTTCAAAAAATGACAAAAAATTTAATTCTTTCAAAAATATAACTTACAGATTATAATGATTAAAATTAAAATTAAAAGCAGTATTGATTTGAAAGGTGGTATTCTTATTGCCTAAACGTTCACTAACTTACTATTTGGGCTCCAAAATATGCATTACTCTCGCTGACATTGTATACATAATGATTATTACAACTCACATCTATATCACAACTAGATCAGCTACAATTACTGCTCTTTTTCCATTATTACAAGTTATCACAAATCTTATCGCGAACACCTCTGCACCACTTATAATGAATCGGTTTCCATCTTATTCATTGCTATATACTCTACAATGGATTAAAACAGCTCTTTTAATATTGTTAATGATATTATTTCCTATACTATCAACAAACATTTCTGCTCTTTTAACTTTTGTTATTTTCATTTCATTATGTAGTGGCTGGAGCGCTCCTCTACTATACGCAGTTATCCCGCGCTTAACACCACAAGAAAAATTAGTAAAAGTAAATAGTGTCTTTTCCTTTTCAACACAAATTATACAAGCTGCTGCATACTCATTTACAAGCATAATTGTTCTTCTCATTGGCGTTACTTCGACACTCATGATTAATAACATATTGATGATTTTCGGATGTATTACATTACACCTTTCATTACAATCTATACAAGCTGAACGAGTAGCAGAACCCACTTCTTCGAAAACTACTGCATTATTAGAAGGATGGAAACTGTTATTTCAACACCCGTCTCTGCGCATCGTTACAATTATGGACTTAATTGAAACTTTCGCAGGGACGATATGGATCGGTGCTATTACGATGGCATATGTAACGACTGTTCTTCATAAAGGCGAAGATTGGTGGGGATATATTAACACAAGTTATTACGTCGGCACATTAATTGGCGGGATATTAGCGTGGAAAATGAGTACATATATTCAAAAAAATTTAATACGCTCCATGGCGATAGGCTCTCTTATGTTTAGTATTCTTACATTTTTATATGGTATGACAAGTAGCGGATTTATTGCTCTATTTCTTTGTGTTCTAATGGGACCATGTTATCAAATTAGAGATATTTCTCAAACGACGGTTTTACAATCAAGCGTCACTCCTTCTTTATTATCGAAGATGTATACAGCTCATGGTGCACTTCTCTCGACAGCTTCTGGTCTTTCTATGCTTAGCGTTGGAATTATTACTGATATGTTCGGCGTTCGTACTATTTATATTATCGCCGCTTTTCTTATTTTATGTTCTGCTTGTTTATCCTTTAACTTATTAAAATATCAGAAGACGGAGCAGAAAGATATTTCACTTTAATCAATAAAACAAAAGGGACAGGAATTCCTGTCCTTTTTGTTTATTCTATTCATGACAAGTTGGGAATCTTCCTATGTTTTGTCGCTTGTTCAAAAGCATATGCTAGTTTAATTAATGCCCCTTCACTAAAAGCAGCACTTGCAAGAGTAATTCCAAAAGGCCTCCCATTATCCATATATCCCGCAGGCATTGCTATAGACGGATAACCTGCTTTCGCACATATAGTAGATCCTATATAAGAAGGGAACAGTATCGCATCAAGATTATATTTTTCCAATGCAAAATCAATACCTTGTTTCTGCGAAAAGTATATATCTTCTAATCTTGCCTTTAAATATTCAGGATTTCTTAACGTATTAGGAAAATCTTTTTTTCTTTCTAACTTAGTTTGTCCATATTTCAAAGCTCTTTCTGCTATGTTTTTATTAAACTCCATTAACTCCGAAATAGAATGTACTAGAATAGTAGAAGGTAATTTAGAAAGATAGTTATCTAAGCTATGCTTCAGTTCATAAAGCGGAACTCCCCAGCTCCATTCTCTATGAAAAGATGGAATATCAATATCTTCTACTATTTTCGCTCCCTTACTACGTAAAACTTGAATCGTTTCCTTAAACAATTTTTCATCGTATTCTCCAGATTCATAATAATCTTTTGGCGCATTGCTAAATACACCAATCTTCGCCCCCTTTAAACCGTTAGCATCAAGATAAGATGTATAATCTTGATATGCCATGCCTTCACTTTTATGAGTGGCTACATCCTTCTCATCCACCCCAGTTAGACTCCCTAGTAAAATAGCAGCATCTGTTACTGTTCTAGCAAATGGCCCAGCTGTATCTTGTGAATAAGTGAAAGGAATAATTCCACTACGACTAATTAACCCAACAGTCGGCTTAATACCTACAACCGAGTTTTGAACAGCTGGGCTCAAAATAGAAGCATCTGTCTCTGTTCCAACGGATAATACAGTAAAGTTAGCGGCAACTGCTATAGCAGACCCTGTACTTGAGCCACCAACGAACATATCATCCTTTCCTGTACCGTAAGGATTAATTGTTTGACCACCTCTAGCGCTATATCCAGCCCACATTTCAAAAGACATTGCATTTGCTAGTTCTGTCATATTTGTTTTACCTATTATAATTGATCCTGCTTCTCGAAGTTTTGTAACGAGAAATGCATCTTCACTACTTATATTTTGTTCTAGGGCAATCGTACCAGCACTTGTATGCATCGAGTCATTCGTTTCAATATTATCCTTAAGTAAAACAGGTATACCATGTAATGGACCTCTTACACCTTTTGTCTTTCTTTCATAATCTAACGCTTCTGCAATAAAGATAGCATCTGGATTGATTTCTAAAATAGAATTGATTTTCGGTCCATCTTGGTCATACTTTGCGATTCTATGAAGATAATACATGACTAGTTCTTTTGAAGTTAACTTCCCAGCTTCCATTTCCTTTTGAATATCATGAATTGTTAATTCTTTTTGCAGTAGGGTATTGAACTGAATTTCCATTTTCATTCTCCTTTTATAAGCCCTTTTATATATGACGTATGTCTATTACTTTTTCATTTTCTCCGCTCCTCGTATTAACAACTACTATCCCTATACAGGAATTCAACTCACCAGTTTAAAAACCTTTAATTTCCAGAGAAATAAAAAGAGTCTGAAACGAATACAATATTGATATTATCCCCTTTAGGTAGACAGTGTAAAAAGACCATGTACATACATGGATGTTACACTATTACTTGGAGGGGATTTTTCATGACTAA
>NZ_QNRN01000025.1:0-48450 GCF_003315125.1 Bacillus sp. DB-2 | reverse complement strand
ACACCCGTTCCCATACCGAACACGGAAGTTAAGCTCTCTAGCGCCGATGGTAGTTGGGACCTTGTCCCTGTGAGAGTAGGACGTCGCCAAGCAAGATAAAAACACAAGTCTTTTGACTTGTGTTTTTTTGTTTTTAAACGGTACATGAAAGAAGTAAAGGGAATACATAAGTAATACAAACACGTTGCCCAAGAATAAATCATATTATATAAGAAATTGATGTATATTTTCCAGAAATTTGTTAAGGAATAGAGGTATATAATATGTTTATTTAAAAAGGGAGGAAAGATTATGAAATTACCAAGTGAAATTTGCATCGTTTGTGAGACAAAAAGAGGGGAAGGAATATATGTATATAATAATTTAATATGTTACGAGTGCGAAAGAAATCTGGTGAATACTGAGACAAATGACCCGAAGTATATACATTATTTAAAACAACTGCGAAAATTAGAAGTATCATATTTTTAAATAGGCATTATGCCTATTATTTTTTTTGCCCTAATATCTGTATAATAGATACACAATGAATAATAAGGAAGAGATATATATGAATCAAAATCGTATGCCTTTATATGAGGCGCTAATAGAATTTAAAGAAAGGCGACTACTATCTTTTCATGTTCCGGGTCATAAGAATGGTTTAAACTTCCCTCAGAAAGCTTCAGGGGGGTTTAAGGACATATTATCAATTGATGTAACAGAGTTAACAGGATTAGATGATTTACATAGCCCGTTTGAATGTATAGATGAAGCACAGCAATTATTAGCTGAAGTATACGGCGTGCACAAAAGTTATTTTTTAATTAATGGTTCAACAGTTGGAAATTTAGCAATGATTTTATCTTGCTGCGGCGAACATGATATTGTCCTCGTACAAAGAAATTGTCATAAATCGATCATTAATGGTTTGAAATTAGCAGGGGCGAATCCGGTCTTTTTAAATCCATGGATTGATGAAGTATATAACGTACCAGTAGGTGTTCGTGATGAAGTTATTAAGGAGGCAATTACAAAGTATCCAAATGCAAAAGCACTTATTTTAACACATCCTAATTACTATGGTATGGGCATTGATTTAGAGGCAAGTATCGCTTACGCACATGCACATAAAATTCCTGTTCTAGTAGATGAAGCCCATGGGGCGCATTTTTGTATAGGGGACCCCTTCCCGAAGTCAGCATTAGTTTATGGTGCGGATATTGTGGTTCATTCCGCACATAAAACATTACCTGCGATGACAATGGGATCTTATTTACATATAAATAGCCGTTTGGTGAGCGAAGAAAAAGTTTCCTCCTATTTAAGTATGCTACAATCTAGTAGCCCATCGTATCCAATTATGGCTTCTCTTGATATAGCACGTTTTGCAATAGCAGTTATAAAGGAAGAGGGTCATGATGAAATCGTTGAGTTTTTACGCCGATTTAAAGAAGGATTGCGATCTATCCCACAAATAGCCATTTTGCAATATCCATCGCAAGATGAATTAAAAGTTACGGTGCAAACTCGCTGTCAGTTATCGGGGTATGAATTACAGTCTGTATTTGAAAAAGTCGGTATATATACGGAAATGGCAGATCCATATAACGTCCTACTTATATTGCCGTTACAAGTAAATGAGGGGTATATGAAAGCCATAGAGATCATTCGATTAGCTATGCAGCAATATAAGGTAAAAGACAAGACAGCATCAATTCGTTATACTTATAAAGGGGAGATTTCCTCTTTACCGTATACGTATAAACAATTAGAGAGATACGAAACGAAGTTAGTATCTATAGAAGAAGCCGTTGGTATGATAGCTGCAGAAATGGTGATTCCGTATCCACCTGGAATTCCATTGATCATGTATGGAGAGAGAATTACTCAAGAACATACAAAGCAAATTACTCATTTAGAGAAAACAGGGGCTCGTTTTCAAGGTAGCACGAAATATATGAACGTGTATGATATAGAAAGTAGGTTTTAGGATGAAGGGATTATTTGTAACAATTGAAGGGCCAGAAGGTTCGGGTAAAACAACATTAATTAAAAGTTTATTACCATATTTTGAGCAAAAGGAACAAAAGGTAATGGTGACCAGAGAACCGGGTGGTATTGCAATTTCTGAAGATATTAGAACAATTTTACATAAACAAGAGTATACGATGATGGAAGCACGTACAGAGGCGCTCTTATATGCTGCTGCACGTAGACAACATTTAGTGGAAAAAGTTATGCCAGCACTTGAGGAAAACTATCTTGTACTATGTGATCGTTTTATAGATAGCTCTTTAGCATATCAAGGATATGCAAGGGGCTTAGGTATGGATAAAGTATTTGAAATTAATCGTTTCGCAACGGAAGATTGTATGCCTAGTTTAACAATCTATTTAGATATTGAGCCAGAGGTAGGTTTAGCACGAATTGGAAAAGATGCAGGACGTGAAGTAAATCGACTAGATATGGAAGATATCTCTTTCCATAAACGTGTGCGTGAAGGGTATTTACAAGTTGTAGAGCGTTTCTCTAATCGCATTGTATTAGTAAATGCTGATCAACCAATGAAAAAACTTATAGAAGAAGTTGTTCAGATTATAGAAGATAAATTGTTATAATAGAAGGAAAGAATGAAATAAGTGAGGTATGCAGTATGATAAATACGTGGGAGCAGCTTTCTGTTATACAGCCCATCGGTGTCAAAATGTTGATGAATAGCATTGCAAAAGAGCGTATATCCCACGCTTACTTGTTAGAGGGAGGGAAAGGGACTGGGAAGTTCGCCACAGCAATTCAAATGGCAAAAAGTTTTCTCTGTTCACAAAGAAATGGTGTAGAGCCTTGTCATGTATGTACGAATTGTCGCCGAATTGATTCAGGTAACTACCCAAACTTACATATTGTAAAACCAGATGGATTATCTATTAAAAAACAGCAAATTCATGATTTACAAGAAGAGTTTTCAAAAACAGGATTAGAAGCAAATAAAAAAGTATATATTATTGAGCATGCAGATCGTATGACAGCAAATGCAGCGAATACGCTCTTAAAGTTTTTAGAAGAACCAAGTAGTGATACAACAGCTATTTTACTTACTGAACAAAGTCATCAGATTTTAAATACAATCTTATCTCGTTGTCAAGTTGTTACGTTTAGGCCGTTGCCTACAGAATCTTTAATTAAGAGGTTAGAGGAAGAAGGTATTACAGTTTCTTTATCTACACTTGCTGCGCAGCTTACAAATAGTTTTGAAGAAGCTTTATTAATGTGTAATGATGAATGGTTTGCACAAGCGAGAGCTTTAGTGATAAAATTATGTGAAGCGCTCGAAAAAGATAAGGCCTCTATTTTTTTTGTACAAGAAAAATGGGGGAAGCACTTTGGAGAGAAAGAACAATTACAGCAAGGCTTAGATATGTTACTCCTTATTTATAAGGATTTATTATATGTTCAACTTGGAGAAGAAGATCGTCTTGTTTTTCATGAGCAGAAAGAGATGTTTGAATCCTTTTCTTATGCTCAGAAGCGCATTGTATCAGCTCTCTTTAATATATTAGAGGCAAAAAATAGAATCAACGCTAATGTAAATGCGCAGCTTGTGTTCGAACAGTTAGTGTTGCGGTTGCAGGAGGGATGACCGTTTTGTATGATGTAGTAGGTGTTCGCTTTAAGAAGGCCGGAAAGGTATATTACTTTGATCCAAATCAGTTCGATATCTCAGAAAATGAGTTTGTAATTGTAGAAACGGTAAGAGGTATTGAGTACGGAAAAGTAGTTATTACCAAAAAGCAAGTTGATGAAAATGACGTTGTATTACCGCTAAAAAAAGTTATTCGTATTGCAAATGAAAATGATCGTACCATTGTTGAAGAGAATAGGCATGCTGCGAAAGAAGCATATCAAGTTTGTCAACAAAAGGTAGGAGAACATAATCTTGATATGAAGCTTGTAGATGTAGAGTATACGTTCGATCGTAATAAGATTATTTTTTACTTTACTGCGGATGGCCGGATTGATTTCCGGGAACTAGTGAAAGACTTAGCGGCAATTTTTAGGACAAGAATTGAGCTGAGACAGATCGGCGTTCGTGACGAAGCAAAAATGCTTGGTGGTATTGGTCCATGTGGTCGTATGCTTTGTTGTTCTACTTTTTTAGGAGATTTTGAACCTGTATCCATTAAAATGGCAAAGGATCAAAATTTATCATTAAATCCTGCAAAAATCTCTGGTTTATGTGGTCGCTTAATGTGTTGCTTAAAATATGAGAATGATGAATATGAGGCAGCAAAGGAACAACTTCCTGATTTAGATCAACGTATACAAACACCGCACGGTACTGGCCGTGTTATCGGATTAAATATTTTAGAAAGATTAATTCAAGTGGAACTAGTAGACAAGGAACGGATAGTAGAATATACGTTAGATGAATTAATGAATAAAGGGGTCGTTTCGAGTCAAACCACAGATTAATGAGGTGGGTGCTTGTGGAGAAAAAGGATATTTTTGCATCGGTTTCTAGTATGGAAGAGCAAATTGGACATTTATACAAACAGTTGGGGGAATTAAAACAACATCTTGCAGAATTATTGGAAGAAAACCAACATATAAAAATGGAAAATGAAAATTTGCGACATCGTTTTGAAGAAGTGCAGAACAAGGAAAAACAAAAAACTCAAAAACGCAAAGAAATGAAGGCGAAGACAGATATTGGTGAAGGCTACGATAATCTAGCGAGACTATATCAAGAAGGTTTTCATATTTGCAATCTACATTATGGAAGTGTACGTAAAGAGGGAGATTGTTTATTCTGTCTGTCATTTTTAAATAAAAAGTGAGATTACCTTTCCAATATAATTGGAAAGGTAATTTTTTATACATGAGAGTAGAATGAAATTTATTTTTACATTAATAGAAGATGAAATAGGATAGGTTAAGTGTAAGAAAGGGAGCAATATATGAATTTATATGAAGATGAGCGTTTAGATTACTTATTAGCGCAAGATATGAAGATTGTACAAAGTCCATCAGTATTTAATTTTTCTTTGGATGCTGTTTTACTTGCAGATTTTGCTTGGGTGCCAATTCAAAAAGGTAATTTACTTGATTTGTGTACAGGTAACGCAGTTATCCCTCTTTTATTAAGTACAAGGACAAAAGGGAAAATTACAGGTGTAGAAATTCAAGAGCGCTTATATGATATGGGAATAAGAAGCGTTCAATACAATAATTTAGAAGAAAGAATTCATTTAATCCATGGAGATTTGAAAGATATGCCGGAGAAACTTGGACGTCATCAATATGATGTTGTAACATGTAATCCTCCTTATTTTCAAACACCACAAACTTCTGAGAAGAATATGAATGAACATTTAGCGATAGCTCGTCATGAAATTATGTGCACACTAGAAGATGTTGTATACGCAAGTAGCCAGCTAGTGAAACAGGGTGGGAAAGTAGCATTTGTACATCGTCCAGGTCGTTTGCTCGACATCGTCACATTAATGCGTAAATACAAAATTGAACCGAAACGTGTGCGATTTGTTTATCCTAAGGCTGGTAAAGAAGCGAATACATTGTTAATTGAAGGAATTAAGGATGGGAATGCTGATTTAAAAATCTTACCACCTCTTTTTGTATATGAAGAAAACAATGAATATACAAAGGAGCTTCGTTCAATTTTATATGGAGAAGAATAAGCATTGTTTTTATGTGGTGGAGTGTTCTGATGGAAGTTATTATGCTGGATACACGAATCATATAGAAAAACGGATTCAGACCCATAATAGTGGAAAAGGTGCTAGATATACACGCGCTAGACTTCCAGTTGTTTTAAAATATGTAGAGGATCACGAGGATAAACGAACGGCTATGCAAGCTGAGTATCACTTTAAGCAGTTAACGAGGAAAAAAAAAGAAGAATATATGCAAAAAGGAGAACGCTATGTGGCAGCAAAAAAGCTTTCAGCAAAATGAAAAGGGAGTTTTATATTTAGTACCGACTCCAATCGGAAATTTAGAGGATATGACATTTCGTGCAATCCGAATTTTAAAAGAGGCAGACATTATTGCAGCGGAAGATACAAGGCAAACGAAGAAACTTTGTAATTACTTTGAAATTGAAACACCAGTTATGAGTTATCATGAGCATAATAAAGGAGTAAGTGGACGGAAAATTTTAGATAAGTTGGAAGAAGGTAAGACTGTAGCCATTGTGAGCGATGCAGGTATGCCATGTATTTCAGATCCTGGTTATGATATCGTTGTAGAGGCTGTAGCAGAACAATATCATGTTATCCCGCTTCCTGGGGCAAATGCAGCCCTTACAGCATTGATTGCATCAGGACTTGAGACAAAACATTTTTATTTCTATGGTTTCCTGCAAAGAAATAAAAAGGGACGTAAGCTTGAATTAGAAAAACTACGCTATATTCCAACTACAATGATGTTTTATGAGGCGCCACATCGTTTAGATGATACTTTAATCTCTATGCAAGAAGTATTAGGAAATAGGGAAATCGTATTATGTCGTGAGCTAACGAAAAAATTTGAAGAGTTTATTCGTGGAACAATTGAAGAAGCGATTGAGTGGACGAAGCAAAATGAAGTTCGTGGTGAATTTTGTATTTTAGTAGCAGGTTCAACAGAAGAACCTACTCCAGAAGAAAAATGGTGGGAAGCTATTTCAGTATATAATCATATTGAACATTATATAAATGAAGAAGGTATGAATTCAAAAGAAGCGATAAAAACAGTCGCTAAAGACCGAGATTTGTCGAAACGAGACGTATATCAAATCTATCATGTGGATAAAAAATAAGCTTCTCATAATTGAGAAGCTTATTTTGCTGTTTCGATATAATCTTGAAGTTCGTTTAAGACTTGTTCAGCGCCTTCTTTACTTAAGATAATTTTACCTTCAGCTAAAGATAGGTTACCATCAGATACTTCACCAGTTACTTGGCAAGTCATGTTTGGTTTATATTTCTTTAAGATGATTTTTTCATCATCAACGTAGATTTCAAGAGCATCCTTTTCTGCAATACCTAAAGTACGGCGTAATTCGATTGGAATTACTACACGACCCAATTCATCAACTTTACGAACGATACCAGTAGATTTCATAATTCTTTTCCTCCTAAATAAATAGTTTATAAGTTTCGAGTCTATTTTTTTTGATTCGTCATTTTTCGACAAAATACCCTATGGACATATGATACCAATCATTTACATTTCCGTCAATTATTAAATTCTATATTTTAAAAAAAGATTTATAGATTTTTATACTTCTTATATATGATAGAATGTAAGTCATTTCTACAATTGTTTTGTATTGTTTTTTGTAATGTTTATACTTTTCGGGAAATATATTGTATATTTTTTTGAATATGAGTAATAGATGATAAAGATATCGAGCATTAACTCGTTTTTATCCCGCTATTTGCGAGCAGTAAGACTCCCACTTCAAAATTTAGCCGGAGCAAAGAAGTTAAGTGGGAGTCGGGCTGCTCGTAAAAGCCCGATTGGTGTGGGCTAATAATCCATGGGGGATGAACCCTCTCCACGGATTAAAGTTTCACTTTATATATGAGTTTTTGATATACTGTTTATAAATACATATGAGGTTATTCGGGAGGTCCAAAACGATGAAAGAGGAAAATAAGTCCTTTTATATTACTACCCCAATTTATTATCCAAGTGGAAAGTTACACATTGGACATGCTTATACGACAGTAGCAGGAGATGCGATGGCACGATATAAGCGTATGCAAGGATACAATGTTCATTATTTAACAGGAACTGATGAGCATGGACAGAAGATCCAAAAGAAAGCAGAAGAACTAAATGTTACACCACAGGCATATGTGGATAACATTGTATCAGGGATTAAAGAACTTTGGGAGAAGATGGATATCTCTTATGATGATTTTATTCGTACAACTGAAGATCGTCATAAAGATGTTGTTGAGAAAATCTTCAAGCAGCTAGTAGATCAAGGCGATATTTATCTTGATGAATATGAAGGTTGGTATTCTGTACAAGATGAAACATTCTATACAGCGCATCAATTAGTAGATCCAATTATGGAAGGTGACAAAGTAGTTGGTGGAAAAAGCCCAGATAGTGGTCACGCTGTAGAACTTGTTCGCGAAGAGTCTTATTTCTTTAGAATGGGTAAATATGTAGACCGACTATTAAAGTTCTATGAAGATAACCCTCATTTCATTCAGCCGGAGTCCCGTAAAAATGAAATGATTAATAACTTCATTAAACCAGGATTAGAAGATTTAGCGGTTTCTCGTACTTCATTTGACTGGGGAGTTCGTGTTCCAGGTAACCCAAAACACGTTATTTACGTATGGGTAGATGCGTTGTCTAATTACATTACTGCATTAGGATATGGAACAGAAAATGAAGAGAAGTATAAAAAATTCTGGCCAGCAGATGTCCATTTAGTTGGGAAAGAAATCGTTCGTTTCCACACAATTTATTGGCCAATTATTTTAATGGCTTTAGATTTACCACTTCCGAAGAAAGTCTTTGCTCATGGCTGGATTTTAATGAAGGATGGAAAAATGAGTAAGTCAAAAGGAAACGTAGTAGATCCAGTTACATTAATTGATCGTTACGGATTAGATGCATTGCGTTACTACTTACTTCGCGAAGTTCCATTTGGATCTGATGGAGTATTCACACCAGAAGGATTTGTTGAACGAATCAACTTTGATTTAGCGAATGATTTAGGTAACTTATTAAATCGTACAGTAGCTATGATTGATAAATACTTTAACGGGGAAATCCCTGCATTTAAAGCAAATGTAACTGAGTTCGATGAAACGTTAGTGACATTTGCCGAAGATACATTGAAAAAAGTAGAAGAGGCAATGGAGAATATGGAATTCTCTGTAGCGCTAAGTTCCATTTGGCAATTAGTTAGCCGTACGAACAAATATATTGATGAAACGCAGCCGTGGGTATTAGCGAAGGATGAGAATGATCGTGAAAAACTTGCGTCTGTAATGTCCCACTTAGCTGAGGTACTTCGTCAAACAGGTATTATGCTTATGCCATTCCTAACAGTAGCACCAAGTAAGATGTTTGCTCAACTTGGACTTACTGAAGAGGCGCATAAATCTTGGGAAAGCCTATCTACAATTGGATGTATTCCAGCTGGAACAAAAGTAGAAAAAGGAAACCCAATTTTCCCTCGTTTGGAAATGGAAGTAGAAGTGGGATATATTAAAGAACAAATGCAAGGTTCTGCTCCTAAAGTAGAAGAGAAAAAAGCAGAAGAACCAAAGGCAGAAGAAATTACAATTGATGATTTCTTTAAAGTAGAATTACGAGTAGCTGAAGTAATATCCGCTGAACCTGTGAAAAAAGCAGATAAGTTGTTAAAAATTCAGCTTGATTTAGGTACAGAGAAGCGCCAAGTGGTTTCTGGGATTGCTAAATTCTATTCCCCAGAAGAACTAAAAGGTAAAAAGGTTATTTGTGTAACGAATTTAAAACCTGTAAAATTACGTGGTGAATTATCACAAGGTATGATTTTAGCAGGTGAAGAGAATGGCGTATTGTCATTAGCATCAATTGACCAGAATTTACCAAATGGTACAAAAATCAAGTAATTGAGACAAGAAAAGAGATGTTTCACGTGTAACATTGGTGAAGCGTCTTTTTTCTTTTTACATTCCGTTTTTTGCATTAAAATTGAAGTATTGTTATCGTTAAGTTAGAAAGAGTGTAGTTTTTCTATGAGAGAATTGATTTCAATATAAAAGGAGTTATTTATTATGTTGTTTGATACACATTCACATTTAAATGCAGAGCAATTTGAAGAAGATTTACAAGAAGTTATCGCGAGAATGAAAGAAGCGGGAGTTACATATACAGTTGTTGTTGGATTTGATGAAGTAACGATAAAGAAAGCAATTGAATTAGCAGAGGCTTATGATTTTATTTACGCTGCAGTTGGATGGCATCCTGTTGATGCAATTGATATGAAAGAAGAACATTTAGCTTGGTTAGAAGAATTAGCGGCTCATCCTAAAGTAGTTGCAATTGGGGAAATGGGATTAGATTATCACTGGGATAAGTCTCCAAAAGAAATACAGAAGGAAGTATTCCGTAAACAAATTGCATTAGCGAAAAAGGTGAAATTACCGATTATTATACATAACCGCGATGCAACTCAAGATATTGTTGATATCCTAGAGGAAGAGAATGCAGCTGAAGTAGGGGGCATTATGCATTGCTTTAGCGGTAGTGTAGAAGTAGCGCAGCGATGTATCGATATGAACTTTTTAATTTCATTAGGTGGGCCAGTAACATTTAAAAATGCCAAGAAACCGAAAGAAGTTGCTATGGAGATTCCGTTAGAAAAATTATTGATAGAGACAGATTGCCCGTATTTAACACCACATCCATTTCGAGGGAAACGAAATGAACCTAGTTATGTAAAACTGGTAGCAGAAGAAATTGCGAATTTAAAAGGAATTTCTTATGACGAAGTAGCACAAGTAACAACAAAGAATGCCAAGGCCTTATTTGGTGTTGAATAAAAAAGAATGGGGAGTCCCATTCTTTTTTTGTTTTTTGAGAAGAGAGATAATAGAAGTGATAAGAACCCACTATTTACGCATAACATAAGTGTAGAAATACTGCGGATAAATTAAGATGGAGATAGAAGTGTTACAATAAGGATAGTGAACAAAGATTTTTCTCTTCTACTTTTTAAAATGTAAGATTGGGAAAATAATAATGGAAAAGTCGTCATTTTTTTGTTTTACTAAGTAGAGATGAAAAGAGTGTGGAGGCAAGCATGAAAATTAAAGAGATTATCGTTGTAGAAGGTAAAGATGATACAGTTGCGATTAAACGTGCTGTTGATGCGGATACAATCGAAACGAACGGTTCAGCAATCGGTGATCACGTTATTGAGCAAGTTAAATTAGCGCAGCAAAAACGAGGCGTTATTATTTTCACAGATCCGGATTATCCTGGAGAGCGTATTCGAAAAATTATTTCTGACAAGGTTCCTGGATGTAAGCATGCTTTTTTAACGAAGGAAGAAGCACTTGCTAAAAGGAAAAAAGGTGTTGGAATCGAACATGCTTCTAATGAGTCGATTCGCCGTGCTTTAGAGAATATACAT
Organism: Bacillus sp. DB-2; assembly: GCF_003315125.1. NCBI lineage: Bacteria > Bacillati > Bacillota > Bacilli > Caryophanales > Bacillaceae > Bacillus > Bacillus sp. DB-2. The sequence goes on along the minus strand of NZ_QNRN01000025.1, from coordinate 37,316 downwards.
GAAGAAATGGAAGCTTACACAAGTGAAATTAGTTGGAGTGATCTAGTCGATGCGGGCTTAGTGGGCGGAGAAATGGCAAAGAGTCGCAGAGAAAGAGTGGGTAAGCTATTAAAGATTGGTTATACAAACGCAAAACAGTTACATAAACGTTTACAAATGTTTCAGGTTTCAAAGGAATCATTTGCAGAAGCTTATAAGCAAGTAATACAGGAGGAAAAAAAATGAAGGATATCGCAACGCCAAATCGTACGAAAGACATTGTTGAAAAGTATGGATTTTCATTTAAAAAAAGTTTAGGACAAAATTTTTTAATTGATACGAATGTATTAAATCGTATCGTTGATCACGCAGAAATCGGTTCAGAAAGTGGCGCAATTGAAATTGGACCAGGTATCGGTGCGTTAACAGAGCAATTGGCAAAGCGTGCTAAAAAAGTAGTGGCTTTTGAAATTGATCAGAGATTATTACCAATTTTAGACGAGACGTTAGCTCCATATAGCAACGTTACAGTTATAAATAAAGATGTACTAAAAGCAGATGTACATGAAGTGTTTAGTGAGCAATTTGAAGAAGGACAAGATGTAATGGTAGTAGCTAACTTACCATACTATATTACAACGCCAATTTTATTTAAATTGCTCGAAGAAAAATTACCGGTTCGTGGATTTGTTGTTATGATGCAAAAAGAAGTTGGGGATCGTTTAGCTGCTAAACCAGGAACGAAAGAGTATGGTTCTTTATCAATTGCCATTCAGTATTATACAGAGGTAGAAACAGTTATGACTGTACCGCGTACAGTGTTTGTGCCACAACCAAATGTTGATTCTGCGATTATCCGTCTTCTAAAGCGTCCTAAACCAGTTGTAGAAGTGACAGATGAAACTTTCTTCTTTGAAGTAGTACGAGCAAGTTTCGCACAGCGTCGTAAAACTTTAATGAATAATTTATCAAATAATTTAAATGGTTTCCCGAAAGATAAAGAGCTGTTGGATCGAATTTTGACAGAAGTAGGAATTGATCCGAAGCGAAGAGGCGAAACGCTATCTATCGAAGAGTTTGCAACATTAAGTAATGCATTAATTCTTCATAAATTGTCATAAGAATATGAAAGGGACAGTTCAACTTGAGCTGTCCCTTTTGTCACCTTTCCGTTCCTAAATTCATACTTTAAAAACAGGTAAGATGGCCTAACGAGTTTGGAGTTTGGAGGTAGGAGAATGGCTTTACATGTTGGAGAATTAGTTGAACGATATTCTCATAATAGGGATATTCTTTTTCGTATTATAGAAATAAAAGGCGATATGGCAATATTATTTGGAGAGGAAATTAGACTTGTGGCGGATGCACCACTTGCAGATTTAGTTAGTATAGATCAACGAGAACATAAAAATAGAGTGAAGCGTGAAACAGAAACGATGGAGCGTACTTACCGGTTGTTTCAGCAAGATTACGTGTTGATGAAACAAAGACATGAACATACTTCAACTGGTGGATATACAAGTGAAGTGAATTATTTTCAAATGCCAGGACGTGTATTGCATATAGATGGAGATCCTTTATATTTGCGCAAGTGCTTAGATTTATATAATAAAATAGGCGTTCCTGTTCAAGGTATTCATTGTAAGGAAACGGAGATGCATGAAAAGGTAGTAGACTTAATAGATCATTTTCGCCCAGACATTTTAGTTATTACAGGACATGATGCATATACAAAGTCAAAAGGAGTTATGGGAGATTTAGCAGCATATAGACATTCTAGACATTTTGTACAGGCTGTTCGAGAAGTGCGAAAAAAATATCCATCATTGGATCAACTCGTTATTTTTGCTGGGGCTTGTCAATCACACTTTGAGGCGTTGATTCGGGCAGGTGCTAATTTTGCTAGTTCACCGTCTAGAATTAACATTCATGCTCTAGATCCTGTATATGTAGTTGGCAAAATTAGTTTCACTTCATTTATGGAAAGAGTAAATGTATGGGACGTTGTGCGTAATACAATTACTGGCGAAAAGGGACTAGGCGGAATTGAAACAAGAGGGATTTTACGAACAGGATTGCCCTTTCAACATTATGACGAATGAGCAAGGTACATACGTATCTTGCTTTTTTATGTGGAAATGATTTAAATGAGTCTGGATAAAAAGCGTCAAGAACGTGCAGACTATACAATGATACTTTTAGAATATAGTATTTCTTCTATCTATTTGAACGCATGATGCTTTTATAATGATATTGTCTGTGAATTGCGGTTAATAATTGGGATAGATATATCGTGTTTTAAGTGTTCAATCTAAATTACAGCGAGGTGTAGCAAAGTATATGTCAAAACGTTTAGATGAAATTAAAAGCGAATTAGATCACCATCTTGGACAGCGACTTATGTTAAAGGCAAATAGTGGGAGAAGAAAAACTGTGGAGCAATCAGGTGTACTTGCAGAAACGTATCGTTCTGTGTTTGTTGTACAATTAGACCAGCAAGAAGATGCATTGCAACGTGTATCTTATAGTTATGCAGATGTTTTAACAGAGACAGTAGAGCTAACATTTTACGATGAATCTCAAAATGAAGTATTTTATAATTAATGTATTTTTTTGTTACATATATTCCCATAAATGAAAAGCTATATTATTTTGCATACTAATTATACCGTAGCAAAATAAGGAGGGACTCTGCATTGAGTAGACGAAGAGGAGTCATGTCAAATCAATTTAAAGAAGAGCTTGCAAAAGAGCTTGGCTTTTATGATGTTGTTCAGAAAGAAGGATGGGGCGGAATTCGTGCGAAAGATGCTGGTAATATGGTGAAACGTGCTATAGAAATTGCAGAACAGCAATTAATGAAACGAAACCAGTAGTTGTAAGATACTTTCTATGCTACGGTAGCCGAGGAGAGATTCCTCGGCTTTTTGCACGCTAAAAGGTGCCATCATTTGACATAAGTAGTTTCATTCTGAATGCTTTTCGATATAATTAGGGAAGTGTCATCGTCTTACTATAAATTTATGGTAAAATAAACGATAAAAGATTGAGTACATAGAGTGGGTGAATAGATTGAAGCTACTAGTGAAAGCACCAGCAAAGATTAATCTGTCGTTAGATGTACTGGGAAAAAGACAAGATGGATATCATGAAGTGAAAATGATTATGACAACAATCGACTTGGCAGATCGTTTAGAGCTAACGGAATTAGCAGAAGACCGTATTGAAATTTTGTCCCATAATCGGTATGTCCCAGACGACCAACGCAATTTAGCTTATCAAGCAGCGAAATTATTAAAAGTGAAGTTTAATGTAAAAAAAGGCGTGTCTATTACTATTGAAAAAACGATTCCAGTAGCCGCTGGATTAGCAGGTGGAAGTAGTGATGCAGCAGCGACATTACGTGGCCTTAATAAGTTATGGAATTTAGGGCTAACAATCGATGAATTAGCAAAGCTTGGCGCAGAAATTGGGTCAGATGTATCGTTCTGTGTATATGGTGGAACTGCTATTGCCACTGGAAGAGGAGAAGAAATTGAACATATAAAGACTCCGCCTTCTTGTTGGGTTGTTTTAGCAAAGCCCCACATTGGTGTATCTACTGCTGACGTGTACGGAAATTTAAAATTAAATCGTGTTACTCATCCAAATGTAGATAAAATGGTTGAAGTCATTAACCATGGCGATTATAAAGGAATTTGTGATACTGTTGGTAACGTTTTAGAAGATGTGACGTTTGCGATGCATCCCGAGGTTGCACGTATTAAATCACAGATGAAACGCTTTGGGGCAGATGCCGTATTAATGAGTGGAAGTGGCCCAACTGTATTTGGTCTTGTACACCATGATTCGCGAATGCACCGCATATATAACGGGTTAAAAGGATTTTGCGAGCAAGTATATGCAGTGCGTTTATTAGGAGAGCGAGAAACGCTTGAATAAAGACGTATAATACGTTATGATTTGTTTAGAATATTCGTGATTTGAGGTGAGGGTATGAAAATTAGACGAAGTACAAGATTGGTCGATCTGACGTATTACTTGTTACAAAATCCTCGTCAGCTAGTTTCTCTCACTTTTTTTGCTGAAAGGTATCAATCGGCTAAATCTTCCATTAGTGAAGATTTGGTTATAATTAAGCAAACGTTTGAACAACAAGGTGTCGGCACATTGCAAACGGTACCAGGAGCAGCAGGAGGAGTGAAATATATTCCCTATATAAGTGAAGAAGAGGCAAATCTGATTATTAACGAGCTTTGTAGCTTATTTGAAAACCCAGACCGTATTTTGCCTGGCGGTTACTTATATATGACGGATCTTTTAAGTAATCCTCGCCAGATTAATGGCGCAGGTCGTTTATTTGCTTCTGTTTTTGCTAGGCAACCAATTGATGCGGTTATGACGGTAGCGACAAAAGGAATTCCGCTTGCTTATGCAGTAGCGAACTACTTAGATGTACCGGTAGTAATTGCGAGAAAAGATAATAAGGTAACAGAAGGACCCACTGTTAGTATTAACTATGTATCAGGTTCCTCTAAGCGAATCCAAACGATGACTTTAGCAAAGCGTAGCCTTCCAGAAGGGTCCAATGTTTTAATTATTGATGACTTTATGAAAGCTGGCGGAACCATTCAAGGTATGATGAGCATGCTAGAAGAGTTTAAAGCTAATGTTGTTGGGATTGGCGTATTAGTAGAGTCTACGGATATTGAAGAAAGACTTATTAATAACTTTGTATCATTAATTCGTTTGTCAGAAGTTGATGTGAAAGAAAAAGCGATTCAAGTGGAAAAGGGGAATTATGCACTTGCACCATTTGATAAAGGGCTTGTAGAGGCTGAGTAAAAAGGTAAAGCAGATAGCTTTACCTTTTTTTATTCCTATTTATAAATTACAAAATAGATGGACAAACTGCCTTTGGTACACTATTTTTAAAGAGTAAAAATAAATAATAAAAGGGTGAAAAGTATGAAAGTTGTTCAAACAAGCAAAGCACCACAGGCAATCGGACCATATTCACAAGGGATTATTGTAAATAATATGTTCTATAGTTCAGGACAAATTCCGTTAACGGCAAGTGGAGAACTTGTAACAGGAGATGTAACAGTACAAACAGAGCAAGTATTTGAAAATTTACAAGCGGTATTAGCAGAAGCAGGTGCTTCATTTGATACAGTGGTAAAAACAACAGTATTCTTGAAGGATATGGATGATTTTAATGCTGTTAATGAAGTATACGGTTCTTATTTTTCTACTCATAAACCAGCGCGTTCTTGTGTACAAGTAGCAAAATTACCGAAAGATGTTTCTGTTGAAATCGAAGTAATTGCCCTAGTTAAGTAACTCTTTGTAAGCGATAACCTCTACTAATCCTTATATTCAACTACAATAAAAATTTTTATCTTAAAAATTTTTAAAAAATTAAAGGGAAAATAGAAAATTTGTGGAATTTATACAAATATATCGCTTATTTAGAAAAGGGTGGTGAACACAAGATGGAAGTGACTGACGTAAGATTACGCCGCGTAAACACAGAAGGCCGCATGAGAGCAATTGCCTCTATTACTCTAGACCATGAATTTGTTGTTCATGATATTCGTGTAATTGATGGTAATAATGGATTATTTGTAGCAATGCCAAGTAAACGTACTCCAGATGGAGAATTCCGTGACATTGCACATCCAATTAATTCTAATACACGCTCTAAAATTCAAGATGCGGTTTTAACAGAGTATCATCGTTTAGGCGAGTTAGAAGAGGTTGAGTTTGAAGAAGCAGGCGCTTCGTAAAATTCGAATGAAAAGGGCTTTTGAAAGAAAGTCTTATAATTTTGTAGCAAACTCCTGTAAGCATTTACAGGAGTTTGTTTTTTTTTGAATAATACACGTTTCTAATTATAAAAATTCATATTTTGAAAAAATAAAGATGAAAAACTTCTAATTTTTTCATCTTTATTTAAAATAGTATAGCTTATTCCTTAAAAAAGATACTAAAGAGTAAAACATCTTATAAGAATTATGGTAAAATTTAATAGTTATAATGTGTTTCTTGAAATATATGATGATTTAGGATAATATCGTTAATGGATAAATAGGTTGCGATGGAGGGTCTATATGTCAAACAGATTTGCAGTGATTCTAGCTGCAGGTAAAGGCACACGTATGAAGTCCAAGCTATACAAAGTGCTGCATCCTGTATGTGGAAAACCAATGGTGCAACATGTAGTCAATGAAGTATCTCAATTAGGATTGCAGAAACTTGTAACAGTCGTTGGACATGGTGCTGAAAAGGTACAAGAACAGCTAGGAAACGTAAGTGAGTTTGCATTACAAGCAGAACAACTTGGTACAGCTCATGCTGTCGATCAAGCTGCAAGTGTACTTGCAAATGAAGAGGGAACAACTTTAGTTATTTGTGGTGATACACCTCTAATAACTGCTGAAACGATGGAAGCATTACTTCAGCAACACGAAGAAGCGGGAGCAATGGCGACGGTACTAACAGCGTACATAGAAGAGCCTGCTGGATATGGCCGTATCGTTCGTAATGAGAATGGTCATGTTGAAAAGATTGTTGAGCATAAGGATGCGAATGAAAAAGAATTAGCTATTAAAGAAATCAATACAGGTACGTATTGTTTTGATAATAAAGCTTTATTTGCTTCACTTTCTAAAGTTTCAAATGATAATGTACAGGGCGAATATTACCTTCCGGACGTTATTGAAATTTTAAAAAATGAAGGTCATATTGTATCAGCTTATCAAACAGAGCACTTCGATGAAACGTTAGGTGTTAACGACAGAGTCGCTCTATCGCAAGCGGAAATTATTATGAAAAATCGTATCAACAGAAAGAACATGGTAAATGGTGTTACAATTATTGATCCAAGTAACACATACATTTCTGCGGATGCAATTATTGGTAGTGATACAGTTCTTCACCCAGGAACGGTTATTGAGGGGAACACTGTAATTGGTTCTGATTGTGAAATTGGACCGCATACAGTAATTCGCGATAGTGAAATTGGAGATCGTACGGTAATTCGTCAATCTACTGTACATGACAGCAAGCTTGGTACAGAAGTATCAGTTGGTCCATTTGCACATATTCGCCCAGATTCAGTTATTGGAGATGAAGTGCGCGTTGGAAACTTCGTAGAAATCAAAAAAACTGTTTTTGGTAATAGAAGTAAAGCTTCACACTTAAGTTATATCGGGGATGCACAAGTTGGAGAAGACGTGAATCTTGGTTGTGGTTCAATTACGGTGAACTACGACGGCAAGAATAAATTTAAAACTGTAATTGGTAACGGGGTATTTATTGGATGTAATTCAAACCTTGTTGCTCCTGTAACAGTTGAAGATGGTGCTTATGTGGCAGCAGGCTCTACAATAACAGAGAATGTTCCATCAAAAGCATTATCAGTAGCACGTGCACGTCAAGTTAACAAAGAAGACTATGTTGATCAATTGCTGAATAAGAAAAAATCATAATGTGGAGGGTTAATCTAGATGTCGACTCAATATCTAAATTCTAATTTGAAAGTATTCTCTTTAAACTCTAATAAGGAACTTGCTGAGCAAATCGCAAAGCATATTGGAGTAGGACTAGGAAAATGTTCTGTTGATCGTTTTAGTGATGGAGAAGTTCAAATTAACATTGAAGAAAGTATCCGTGGTTGCGATGTATTCATTATTCAATCTACAAGCTTCCCAGTAAACGAACATATCATGGAATTACTTATTATGATTGATGCATTAAAACGTGCATCTGCAAAAACAATTAATATTGTTATTCCTTACTATGGTTATGCGCGTCAAGACCGTAAAGCGCGTTCTCGTGAACCAATTACATCGAAACTTGTAGCAAACTTGCTTGAAACAGCAGGTGCAACTCGTGTAATCACTCTAGATTTACATGCTCCGCAAATTCAAGGATTCTTTGATATCCCGATTGACCACTTAATGGGTGTACCGATTCTTTCAGACTACTTTGAAGCAAAAGGCCTTAAAGATATCGTAATCGTATCTCCTGATCACGGTGGTGTAACGCGTGCTAGAAAAATGGCGGATCGCCTAAAAGCGCCAATCGCTATTATTGATAAGCGTCGCCCTCGTCCGAATGTATCTGAGGTAATGAACATTATCGGTAACATCGAAGGCAAAACAGCAATTTTAATTGATGACATCATTGATACAGCTGGTACAATTACATTAGCGGCAAACGCTCTTGTTGAGAACGGTGCTTCTGAAGTATATGCTTGCTGTACACACCCAGTATTATCTGGTCCAGCAATTGAGCGTATTCAAAATTCGAATATTAAAGAGTTAGTTGTAACGAACTCTATCGTATTACCAGAAGAGAAGAAAATTGATAAAGTACATGAACTTTCAGTTGCTCCATTAATCGGAGAAGCAATCATTCGTGTATACGAAGAAGAATCTGTAAGTGTATTATTCAATTAATTGGATAGAATGAGACGTAACCAAGCTTGGTTACGTCTTTTCGTATCGAAAAAAGAAAGTAGTGGTACAAGAATGAAATTAATAGTAGGACTTGGGAACCCAGGTAGAGAATATGAATTAACAAGGCATAATATTGGATTTATGGCAATCGATGAACTTGCAAAACGTTGGAGTATTTCTTTGAATGAACAAAAGTTTAAAGGGGTATTTGGCGCAGGCTTTGTTAATGGGGAAAAAGTAATCTTACTAAAGCCACTTACATATATGAATTTATCTGGGGAAAGTATCCGTCCACTCATGGATTATTATAAAATTGATGTCGAGGACTTCATTGTTATGTACGATGATTTAGATATTCCTGTAGGTAAATTACGCCTTCGCATGAAAGGTAGTGCGGGTGGACATAATGGTGTGAAATCAACAATTTCACATTTAGGAACACAAGAATTTCAACGTATCCGCATGGGAATCGATCGTCCGAAAAATGGGATGAAAGTAGTGGATTACGTATTAGGACGCTTTACATCTGAAGAAATATCTGGCGTTAATCAATCCATTGAAAATGCAGCAGATGCATGTGAGGAATGGTTAAATAAACCTTTTCTCCAAATCATGAATACTTTTAATAGTTAAGCGCACAATCTGGAATATTTTATTTTGTTTTATCCCATACTAGTAGCAATTGGATATTTAGGAGGCTAGTATGGAAGGTTATTATTACTGTAGACATTGTGGAAGTAATGTGGGCTCCATTATCGCAGAAAAAGTATATAGCGACGTTTTGTTTCAACTAACAGAGCAAGAAGTAGTGGATATGATTCATTTTCATGAGAATGGAAATATATATATAAAAACGATTTGTGAATCGTGTCAAGAAACGCTCGCATCTTATCCTGAGTATTATGAATATGAAAAATTTCTGCAATAAAATGTTGTCGCTTTGGCGTGTCCAAAGCATTTTTCTGTTTTCTTTTTCCAAAATATTTGCATAAAATATAGTAACTTGCTCTTTATGTTGAGAGGAGTTTTGAAAATGATAGGTTTATTAGAGCAATTTTATAAAAATGAAGAAATACAATCGGTTATTAATGGGCTAGAAAATGGGTTGAAAGAACAACTTGTATCGGGTATGGCAACATCCTCTCGTTCTTTATTAATGGCAGCTTTATATAAAAAGACAAAGCAATCACAACTTATCGTGACGCACAATTTATACCAAGCACAAAAAGTACATGAAGATTTAGTGGCGTTACTTGGTGAAAAAGATGTTTGGCTATATCCGGTAAATGAATTGATAGCATCGGAGGTTGGTGTTGCAAGTCCAGAATTGAAGGCACAGCGTATTGAAGTGTTAAATCGCTTAGCTGCAGGAGAGAATGGGATTATTGTAGCGCCAGTTGCAGGGCTGCGTAGGTTTTTACCAATAAAAGAATTATGGAAGCAAAGGCAAATTGAAATCAATCTAGGGCAAGAGATTGATTTAGATGCACTCTTGCATACCTTACATCATATTGGTTATGAGCGTAAGTCGATGGTAGAAGCTCCAGGAGATTTTAGTCTACGCGGGGGAATATTAGATATTTACCCATTAACTGAAGAATTACCATTTCGTATTGAATTCTTTGATACACAGGTTGATTCTATTCGATTATTTGATGTGGAAGAACAGCGCTCTCAAGATAAAAGGGAAAGTGTTCGTTTTGGTCCGGCAACAGAGTTTTTATTTTCACAGGAAGAATTGAAATCGGGAATTAAGCATCTTGAAGAAGGTTTGACTAAGACGATGCAAAAGCTTTCCGATGATAAATTAAAGACTACTGTGCTTGAGACGGTTAGTCATGAACTTGAAATGTTGAAAAACGGGCAAAGTATAGAACAAATGTTTAAATATTTATCTATTTTCTATAAAGAACCTGCTAGTCTGATAGATTATTTACCAGAAAATGGTGTTGTGATTTTAGATGAGATTTCCCGTATTCAAGAAACAGCATCACATCTTGAAACAGAAGAAGCGGAATGGTATATCTCACTTCTTGGCGAAGGAACAATTATTCAGGATTTATCTTTCTCCCACTCGTTTGAGGAGTTTCTTCATAATAAAAAAAGAAGTTTTGTATATTTAACGTTATTCTTACGCCATATAGCACACACACATCCTCAAAATATTGTGAATGTGACATGTAAAACGATGCAAGATTTCCACGGACAGATGCATTTGTTAAAAACTGAAATTGATAGATGGAATGAAGGTAATTTTACGACCGTTGTGCTTGGAACAGATGATGAACGTGTAAAAAAACTACAACATATTTTAAGTGATTATGATATTGATGCAGACATTGTAGAGGCGACAGATATCTTATTGCCTGGAAGGTTACAAATTGCTGTAGGTGATTTACATGCAGGCTTTGAAATGCCGATGCAAAAGTTTGTTGTCATTACTGAAAAGGAGCTTTTTCATAAGAAGGTTAAAAAATCACAACGTAAGCAAAAGTTATCTAACGCTGAACGTATTAAAAGTTATTCGGAATTAAAAGTTGGAGACCATGTAGTTCATGTAAATCATGGTATAGGTAAATTTTTAGGTATTGAGACATTAGAGATTAATGGTGTTCATAAAGATTATTTAAATATTAAATATCAAGGTAATGATAAGTTATACGTTCCAATTGAACAAATTGATCAAGTGCAAAAATACGTAGGGTCTGAAGGTAAGGAACCAAAAGTTTATAAATTAGGCGGAAATGATTGGAAGAAGGTCAAAACGAAAGTTGAAAAATCTGTACAAGACATTGCAGATGACCTAATTAAATTATATGCCGAGCGTGAAGCCTCAAAAGGTTATGCATATACACCAGATACGGCAGAGCAACAAGAGTTTGAATCTTTATTTCCATATCAAGAGACAGAGGATCAATTACGTTCTATTGAAGAGATTAAGAAAGATATGGAACGCGGACGTCCGATGGATAGGCTTCTTTGTGGTGACGTAGGATATGGAAAGACTGAAGTAGCTATTCGTGCGGCATTTAAAGCAATTATGGATGAAAAACAAGTTGCGATTTTAGTACCAACAACAATCCTTGCACAACAACACTATGAAACAATTCGAGAGCGTTTTCAAGATTACCCGATTAATATAGGGTTACTAAGTAGATTCCGCACACGAAAACAACAAAATGAAACGATTAAAGGTTTAAAAGATGGAACGGTGGATATTGTAATCGGAACGCATCGTATTTTATCTAAAGATGTTACTTATAAAGATTTAGGACTTCTTATTATTGATGAAGAACAGAGATTCGGCGTTACACATAAAGAAAAAATTAAACAATTGAAAGCAAATGTTGACGTGTTAACATTAACGGCAACTCCGATTCCACGTACACTTCATATGTCTATGCTTGGTGTGCGCGATTTATCTGTTATTGAGACACCACCAGAGAATCGTTTCCCAGTACAAACATATGTAGTAGAGTATAATCCGGCGTTAATGCGAGAAGCGATAGAGCGAGAGTTGGCAAGAGGCGGTCAAATTTACTTCCTATATAACCGTGTGGAGGATATTGAAAGAAAAGCAGATGAAATTTCGATGTTGGTTCCAGATGCTCGTGTAACATACGCACATGGGAAAATGAATGAAGGTGAATTAGAGTCTGTTATGCTATCGTTTTTAGAAGGGCAGCATGATGTTCTTGTAAGTACAACAATTATTGAGACGGGTGTAGATATTCCGAATGTAAATACATTAATTGTATTTGATGCAGATCGTATGGGATTATCACAGTTGTATCAGCTTCGTGGTCGTGTTGGACGTTCTAATCGCGTCGCGTATGCATACTTTGCATACAAACGTGATAAAGTGTTATCGGAAGTTGCAGAGAGGCGTCTGCAAGCAATTAAAGAGTTTACAGAGCTTGGATCTGGTTTCAAAATTGCGATGAGAGACTTATCAATTCGTGGTGCGGGTAATTTGTTAGGGGCAGAACAACATGGATTTATTGATTCTGTTGGATTTGATCTATATTCTCAAATGTTAAAAGATGCAATTGAGCAACGTAGAGGAACAGACGGAGTTGAAAATACCGTTAATGTTGAAATTGATTTAGAAGTAGATGCATATTTACCGGATGCGTACATTTCAGATAGTAAACAAAAAATTATGATGTATAAACAATTTAGAGGTATTTCTGCAATTGAAGATATTGAAGAGTTGCAGGAAGAGATGATCGACAGATTTGGTGATTATCCACAAGAAGTTGGTTATTTATTACAAATTGCAAACATTAAAGTGTTGGCAATGAAAGAACAAATTGAGTTAATTAAGCAAAATAAATTTGAAGTAACATTCCTGTTTTCTGAACAAGCGAGCCAAAATATAGATGGTGGAAAATTATTCATGCTAGGAAGTAGTTTTGGCCGTATGATCGGTCTTGGTATGGAGGGGTCACAATTGAAAATTGTGATGAAAACGAATGGATTAGAGACGTCGAAATGGTTAACAATTGCTGAAAATTTATTAAAAGGCTTGCCAGATGTAAAAAAAGAAGTAATAAATGCCTAATATAAGATAAAAAATACAATTCGACGTGCATAGAAGAACTAATGTGTAAAATACTATGTTTAATAGTTGGTGATTTTTACATGAACAGGTAAATTCACCACTTTGATCATCAGTAGAAAGTGAGGCAGCATTAGAATGAAAGCAACTGGAATCGTACGTCGAATTGATGATTTAGGCAGGGTAGTAATTCCGAAGGAAATTCGTAGAACTTTACGTATTCGTGAGGGAGATCCACTAGAAATATTTGTTGATCGCGATGGAGAAGTGATTTTGAAAAAATATTCTCCAATTAGTGAACTAGGTAATTTTGCAAAGGAATATACGGAAGCTTTATACGATAGCTTAGGACATAATGTGCTTGTATGCGATCGTGATTCTATTATCGCAGTAGCAGGCGCATCTAAAAAAGAATACTTAAATAAAAGTGTTGGCGATTTAATTGAGAAGACAATGGAAGAGCGTAAGTCTGTAATTATGACAGATGAAAGCGAAATTTCAATTATTGATGGAGTAACAGAAAAAGTGAGCTCTTATACAATTGGCTCGATTATTGCAAATGGAGATCCAATCGGAGCTGTCGTTATCTTCTCTAAAGAGGCTATTATAAGTGAAGTAGAGCATAAATCAGTAAATACAGCTGCAAGCTTTTTAGCGAAACAAATGGAGCAGTAGCGAAGTGTAATTTCTATAAGTAGCAATCTTTCCTAATTATGATATTTCTATTTGAGAAATTAACTATTTGGAGATATAAGTATATTGAACGAAGGTAGCGCTTTGCTACCTTTTTTCATTGAATATTTTTGCTGTTGAAAGAAGTCAGTGAATGTAAGGAATATGAAGGAGAGCCAGTTTTTCTTTGTGATATAATACGAGGGGTGAGAATAGAAAAAGGAGTTTTCTTGTATGGAAGCGAAGAAGTACCAAGCCTTTTGGCGTGGGGCTATTATATTAACAATCGCAAGTTTTGTTACGAAGGTATTAAGCGCTTTTTACCGTATTCCATATCAAAATATAGCGGGTGATGTTGGTTTTTATATTTACCAACAAATTTATCCGTTTTATGGATTTTGTTTGATTTTAGCTACTTATGGGTTTCCCATTATTATTTCAAAAATGGTCGCAGAAAGATTAGAACGAGGAAAACAAAAAGAAGCAGAAGAAATTATTTGTGTATCTTTTTGGTTTTTATTAGGAATTGGCTTTATAGGATTTTTCACATTATTCTTTGGGGCCAAAACAATTGCATCGGTTATGGGCGATATACATTTAGATAAATTATTACGTGTTATTTCGTTTTCATTCCTACTAATGCCATTTTTATCTGTAGCGAGAGGATATTTTCAAGGTTTCAATAATATGATGCCGACGGCTGTTTCGCAAGTAATTGAACAAACGATTCGTGTTTCTATTATTGTATTTTTATCACTATTCCTTATTGCTCATGGATTTGATTTATATACAGTTGGTGCGGGTGCCATGCTAGGTTCAATTGCAGGCGGGCTTATTGGGATTATCGTACTTTTACTTTATATGCGTCATGATTTCCATGCTATTTTCTTCAAAGGATGGAAGGGAATTAGAAATAAAAAAGGGATTGTTCGAATCCTTTTTTGGCAGGGATTAGCGATTTGTGTTAGTAATTTAGTCCTTATTTTTATACAAATGGCGGATTCTATTTCCTTGTATACTTTGCTTATTCGTGCGGGAGAGCAAGTTGAAAATGCAAAGGTACTAAAAGGTGTTTATGATAGAAGTATCCCGCTTATGCAATTAGGTACTGTTGTGACAACTTCTTTCTCATTGTCACTTATTCCTATTATTACAGCGGCGAAAGAAAGAGGAGATCTTTCTTTTATTCAAGAAAAGGTAAAGTTAGCAATGAAAATAACATTCGTTATTGGATTTGCAGCTGCTATTGGATTAACTTGTATTATTCAACCTGCAAATATTATGTTGTTTGAAAATAGTGATGGATCAGATGTGTTATCGATTTTATCTTTATCTATTTTATTTAGCTCATTGTCAATTACAACTGCTTCTATTTTGCAAGGGTTGGGACAAACATTAAAACCAGCAATATTCGTTGTATTTGGAGGTTGTTTGAAGCTAGCTTTAAACTATATATTAATGCCTTATTTTGGTGTGAAGGGAGCTGCAATTGCAACTTTAGTTGCGCTTATTGTAATTGCCTTGCTAAATAGTGTGTTGCTTATGCGAGCTGTATCAGATCCGCTTATTGATAAGCGGAATATGTTAGGTGTAGTTATTAGTGGTATCTGTATGGGGTTTGTATTAATAATCTTTATGCGTGTGTTGCGAATGTCTGGATTAGTAATTGATACAGGACATAGAGGAATTGCGACGCTTGAAGCGCTGCTAGGTGTAGCTATCGGCGGATTAGCATATATGTTTTTAATTTTAAAATTACGTGTATTTACAAAAGAAGAATTAGGAACCGTTATGAAACAAGAGAAAAAAGAAGGTTCATTGAAGAAGAGTGGATAGAGGTGACTGGTTGTGAGTGGAATCATTACTGTTTTAGGATTAGGTGCTGGTGAGTTAGATCAGTTAACGATGGGTGTATATCGAAAGATAAAAGAAGCAGACCATATGTTTGTTAGAACGAAGGAACACCCAGTTATAGAAGAATTGGAGAAAGAAGCTATAAAGTATACGGCCTTTGATAATGTATATGAGGCACATGATACATTTGAAATCGTATATGAAACAATTGCGAATACATTGCTAGAACAAGCTAAAGGTGCAGAAATTATTTATGCTGTTCCAGGTCATCCGCTTGTAGCAGAAAGAACAGTTCAGCTACTTTTGGAAAAAGGAGAAGCAGCAAATATTGAAGTGCGAATTGAAGGTGGACAAAGTTTCCTTGATCCGATGTTTGCAAGTCTAAAAATTGATCCGATTGAAGGGTTCCAATTAATTGATGCTACATCATTTGAAAGAGGGCAATTAGAATTACGTCAACATTTAATCTTTTGCCAAGTGTATGATGCATTCGTTGCTTCAGATGTGAAGCTAACGTTAATGGAGATTTTGCCAGATGATTACGAAGTGTATATCGTAACAGCTGCAGGGACTTCATTCGAGCAAGTGAAAAAGGTATCGTTATACATGTTAGATCACGAAACAGAATTAAATAATTTAACGAGTGTGTATGTACCGCCGGTTAAGGAACGTGCGTCCTTATATCAGCAGTTTGATGTGCTTAGAGCAATTATTGCTGATCTTCGTGGACCGAATGGTTGCCCATGGGATAAAAAGCAAACTCATCAATCTTTAAAGAAATACTTAATTGAAGAAGCGTATGAAGTGCTAGAAGCAATTGATGAAGAGGATGATGATCATTTAGTAGAAGAACTAGGTGATATATTATTACAAGTTATGCTTCATGCCCAAATTGGAGAGGATGAAGGTTGGTTCTCTATAGATGACATTATTCGGACTTTAGCTGAGAAAATGGTTCGTCGTCATCCGCATGTGTTTGGTGATACGGATGTAAATAATGCTGATGAAGTGATTGCAAATTGGGAAGAAATTAAAAAACAAGAAAAGGGATTCGTGAAAGAATCTGTTTTAGCGGGTATTCCAAAAAGCTTGCCACAACTAATGCGTGCTTATGAAATTCAGAAGAAAGCTGGAAAGGTTGGATTTGATTGGGTTGATGTGCAGCCGATGATAGAGAAAGCCTTAGAAGAATGGCAAGAATTCCAACAAGAAGTTGTAAACATGGATGAGAAAAAGATGCTAGGTGAATTTGGTGATTTACTATTTGCATTTGTTAATATAGCTCGTCATTATAAATTAGATCCAGAAGAAGCGTTACGTTCAACTAATGAGAAATTTATGGCTCGCTTTTTATACATGGAAGCAAAAGTAGCTGAAATGAATAAGGAAATGCAAGATTTATCATTAGAACAGTTAGATATTTTATGGGAAGAGGCAAAACAAACAGAGCGTTAATAGGGGGATTTGATATGCGTCTAGATAAATTTTTGAAAGTATCACGTTTAATTAAAAGAAGAACATTAGCAAAAGAAGTGTCTGACCAAGGAAGAATTTCGATTAATGGCCAAGTGGCAAAAGCGAGTTCAGATGTGAAGGTAGAGGATGAATTAACAATTCGTTTCGGGCAAAAAATAGTAACTGTGAAAGTAAATGAATTGAAAGAAACAACTAAAAAAGAAGATGCAGCAAACATGTATAGTCTTGTTCGTGAGGAAAAAGTGAAAGCGGAAGAAGGCTTGTTCTAAAATAGGTTAGCCCTTCATACATTACTATTAGCTAGTATAAAGCTATGGGGGGATTTTCGTGAATAATGGTTACTCACCTATGTCTTCTAATCAACAAAATGTTTCTGTAGAGCATGATATTATCATGCGTGGCAGGCGTGTAATCGATATTACTGGTGTAAAGCAAGTAGAGAGTTTTGATAGCGAAGAGTTTTTACTCGAGACTGTAATGGGTTTTTTAACAATTCGTGGTCAAAATTTGCAAATGAAGAATTTAGATGTAGAAAAGGGTGTTGTATCAATTAAAGGGAAAGTTCATGAAATGTTGTATATTGATGAGAACCAAGGGGAGAAAACTAAAGGCTTCTTTAGTAAGCTGTTTAAATGAGCCTAACAATTCAGTTGTATACAATGCTTTCGATGATTGGAATGGGTGCTTGGATTGGTGCTTCTTTAGATACATACCAACGGTTTTTAAAACGCCAAGAGCGTAAACGTTGGCTTGTATTTATACATGATATACTATTTTGGATTGTCCAAGCATTATTCGTTTTTTATGTATTACTGCGTGTAAATGAAGCCGAACTACGTATATATGTATTTTTGGCGTTACTATGTGGTTTTGCAGCATATCAAAGCTTATTGAAAGTACTATACATGAAGATGTTAAATTTTCTCATCTATATTTTTGTACAAACAACACAATTTTTTGTTCGAATTATACAGCTACTCATGATAAAACCTGTTATTATTATAGCACAGCTATTTATTGCATTTATATTATTCTTATTTCGTATACTGCTTTCAATTGGACATGTGTTATGGAAAATGGTGATTTGGATATTACTTTTCATATGGAAAGTTTTTTTCTCGCCTGTTCGGTTTATTGCTTCGCTCATATGGAAACTTCTCCCTAATCGTGTTAAACTTTTTATAATGAAGCATGTAGGGTTCCTGCAATATGTAGCAAAATTGAAGGGACATATCTTCCAATTATGGGTGCGTATAAAAAAGAAGTTAGGGGGACCTCGGAAATGAGGGAACTGAGACAAAGAACAATCGAAAAACAGAGTCCAAATCCTGTTAAAGAACATATAATACAAACGGATGAGAACAGGAAGCGACTTTATCGCCGTTTAGCGGTTTTTCTTGTCTTTGCTTTTACAATTATTGCTAGTATTAGTGTGACGTTTTATCAACAAAACAGTTCCATTAAAGCAAAAGAAGCAAAAGTTAAGGACATGAAAAAAGAACTGGATTCATTAACGAAAAAAGAAAAGAATCTAAAAGATGAAGTTCAAAAGTTGAATGATGAAGAGTACGTTTTAAAGATTGCTAGAAGGGATTATTTCTTCTCCGGAAAAGGGGAGATAATTTTTCCTGTTTCTAAGTAGAGTATGTCTTATTGACACTACATTTTAGGATTATATATAATAAAGTAAAATTTGACTTTTTAACCACTAAGGAGGAGCATTTTTTTTATGTCAATCGAGGTAGGCAGCAAGTTACAGGGTAAAGTAACAGGTATTACAAATTTTGGGGCTTTTGTGGAGCTGCCAGAAGGCTTAACAGGTCTTGTTCATATTAGTGAAGTTGCTGATAATTATGTGAAAGATATTAACGATCACTTAAAAGTAGGCGACCAAGTAGAAGTAAAAGTTATCAATGTTGAAAAAGATGGCAAAATTGGCCTATCTATTAAGAAAGCGAAAGAACGTGAAAAAACAGAAGGAGATCGTCCGCGTGGTGAATACCAACGTGGTGGTGATCAACAACGTTCTGGACGTCCACAACGTAATAATAATCGTTCTTCCAACAGAGATAACCGCGGTGGCGGTAACGAACGAGCTCCAAAAGAAACATTTGAGCAAAAGATGGCACGCTTTTTAAAAGATAGTGAAGATCGTTTAACTTCTTTAAAGCGTAACACAGAATCTAAACGTGGTGGTCGTGGCGCACGTCGCGGATAATAAGTCCGTTTAATTCTTAACATATAGAGAGGTACCCAGAGTAATTACTCGGGTACTTTTTTATGTGAGAGGATATATTTTTAAAAAAGTTTTTGAGATGTATTGACTTTAAAATATATCTGATGTAATATACTAATTGTCCGTTAAATACGACGACATGGCGGTGTAGCTCAGCTGGCTAGAGCGTACGGTTCATACCCGTGAGGTCGGGGGTTCGATCCCCTCCGCCGCTATATTTAATTTAACGGCCCGTTGGTCAAGTGGTTAAGACACCGCCCTTTCACGGCGGTAACACGGGTTCGAATCCCGTACGGGTCATCTAAAAAGATCATGCAAATTTGCATGGTCTTTTTTTGTTAAATATAAATTAAGACGTACAATACTTCTACAAAATCACCCTATATTTTCTGAACATTCTTTCAACTATCTTTAAATAATTTAAATACTATGTATATATGTAGATTTATTTCGAATAAAAAGTCGAACGATTATAAAAGTCAAAACTGTTGTTTTGACAAAAAAACCAATAATCATCTTTTATAATAACAGTAATTAAACTATGCAGGTGGTGTTAAAAATATGCCTAAAGCAGGAAGGAATACTATGAATACAAGTGCATTGGCGATGAATGAAAGTCAGCTTGGAACAATAAAGTGGGCGAGTAAGTTGCGAATGAAGTTTGAAAAAGTTTTCTTTAGATGGGGATTCATTATTGCTGTTATTGGTTTTCTTTTGGGACGAGCATATATATTAACAAACATTTTACCGTTTGCATTGCCGTTTTTTGCTGCTGTTTATGTTATGAAGCGAGATAAAATGCCGCTCGCGTTCTTAGCCCTAATGGGGGGAGCACTTTCAGTTTCAATAGATAATTTATTTTTTACTTTTGCATCTATCTTTACCTTCTTTATTTATAATATCTTCTTTAGTCGGTTTACACGTAAAACTGTTGGACTTGTACCATTCCAAGTATTTATCTCCGCATTAACCGCACATTTAGTTGTTGTATATTTTGCACAGCAAACCGTCACCATGTATGATCTGCTCGTCAGTACGATCGAAGCGGGGCTTAGCTTCGTATTAACGATGATATTTTTACAAAGTGTTCCGCTTTTAGTGGAAAGGAAAGGGAAGCAACAAGCGTTAGAAACAGAAGAAATTGTTTGTTTAATTATATTACTAGCATCTGTTTTAACGGGCACAACGGATTGGTTTGTTTATGATGCTTCTATTCAACATATTTTCACTAGATATTTAGTATTAGTATTTGCCTTTATTGCAGGGGCAGCTACAGGGTCCACGGTAGGAGTTGTCACTGGGTTAATATTAAGTTTAGCAAATGTGGCGAGCTTGTCTCAACTTAGTCTCCTTGCCTTTTCAGGATTGCTTGGGGGATTGTTAAAAGAAGGGAAGCGTATAGGAGTTAGTTTAGGTTTATTAATTGGTACAAGCTTAATTACATTATATGTAGACAAGCAAACAAGTATTGTAACAACTTTAATTGAATCTGGTGTAGCAATTGTTTTTTTCTTATTAACACCGAAGCTTATTATGGATCGTATTGCTAAATTTATGCCGGGTACACAGGAACATTCACAGGATCAACAACAATATTTAAGAAGAGTGCGCGATGTTACAGCAAACAAAATCAATCAATTTGCTAATGTATTTGCTGCTTTGTCTAATAGCTTTTCTGTATACGGGTATGTGGAGGAAGAAGATAAAGAAACAGAAGCTGATTTATTTTTAAGTACAATTACTGCAAAAACATGTCAAACATGCTTTAAGAAGGATCAATGTTGGGTAGTTAATTTTGATAAAACATACGATTATATGAAACAAATAATGAGTGAAACAGAAGAAGGAACGCTGCAGCATAATCGGAAGTTAGTTCGTGAATGGGACAAGCATTGTGTTAGAGGGAAGAAAGTAACGGATTTAGTAGCGGGTGAATTAGATCACTTCTATGAGGGGCAGAAATTAAGAAAACAAATGAAGGAAAATCGTAGAATTGTAGCGGAGCAATTACTAGGTGTATCAAAAGTGATGGAGGATTTCGCTAAGGAGATACAACGAGAAAGAGAGAACCATCAAGCGCAGGAGGAGCAAATTTTACAAGCGTTTCGTGATTTTGGTGTCGAAGTGGAGCATGTTGATATTTATTGTTTAGATAGAGGAAGTATTGATATTGAAATGTTGATTCCGGCTGCATCTAATGAACATGGGGAATGTGAGAAGTTGGTTGCTCCAATGCTTTCAGATATTTTAAAAGAGAATATCGTCGTTAAGCATGAAGAGAAATCCTCATATCCAAATGGGCACAGTTTAATATCATTTGGTTCAGCGAAGACGTATTCTCTTGATACAGGATTGGCCACAGCTGCAAAAGGTGGTGGGTTTATTTCAGGTGATTCCTACGCGATGATGGATTTGAGCGTTGGTAAATATGCACTTGCGATTAGTGATGGTATGGGAAATGGACAAAGGGCTCATATGGAGAGCAGGGAAACGGTAAAATTATTACAAAAGATACTTCAATCAGGTATTGATGAAGAAATAGCGATTAAGTCCATCAATTCGATTCTTTCTTTAAGGACGACAGAGGAGATGTATACAACGCTTGACTTGGCTATGGTAGATTTAAGGGATGCGAGTGCGAAGTTTTTAAAGATTGGATCGACGCCGAGCTTTGTTAAACGCGGAAATAATATTTTGAAAATTGAGGCAAGTAATTTGCCGATGGGAATCATTGAAGATGTTGAAGTTGATGTGGTTGGTGAGCAATTAAAAACGGGTGATCTTCTTATCATGATGAGTGACGGCATCTTTGAGGGAGCGCAACATGTGGAGAATCACGAATTATGGATAAAACGTAAAATTAAAGAACTACAAACAGAGGACCCACAGGAAATCGCTGATATTATTATGGAAGAAGTAATTCGCTCTGGTGATGGTTATATAAATGATGATATGACTATTGTGGTGGCGAAAGTAAAGAAAAATATGCCGAAGTGGGCTACGATTCCAATAGTAGGAATGCAGGCGCAATAAAATAATCAAAAAACCTAGGTAGATGCCTAGGTTTTTTTGATTAAAAAGGTAATGTGATTACTTTGTTAAATATACAGGAGGGATGTAAGATAAAAATATGGATTTTGTACATCTTTTTTTTGCACAATGTTTGTAAAAGTTGTACCATTATATACAAGGTAACTAATGTTGTTGTTCTTGTTTAATGAAAGGTGATTGCGAAGTTGAAAGATGCATTTGTTGAAAAAGTAGATGACTTTGTAAAGCAGCATGATGTATTAAAGAAACATTCAACAATTGTTGTAGGGGTTTCTGGTGGTCCTGACTCTTTGGCTCTTTTATATTATTTGTTAGAAAAAAGGGCAGAAAAACAGCTAGAAATTGTAGTAGCACATGTGGACCATATGTTTAGAGGTAATGAATCTTATGAGGATTTACAGTTTGTACAGGGTCTTTGCAAAGAGCTAGGAGTTATTTGTGAAACGCTAAGGATTAATGTGTCGCAATATCAACAGCAATATGGAATGAATGCACAAGTTGCAGCTAGAGAATGCAGATATGCATTTTTGGAAAGAATAATGAAGAAATATGATGCGAGTTATGTAGCTCTTGGTCACCATGGAGATGATCAAGTAGAGACGATTTTAATGCGCCTTGTACGAGGGAGTACTCCGAAAGGATACGCAGGAATTGCAGTGAAGCGATCTTTTCATAATGGATATTTAATTAGGCCGTTACTTGGGGTAACTAAGGAAGAAATTGTTGATTACTGTAATAAATTAAAAGTTATTCCGCGTATAGATCCGAGTAATAAAAAAGAAGTATATACAAGGAATCGATTACGTAAATATGTCCTTCCTTATTTGAAAGAAGAAAATCCACAAATGCATGAGAAATTTCAAAAATTTAGCGTGCAGATGCAAGAGGATGAGGCTTATTTGCAGGAATTAGCTTTTGAGAAAATGAATAAAGTAATTACAAAAAAAAGCGATAAACAAATTAGCTTATCAATTCCTGCCTTTGAATCCATGTCTATGCCTTTACAAAGAAGAGGGATTCAACTAATATTAAACTATCTTTATGAATATAAGATTCCATCTTCGCTTTCTTCTATACATATTGACAAGGTGATTGAATTTTTTAAGCGGGCACAACCTTCAGGTTCACTAGATTTTCCAGGTGGTTTGAAAATTGTTCGCACATACGAAGAATGTGGTTTTGGATTTAAACAAGAAGTTGTTTCTCCTTTTTCGCAAGATTTATCAGTACCTGGGACAATTATATTGCCGAATGGGGATAAACTTGTAACAGAGGTGAGCGAAGATATACCGAGTAACATGAATGAAACAGTATTTGTTGCTAAGTATAATGATATATCGTATCCACTTCGTATTCGGTCTAGGGAAAATGGAGATCGCATGTCAATGCAAGGTATGGATGGTACAAAAAAGATAAAAGCTGTTTTTATCGAAGCAAAAGTACCAAAAGAAAAAAGAGAAGAATGGCCGATCGTTTGTGACGCAAGTGGAAATATTATTTGGGTACCCTTGTTGAAACGATCTGCGTTTGCTACTTCGAAAGAGCTAGCAAAGAAGGGTAAATACATGATTATTCACTACAAAAGCAAGGAGTCTTCCGGGAGGATAATGAAATGATGAATCAAGATATCGAAAAAGTATTAATTTCTGAAGAACAAATACAAGAAAAGGTACACGAACTAGGTGCAGTTATTGCAGAGGATTACAAAAATACAGTACCTCTTGCGATTGGTGTACTAAAGGGTGCAATGCCATTTATGGCAGATTTATTAAAGAGAACAGATACATATCTTGAAATGGATTTTATGGCTGTATCTAGCTACGGTCACTCTACAGTTTCGACAGGCGAAGTAAAAATCTTAAAAGATCTTGATACTTCGGTAGAAGGTCGCGATATTTTAATCGTTGAAGATATTATTGATAGCGGTCTTACACTAAGCTATTTAGTGGACCTGTTTAAATATCGTAAAGCGAAATCTGTAAAAATTGTTACTTTATTAGATAAGCCAACAGGCCGTAAGGTTGATCTGAAAGCAGATTATGTTGGATTTACTGTTCCTCATGAATTTGTTGTAGGATATGGATTAGATTATAAAGAGCAGTACCGTAATCTTCCTTATGTAGGAGTATTAAAACCAAGTGTTTACTCAAATTAATTAAATATAGGCGTTACAATTGTATAGGAAATTTTTTTTATGTTACGATTTACTATAGTGTTTATGCCGTGAGAGGAGGTTAGGAATGAATCGTATCTTCCGTAATACCATCTTTTATTTACTGATATTCCTAGTAGTAATTGGAATCGTGAGCTATTTTAATGGTTCGACGCAAAAAACGACATCAGTTAGCTACGATAAATTCATTACTCAACTTGAAAAAGGTGAAGTGCGTAATGTGCAGCTTCAACCGAAAAATGGTGTGTTTGAGGTAAAGGGACAATTCAAGACTTCTAGCCAAGGAGAACAATTTGTTACTTATGCACCAAATACTGAGGAATTACAAAAGAAAATTAATGATAAAGCGCAAGGGGCTGAAGTTAAGTATCAACCAGCAGAAGAAACAAGTGCTTGGGTAACGTTCTTTACTTCTATCATTCCGTTTGTCATTATCTTCATTTTATTCTTCTTCTTATTAAACCAAGCTCAGGGCGGCGGTAGCCGTGTTATGAACTTCGGGAAAAGTAAGGCGAAGCTATACAATGATGAAAAGAAAAAAATTCGTTTCAGAGATGTTGCTGGAGCGGATGAAGAGAAACAAGAACTTGT
Source organism: Bacillus sp. DB-2 (assembly GCF_003315125.1). Lineage (NCBI taxonomy): Bacteria > Bacillati > Bacillota > Bacilli > Caryophanales > Bacillaceae > Bacillus > Bacillus sp. DB-2. The sequence continues at coordinate 12,258 of NZ_QNRN01000025.1, read as the reverse complement.
TGAGGTAGTTGAATTCTTGAAAGACCCTCGTAAGTTCGCTGAAGTTGGTGCCCGTATTCCGAAGGGTGTTCTATTAGTGGGACCTCCAGGTACAGGTAAAACTTTACTAGCACGTGCTGTTGCAGGTGAGGCAGGCGTTCCGTTCTTCTCTATTAGTGGTTCTGACTTCGTAGAGATGTTCGTCGGTGTCGGTGCATCCCGTGTACGTGATTTATTTGAAAATGCAAAGAAAAATGCTCCTTGTATCATTTTCATTGATGAAATTGATGCAGTAGGACGTCAACGTGGCGCGGGTCTTGGCGGTGGTCATGATGAGCGTGAACAAACGTTGAACCAATTGCTTGTTGAAATGGATGGATTCGGTGCAAACGAAGGTATTATTATCATCGCTGCGACAAACCGTCCTGATATTCTTGATCCAGCGTTATTACGTCCAGGTCGTTTTGACCGTCAAATTACAGTAGATCGTCCAGATGTAAATGGTCGTGAAGCTGTACTTAAGGTACACGCTCGTAATAAACCGCTTGATGAGAATGTCAACTTAAGAGCAATTGCAACTCGTACACCAGGATTCTCTGGTGCCGATCTTGAAAACTTATTAAACGAAGCTGCTTTAGTAGCTGCGCGTCAAGATAAGAAGAAAATTGATATGAGTGACATCGATGAAGCAACGGATCGTGTTATTGCAGGTCCAGCTAAGAAGAGTCGCGTTATCTCTGAAAAAGAACGTAATATCGTTGCATTCCATGAGGCTGGCCATACTGTAATTGGTGTTGTCCTTGATGAAGCAGATATCGTTCATAAAGTAACAATTGTCCCTCGTGGTCAAGCTGGTGGATATGCGGTAATGCTTCCGAAGGAAGATCGTTACTTCATGACAAAACCAGAGTTACTTGATAAAATCACTGGTTTACTTGGTGGTCGAGTAGCTGAGGAGATTGTATTTGGTGAAGCAAGTACAGGTGCTCACAACGACTTCCAACGTGCGACTGGTATTGCAAGACGTATGGTTACAGAATTCGGAATGAGTGATAAGCTTGGACCGATGCAATTTGGTAGCTCACAAGGTGGTCAGGTATTCTTAGGAAGAGACTTCCATTCAGAACAAAACTACAGTGATGCAATCGCGCATGAAATTGATGTGGAAATGCAAATAATTATTAAAGACTGTTATGCTCGTGCGAAACAAATTCTTACTGAAAAACGAGATAAGCTTGATATTATCGCGAAAACGTTACTTGAAGTAGAAACATTAGATGCAGAGCAAATTAATCATTTATATGATTATGGCAGATTACCCGAGCGTCCAACATCTTCAGATGATGTGAAAGTAAACATCAATATGAAGAAAGACGATGAAGATACAGAAGATAAGTAAGAAACGAAGGAGTGACAATAGTCACTCCTTTTTTTTGTGGAATGAATTTAAGTGGCAAAAAAAATTGAATGAAACTATTATTTAAAATTGAAATAGAGAGTAATCTTTTTGTACAATGATGAGTATAGAAAAACTGATTATATAAGTATGTGTGATATGATGTTTTTATAAGTTTTATACATACTGCGCAAATATAGATTAAATAAGATAAGTGGTGAGAATATGATTTTTGTATTGGATGTAGGGAACACAAATGCGGTACTAGGTGTGTTTGAAGAGGGGGAACTTCGTCAGCATTGGCGCATGGAAACAGATCGTCATAAAACAGAAGATGAGTATGGGATGCTTGTAAAGCAGTTACTTGAGCATGAAGGTCTTTCTTTTGAAGATGTGAAAGGTATTATTGTGTCTTCAGTCGTACCGCCAATTATGTTCGCTTTAGAGCGTATGTGTGAAAAGTATTTTAAAATTAAACCGCTTGTAGTGGGGCCTGGGATAAAAACTGGCTTGAATATTAAATATGAAAATCCACGTGAAGTAGGCGCGGACCGAATTGTAAATGCAGTAGCAGGAATCCACTTATATGGAAGTCCACTTATTATTGTTGATTTTGGTACGGCTACTACATATTGTTATATTAACGAAGAGAAGCATTATATGGGTGGCGTCATTACGCCAGGAATTATGATTTCGGCAGAGGCTTTATATAGCAGGGCAGCAAAGCTTCCTCGTATTGAAATTACAAAACCGGGTAGTGTTATCGGGAAGAATACAGTAAGTGCAATGCAATCAGGTATTCTTTATGGATACGTTGGACAAGTGGAAGGTATTGTTAAGCGTATGAAGGAAGAAGCTAAGCAAGAACCGAAAGTTATTGCAACAGGTGGATTAGCAAAATTAATTTCAGAAGAATCGAATGTAATTGATATTGTAGATCCGTTTTTAACGTTAAAAGGTTTGTATATGTTATATGAGCGTAATGCAAATTTACAACATGAGAAGGGTGAATAAATAAGTATGAAAGATTATTTAGTAAAAGCGTTAGCGTTTAATGGAGAGGTTCGTGCTTATAGTGTACGTACAACAAATACAGTAAGTGAGGCGCAAAAGCGTCATGATACATGGAGAACAGCTTCAGCGGCACTTGGTCGTTCTTTAACTGCGGGTACAATGATGGGTGCTATGTTAAAAGGTGAGCAGAAGTTAACGATTAAAGTAGAGGGTAACGGTCCGATTGGTCCTATCTTAGTCGATGCTCATGCAAATGGGGATGTACGTGGTTATGTAACGAACCCACATGTTGATTTTGAAGGAACGGAACAAGGAAAATTACGTGTATATCAAGCGGTAGGTACAGAAGGATTTGTAACGGTAATTAAAGATATCGGTATGCGTGAACCGTTTATTGGTCAATCTCCAATTGTTTCAGGAGAACTAGGGGAAGATTTCACATATTATTTCGCGGTTTCTGAGCAGACACCTTCTTCTGTAGGTGTTGGTGTTCTTGTAAATGGAGATGATAGCGTATTAGCGGCGGGTGGATTCATTCTTCAAATTATGCCAGGTGCGCAGGAAGAGACAATTTCATTTATTGAAGAGCGTCTTCAACAAATCCCGCCAGTATCACAATTAATCGAACAAGGTCTTTCTCCAGAAGAATTACTGTATGAAGTGCTTGGAGAAGATAAAGTGAAAGTGCTAGAAACAATGGATGTTCAATTTAATTGTACATGTTCACGTGAGCGTATTGAAAGTGTGCTAATTAGTTTAGGGAAAGCGGAGCTAGAACAAATTCGTGCAGAAGAAGAAGAGACGGAAGTTCACTGTCACTTCTGTAATGAACGACATAAATTCGCTAAAGAAGATATTACAAGTCTAATTGAGAACCTGTAATAAAGAAGTTTAGGCGGAGAATCAGCCGCCCGAATAGATTGACAAACAGGGAATTTTCTGACAAAATCTAAATATAGATAAAACCAATAAAAATACTCGGTGTTAGGAGTGACAGGAATGCGAGTGGCACAATCAGTTTCAGAATTAATCGGGAAAACGCCGATCGTTAAGTTGAACCGCATCGTAGAATCAGACAGCGCAGATGTATACTTAAAATTAGAATTTATGAATCCGGGGAGCAGTGTTAAAGATCGTATCGCGTTAGCTATGATTGAAGATGCTGAAAATAAAGGATTATTAAAAGAGGGCGATACAATCATTGAGCCGACAAGTGGTAACACAGGTATTGGCTTAGCGATGGTAGCAGCTGCTAAAGGATATAAGGCAATTTTAGTAATGCCAGAAACAATGAGTATTGAGCGTCGTAATTTATTACGCGCTTACGGTGCTGAATTAGTATTGACTCCAGGACCTGAAGGAATGGGCGGAGCAATTCGAAAGGCAACTGAATTAGCAGAAGAACATGGGTACTTTATACCACAACAGTTCCAAAATCAAGCGAATCCAGAAATCCATCGTATAACAACAGGTCCAGAAATTGTTGAACAGATGGGGGATCAATTAGATGCGTTTATCGCAGGTATTGGTACAGGTGGAACAATTACAGGTGCCGGTGAAGTACTGAAAGAAGCCTATAAAGATATCAAAATTTACGCGGTAGAACCTGCGGATTCACCAGTATTATCTGGTGGAAAGCCAGGGCCACATAAGATCCAAGGAATTGGAGCGGGGTTTGTTCCGGAGACATTGGATGTAAAGGTATATGATGAAATTATCCAAGTGAAAACAGAACAAGCGTTCGAGTATGCGAGAAGAGTGGCTAAAGAAGAAGGTATTTTAGTGGGTATCTCTTCAGGAGCGGTCGTTTACGCAGCGACAGAAGTTGCGAAGAAATTAGGTAAAGGGAAAAAGGTACTTGTTATTATCCCAAGTAACGGTGAACGTTATTTAAGTACACCACTTTATCAATTTGAGTCATAATTGAATGTGATTTGAAAAGCATCCTTAAAAAAGGATGCTTTTTCTTTTTTGATTGGAAAAAGGAAAAGAGTGAATGACTAGAAAACTTCATGTAAAATAAGAAGTAGTATAATTAATTTATTTTCACTAGCCCTCAAGTATAATCATTCTCTATATAAATAATTTTATGTAGTTTGAGTTGATTGGCTTAAGAGGGTGGGATAACAGAAGACGGGGTGTTGATATGCAACGAAGAAAATCTTTAGCGCTTTCTATTCCATATCAGTTAGATTTCTTTAAGCAATATAAATTTCTTTCTCAGGATAAGCCGCAACATATTTTGTTAGAAAGTGGACGTGGTGGTCGTTATAACATTGTTGGGCTGGATCCAGTAGCGGTAATTCAGGGTAAGAATGAGACGTTACATATAAGTGAAAGTGGTAAGGAAACAATAGAGCGAGGGAATCCATTAGATTTAATGCAAGTGTATATGGAGAAATGGAAAACGGATTATAATCCGGAGTACCCACCTTTTCAGGGTGGGGCAATTGGATACTTTAGTTATGATTGTATCCGTTATATTGAAAAACTTTCTTCTCTTGCGAAGGATGATATTAATATACCTGACATATTCTTTTTGTTATTTGATGACGTGTTTGTGTATGATCAACAGGAGAGAGTATTATGGATTATTACGCATTATGTAGATGAGTGTGAAGAGGCAGAAGAACGATTAAATGAATGGAAGGGTCTTTGGATGAAAGAAGCCCCCGAAGTGAATATGCCGTTTGAATCTCCTGAAAAGAAAAATGAAGCAGTCGCTTTTACGGAAGAGGGCTTTATGAAGGCCGTTGAACGTATTCAAGAATATATTGGAGCGGGTGATGTGTTTCAAGTAAACTTGTCGACAAGACAAGAAAGAACATTACAAACACATCCACTAGAAATATATACAAGTCTTCGTGAAATTAATCCATCTCCATATATGGGTTACTTGGAGTTTGGAGATTTTCAAATTGTTAGTGCTTCGCCTGAATTGCTAATTAAAAAGCAAGGAAAAGAAGTGAGTACAAGACCGATTGCTGGTACGCGCTCTCGAGGAGCAAGTGAGCAAGAGGATGAAGAATTAGCGAAAGAATTAATTGAAAATGAAAAGGAAAGAGCAGAGCATGTAATGCTTGTGGATTTAGAACGAAATGACTTGGGCCGGGTTTGTAAATATGGCACTGTTGAAGTAGATGAATTTATGGTAATTGAAAAATACTCACACGTTATGCATATTGTTTCTAATGTGCGTGGTGAGGTGGAAGCAGATAAAGATGCTTTCGATTTGGTGAAGGCTGTATTTCCTGGTGGGACAATTACCGGTGCCCCGAAAATACGTACGATGGAAATCATTGAGGAATTAGAACCTGTTCGCCGAGGAATTTATACGGGTTCAATTGGTTGGATTGGTTATTCTGGAGATACGGAATTGAATATTGTAATCCGAACACTACTTGCTAAAGATGGACAAGCGCATGTGCAAGCTGGAGCGGGTATTGTAATTGATTCAAATCCAAAAGATGAATATAAAGAGTCGTTAAAAAAAGCAATCGCTTTATGGCGTGCAAAAGAAAGTAGCGAAGAAACGGTTAGGTGAGAGAAATGATATTAATGATTGATAATTATGATTCTTTTACATTTAATTTAGTGCAATTTCTTGGAGAACTTGGACAAGAGCTTGTTGTTAAGCGTAATGATGAAGTGACTATTTCGGATATTGAGAATATGAAACCAGATTTTTTAATGATTTCGCCAGGTCCATGTAGTCCTAATGAGGCGGGAATCAGTATGGATGTTATTAAATATTTTGCAGGTAAGCTTCCGATTTTTGGGGTCTGTCTTGGACATCAATCAATTGCACAAGTATTTGGAGGGGATGTTGTCAGGGCAGAGCGTTTGATGCATGGAAAAACATCTTTAATGCATCATGATGGGCAGACGATTTTTTCTGATATCCCAAATCCATTTACCGCGACACGTTATCACTCTCTTATCGTTAAAAAAGAGACGTTACCGAATTGTTTAGAGATAACATCTTGGACTGAAGAAGGTGAAATTATGGCGCTTCGTCATAAAACGTTGCCGATTGAAGGGGTACAATTCCATCCGGAATCTATTATGACTTCTCATGGGAAAGAGTTGCTACAGAATTTCATTCGCAAATATAGCCCAAGTGTGACATCGTGTTAATTTACGTAAATGGCGCGTATGTAGAAGCGAGTGAAGCGAAAATTTCTCCTTATGACCACGGTTACCTATATGGGCTTGGGGTTTTTGAGACATTTCGTATTTATAATGGTCATCCCTTTTTATTGGATGATCATTATGAACGCTTAATGGATGCGCTCGATATATTGCAAATCAAATGGACAATGACAAAAGATGAAGTGATGCTTATTTTAAAGAATCTACTTGTTAAGAATGAGTTAAAGCATGCGTATGTGCGCTTAAATGTATCGGCGGGTATAGATGAAATAGGATTACAAACGGAAGTATATGAAGAACCGTCTGTTATTGTTTTTATAAAACCTTTAGCAGCTCCAGGGAATGTAGTGGAAAAAGAAGGAGTTATTTTAAAGCAAGTGAGAAATACACCTGAGGGTGCATTTCGCTTGAAGTCCCATCATTATTTAAATAATATTTTAGGGAAACGCGAAATTGGAAATGTTGTGAATAAGGAAGGTATTTTTCTTACCGAAACAGGTTATGTTGCAGAGGGTATTGTTTCGAATCTCTTTTTTGTTAAAGGAGGTATTTTATATACTCCTTCATTAGAAACAGGGATTTTAAACGGAATCACTCGTGCGTTTATTATAAAGGCTGCTGAAGAGCTAGATATAGAAGTAAAGGAAGGTTTCTTTACAAAAGATGAATTGCTTTCAGCGGATGAAGTGTTCGTAACGAACTCTATTCAAGAGATTGTCCCCCTTTATCGTATAGAGGAGAAAGATTTCCCGGGTAAAGTGGGAGTGGTTACAAAAAGACTTATGGATCTTTATGGAGTGCAGAGAGAGAAATTGTGGAGCAGAAATGAATTGCGAAGAGGAGATGTGTAGTTTGAAGTGGGATTATGATTTGCGCTGCGGCGAATATACATTGAACTTAAATGAAAAGACATTAATTATGGGGATTTTAAATGTAACGCCAGATTCATTTTCTGATGGTGGGAGTTACAACGAAGTAGATGCTGCGGTGCGACATGCGAAAGAAATGAAAAATGAAGGTGCTCATATTATTGATATCGGTGGTGAATCTACCCGCCCGGGTTTTGCTAAAGTTTCGGTAGAAGAAGAAATAAAGCGAGTCGTTCCGATGATTCAGGCGGTTTCGAAAGAAGCGAAATTACCTATTTCTATCGATACGTATAAAGCTGAAGTTGCAAAACAAGCGATTGAAGCTGGTGCTCATATTATTAATGATATTTGGGGAGCGAAGGCGGAACCGAAGATTGCTGAAGTTGCAGCCTATTATGATGTACCTATTATCTTAATGCATAACCGAGATAATATGAACTATCGCAACTTAATGGCTGATATGATTGCTGATTTGTATGAAAGTATTAAAATTGCTAAAGATGCTGGTGTACGAGATGAGAATATTATTTTAGACCCAGGTATCGGTTTTGCGAAAACACCTGAACAAAATTTAGAAGCGATGCGTAATTTAGAACAGTTAAATGTACTGGGTTATCCAGTCCTCTTAGGTACTTCAAGAAAGTCCTTTATTGGTCATGTATTAGATTTGCCAGTGGAGGAGCGTCTTGAAGGAACGGGTGCTACCGTTTGTCTTGGTATTGAAAAGGGCTGTGAATTTATCCGTGTTCATGATGTGAAAGAAATGGCGCGTATGGCTAAGATGATGGATGCGATGATTGGTAAGGGGGTAAAGTAATTGGATAAAATTTATATCCATGATATGGAGTTTTACGGTTATCATGGTGTATTCCCAGAAGAGAATAAATTAGGTCAGAGATTTAAAGTAGATTTAACGGTGGAGTTGGATTTAAAACGCGCAGGAGAAAGTGACGACTTAGAGCATTCTGTCAATTACGGGGAACTTTTTGAGCTGTGTAGAAAAGTTGTTGAAGATAGAACGTATAAGCTTGTAGAGAGTATCGCTGAAAATATCGCTACAGATATATTGAAACAATATGAGAGTATTTCACGGTGTACAATTAAGGTAATTAAACCGGATCCGCCGATACCAGGACATTATCGTGCTGTAGCGGTAGAAATTACGAGAGAGCGTCCATGAATAATATAGCGTACATTGCATTAGGTTCCAATATTGGGGAGCGTTATACTTATTTAACTGAAGCAATTCAGTTTTTAAATAAAAACCAGCATATCCAAGTTGATGATGTTTCGTCTGTATATGAAACCGATCCGGTTGGCTATACTGACCAAAATTGCTTTTTAAATTTAGTTATAAAAATTTCTACCAATTTATCACCGCAAGAATTATTGAAAGTAACACAAAGGGTAGAGAATGACCTAGGAAGAAAAAGGGAAATTAGATGGGGCCCGAGGACCATCGACCTTGACATTTTACTATATAATCAAGAAAATATTGAAGCAGAGAATCTTATTGTTCCGCATCCGCGGATGTTCGAAAGAGCTTTTGTTATCGTTCCGTTGTTAGAAATCAATCAAGATATAAAACAAGACATTTCACGTTCACAAGTAGAAGAAATGAAAAGGCGAGAGGGAGTAACGGTATGGAAGCAGAAAAATGGGGAAGACGCATTCGTGCTTTTCGAAAGCTAAAAGGCTATACACAAGAAGGTTTTGCGAAAGAATTAGGGGTATCTGTATCTGTTTTAGGTGAAGTTGAGAGAGGGAATCGATCGCCTTCCCAAGATTTTGTAGTAGAAGTTGCTAAAGCATTAAAGGTCTCGATAGATGAATTAATGCCGAAGTGACTATGAAGGAAGGAGTAAATCGAGTGTTAAAGATTGCAAATATTCAGATGAAAAATCCGGTTGTATTAGCACCGATGGCGGGAGTGTGTAACTCTGCATTCCGTTTGACAGTAAAAGAATTTGGTGCAGGTTTAGTTTGTGCCGAAATGGTAAGTGATAAGGCAATATTACTTAATAACAAAAGAACATTAGATATGCTATATATCGATGAGAGAGAAAAGCCATTAAGCTTACAAATTTTTGGTGGAGAGAAAGAAACTCTTGTGGATGCTGCGAAATACGTAGATAAATATACGACAGCAGACATTATTGATATTAATATGGGGTGCCCAGTACCGAAAATCACTAAGTGTGATGCAGGAGCAAAGTGGCTTTTAGACCCAAATAAAATATATGAGATGGTAGCGGCGGTTGTAGATGCTGTTGAAAAGCCAGTTACAGTTAAAATGCGTATTGGTTGGGATGAAGAACATATTTTCGCAATAGAAAATGCTAGAGCTGTTGAGCGTGCTGGTGGACAAGCGATAGCGGTTCATGGGCGTACACGAGTACAAATGTATGAAGGTAAAGCAGATTGGAATATTATTAAACAAGTAAAGCAGGCTGTAAATATTCCGGTTATCGGAAATGGTGATGTCGAAACACCACAAGATGCAAAGCGTATGCTTGATGAAATTGGTGTAGATGGTGTTATGATTGGTCGCGCTGCTCTTGGAGATCCGTGGATGATTTATCGTACGGTAAAGTATTTAGAGACAGGTGAGTTAATGCCGGAACCAACAGTGCGTGAGAAAATTGATGTATGTATGTTGCATCTAGATCGTCTTATCGATTTAAAGAACGAAAATGTTGCCGTAAGAGAGATGAGAAAGCATGCAGCTTGGTATTTAAAAGGTGTTCGTGGTAATGCGAGTGTGCGTAATGGTATCAATACTTGCGACACACGTGAAGACCTTGCGAATGTATTAGGTGCATTTGTAGAAGAAGTAGAAGCGAAACAACAAACAATTTATGTTGGTTAATAAGGGGGCATAGGAGATTGACATTCTTCTATACACTTCCTATAATTACGTGAAAGAAAGAAGAACTGCCAGTTAGTTGCTGGCAGTTTTTCTAGTTGAGTAGAAAATGCTATACTGTATATATTGTAAAAATTAATAGAGCTGGAGTGATATTAATATCATGGATAACATGAACCACGAAGAATTAAACGACCAATTGCTTGTTCGTCGTGAAAAGCTACATAATTTGCGTGAGCAAGGAATCGATCCGTTCGGTAAACGATTTGAACGCACAAATTCAACAACTGACTTAGTAAGTCTATATGGAGAATTCTCTAAAGAAGAATTAGAAGAGAAAGAAATCACTGTTTCTATCGCTGGTCGTATTATGACAAAACGCGGTAAAGGAAAAGCAGGATTTGCGCATATTCAAGATTTACAGGGGCAAGTTCAAATTTATGTTCGTAAAGATACTGTTGGAGATGAAGAGTACGAGTTATTTACGACAGCAGATTTAGGTGACTTAGTAGGTATTGAAGGTAAAGTGTTCAAAACAAACGTTGGAGAACTTTCAGTAAAAGCAATAGGATTTACACTTTTAACGAAATCCCTTCGTCCATTACCGGATAAATACCATGGATTAAAAGATGTTGAACAACGCTATCGTCAACGTTACTTGGACTTAATTACAAGTATGGAAAGCCGTGAAACGTTCGTTACACGTAGTAAAATCATTCGTGAAATGAGAAGATATTTAGATGACAACGGTTATCTTGAAGTAGAAACGCCTATGATGCACGCGATTGCAGGTGGAGCGTCTGCTCGTCCTTTCACTACACACCATAATGCGTTAGATATGGAATTATATATGCGTATCGCAATTGAACTTCATTTAAAACGTCTTATTGTGGGTGGATTAGAAAAGGTTTATGAGATCGGCCGTGTATTCCGTAATGAGGGTGTATCAACTCGTCATAACCCTGAGTTTACGATGATTGAATTATATGAAGCGTACGCTGATTATAATGATATTATGAAACTGACAGAAAATATGGTTGCTCATATCGCGAAAAAAGTATTGGGTACAACAACAATCCAATATGGTGATTATGAAATTAATTTAGAGCCAGAATGGACACGTCTTCATATGGTAGATGCAATTAAGCAACACTCTGGAGCAGATTTCTGGAATCCAATGAGTGTAGAAGAAGCGCGTGAACTTGCAAAAGAACATAATGTGGAAATTAAGAATACAATGGAAGTTGGTCATATTATTAATGAGTTCTTCGAACAAAAAGTAGAAGATAAATTAATCCAACCAACATTTATTTACGGTCATCCGGTAGAAATTTCGCCACTTGCGAAAAAGAATGACGAAGATCCACGATTCACAGATCGTTTCGAGTTATTTATCGTTGCACGTGAACATGCAAATGCATTCACTGAGTTAAATGATCCAATCGATCAAAAAGAACGTTTTGAAGCTCAACTAAAAGAGCGCGAGCAAGGTAATGACGAAGCTCATATGATGGATGATGATTATATCGAAGCTCTTGAGTACGGTATGCCTCCTACGGGCGGGTTAGGAATCGGTATTGATCGTCTTGTTATGTTATTAACAAACGCACCATCTATTCGTGACGTATTATTATTCCCAGCTATGCGCCATAAACAAGACTAAGCTTTGGAGATTTCTCCAAAGCTTTTTTTATTTCTTTATTTATTTGAGGGGAGAGAAACCTTCTATTAAAAGGAACGCGAGATTATTACTCGTTAAATGGATGCCAGATTAAAAAAACTATACTTATATAGAAGAAAGGTGCTGTTTTTATGCTTTTTTACTAAGTTAAAAATTTTATTAGAAAAACTATTGCATTTCATTTTTCTACATGATATATTAATAACCGTCGCTGATGCAGAAACGCAGAAAACGGCAAAAAAGAAATTGAAAAACTTAGTTGACATCGAAAAATGAAGATGTTAACATAAGGAAGTCGCAA
>NZ_QNRN01000024.1:0-49976 GCF_003315125.1 Bacillus sp. DB-2 | reverse complement strand
TCTTCAAACGAAAAACACCTCCATTGAATTTGCATACTTAGTATGCGAATTCAGGAGGTGTTTTTTTCATGTACCACTATTCGGGTTCACTTCAAAAATTATTTTAAGGAGGGCTTTTTAGTTTAGCCTAATTTTTTTGGAAGAGTTTCAATTGTTTCATATAATCAATAGCTTTTGTTTTATTACTCTGTTTAGAAACATATTGTAGCTCGTTTAAATCTCTATAATAACTATTAAATATTTCTTCAGAAAGTATGCCGTCAGAGATAGCTTTTTTTATTGCACAGTGTGGTTCATTTGTATGCGAACAATTAGAAAATTTACATTTCCGAGATATACCCGTAATATCTTCATATCCAAAATCAAAGTTACCTTTATGTTCTATCAAGTCAAATCCCATTTTACTAATAATTATTCCCTCCAATTTTGAAAGAGTTTTTTAGAATCATACATACAAATTTTAGCGTTTTTAAGTTGTGTTTATTTTAATATTCTATATTTTTATAAATCGATGTCTCTATATCAGGGAGAAGTGTGTATATGCTCTTACCAATTAAAGATTCTAATTCTTTCTTAATTGCATAGAATCCCTTCCAATGTAAAGAAGTATGAGAGGTTGTGCCATGACGTAAACCAACTGAAATCAATCTTTTTTCAAGAGTAGTAAATCCATCCGCATCAGCGAGAGCGTCGCAAAGAGTAATTACTTTATTGTATAAGTCATAGTCACTATTTTTATTCAATATTTCAATTAACCGGCTTTCCATATAATCAGGAACAATGCTCCACTCCGCTGCGATATCTATATGTTCATTTTTGCAAGGAAATGAATGCGTCACACATATAATGGCGTTTCCTGTATACCCTAAATCATTCATATACATATAACCATCATAGGAATGAATAACAGATTTAGTAAAACCTTTATATCTTCCTATGTCATGCAGGAGGGCAGCGTTGTATGCTATATCAGCATCTAGGTCGTACCCATTATTAATAAGTTCAACAACTATCTTTTCAGTTGCAAGGGCAACATTACGTGAATGATCGAACCACGGACCTGGGTTTTGTTCATATGCCCACTGGAGTAATTCTCTTGCATATGTCCTATCTAATATATATTTCATATAGGTATCCTTTCTCTAAAAAATCATATATTTAATAATTTCATCTTAGAATTTCATTATTCCTTCTTTAAAAGTTGTTACAATGAAATAAAAGGGGGAAAAGTAATGCGAAATTTAGTAATTGAAGAAATTAAGCAACTAGAAAATGATATTGAAGAGCTTTCTGAACTGTTGAAAACTGTAGTAGATGATGGGGCGTCAATAGGTTTTTTACCTCCACTAGAAGAAAAAGAAGCAGCGAAGTATTGGCAAACTGTATTAGCACCAGAAGTGATATTGTATGTTGCTAAAATAAACAATGAAGTGGCGGGCAGTGTTCAATTACATTTAGTTACAAAGCCTAACGGGATACATAGAGCTGAAATTTGCAAGTTAATGACTCATCCAAACTTTAGACGTAACGGTATTGGACGTTCACTTATGCAAAAAGCAGAGGAACGAGCAAAGCAAGAAAACAGGTCTCTTTTAGTGTTAGATACTAGAGAAGGAGATCCCTCGAATAGATTGTACAAGTCGTTAGACTATCAAGAATCCGGTAAAATACCAGGGTATGCAATTTCTCCGAATGGTGAGTTAGATGCAACAGTAATTTATTATAAAATGATTTAGTTTTTTATTTGAAAAGGGAGATAATTTCAAACGACATATTTGTTATTATGTCTGTGTGTTGATTTGCAAAAAAGATTAATAATTCAAAATAAAGTTTGGTGAAATCCTGTATAATAGTTTTTTTCTTTTGACCCTTTAACTTCATCTGGAATGTTTAATTTAAAGGGCTAGTCTGTAGAGAATTTTAACAGTTTTTTAGATTTTGATTTTGAAGTCTTTTGGTGAATATTAAATGTTAATCTAAAAGATGGAGGTTGCTGTCATGTTGAAACTGTTTCAATATAATTGGCAAGTTCGTGATGAGTGGTTTACATTGTGCGAAGACATGCCGGATGAAGAACTATTAAAGAAACGGGTCGGTGGGTTCGGTAGTATACTACATACACTATTTCACATTGTAGATGTGGAATATATGTGGATCTTAGGTTTGCGAGGTGAGCCAGTTCCTGAGGAGCCATTGTTTGAAGAGTATGCCAGCTTGCAAAAAGTAAAAAATCTCTCAGCTCAATATCACGAGAAAGTGAAGCCATTTGTGACATCTTGGACAAATGAAATGGATTCTCGGAAACTTTCAGAAACTGATTTCAATGAAGAACCGATTAGCTCTAGAGACGCATCAATTAGGCGCCGAGTCATTGAATGTACACACGGAGAGATAATATGTCATGTCATTGTCCACGAAATCCACCATATCGGCCAGTTATCTATATGGGCACGTGAAATAGGAAAGGAGCCTGTTTCCGCAAATCTGAGAGGAAGAGGGCTATTCGATAATTAGACTGCCTTTGCCAATTTCGTAATTTATTTATAAACGAATGGTTTAATTGAGTATATTTAAAGCGTGTTTAGATCAATCTTTTTCAAAACACACTTTGTCTTTGTATTATTTTATCTAGCTTTATAGAGTTAATGTAATCAAACTTTTTTCGAAGCTACACTGTGATATATAATTGTAAGTAATTATTAACTACTTTAACGCCGTTTGTATTTTCAGACGGTGTTATAAGTATTTAACAATAAAACGACAAAATAAATAATAGATTTGATAACTGGTAATTAAAATGTGAAGAAGAATTGATATTT
This sequence comes from Bacillus sp. DB-2, assembly GCF_003315125.1. Lineage (NCBI taxonomy): Bacteria > Bacillati > Bacillota > Bacilli > Caryophanales > Bacillaceae > Bacillus > Bacillus sp. DB-2. Next base: position 47,157 of record NZ_QNRN01000024.1, on the reverse strand, counting down.
TTGTAGCTAAACGAATTGGAGAAAGTTTTTAGAGGGTTCTTTTAGTAATGCTCTTCCACTTATAATGGATGTAGAGAAGATGACTAGGCAACTATAGTTATTTTCGTTTCATTTTTGGGAAGGGGATGAAAGAATGAAAAAGACAAGTTTACAAAAGATAAAAAAGGTTATGTTAAGTGGTGGGATATTACTTACTGGATTATTAACATTTGGATTTTCAGAAAAGGCTTCAGCTCATGGGTATGTAGAATCACCAGCGAGCCGATCTTATTTATGTAAGCAAGGGGTAAATGTAAATTGCGGTCCAGTTCAATATGAACCACAAAGTGTAGAAGGAATAGGTGGCTTTCCGCAATTAGGACCTTCTGATGGACAAATTGCAGGTGCTGGTCATTTTCCTGCTTTAGACGTTCAAGCAGTTGATAGGTGGAAGAAAGTTACGTTAAACGGCGGGATGAATACATTCAAGTGGAAACTAACCGCTCCTCATAGTACGAAAGAATGGAAATACTACATTACAAAGAAGGATTGGAATCCAAATATGCCTTTAACAAGGTCTAGTTTAGATTTAGTGCCGTTCTATGTAAAAAATGATGGCGGAGTTAGACCGGGGACAACAGTAACGCATGAAGCAAATGTACCAACTGACCGTAGTGGCTACCATCTTATTTTAGCTGTTTGGGAGATTGCGGACACTGGAAATGCGTTTTATCAAGTTATTGATGTGAACCTTGTGAATAATGGTTTAAATTCCAATTTTGCTTTTAACAATGTAGTGCAAGTTCCTACACTATTTTAAATTAAATATACATTTTGATCATCTAATTCATTTTAGATGATCTTTTTTATGAAAAATATAGAAGAAAGTACAATTATTTATAAAAAAATGTGTCTAAAATATTGTCATATTTGCTTCTTTAAGATATCCTTTTCATGAAGAGGTGGAAAACATGGAAAAAGTACTAGTTTTCGGGCATAAAAACCCAGATACAGATGCAATTTGTTCTGCGATTGCTTATGCAGAATTGAAAAAAGAATTAGGAATGAATGCTGAGCCTGTACGTTTAGGCGAAATCAGCGGTGAAACTCAATTTGCGTTAGACTCTTTTAAAGTAGAAGGACCGCGTTTTGTTGAGACAGTAGCAAACGAAGTGGACAACGTTATTTTAGTTGACCATAACGAGCGTCAACAAAGTGCTAACGATATCGAATCTGTTCGTGTGTTAGAAGTTATTGACCATCACCGTATTGCTAACTTTGAAACAAGCGATCCTATATACTACCGTTGTGAGCCAGTTGGTTGTACAGCTACAATCTTAAACAAAATGTACAAAGAAAATGGCGTTGCAATTCGTAAAGAAGTTGCAGGTTTAATGTTATCTGCAATTATTTCAGATTCTTTACTATTCAAATCTCCAACTTGCACAGAACAAGACGTAGCAGCAGCTCGTGAATTAGCGGAAATCGCTGGTGTAGATGCAGATAGCTACGGCTTAGAAATGTTAAAAGCTGGTGCTGATTTAAGCGGAAAAACAATGGAGCAATTAATCTCCCTTGACGCTAAAGAATTCCAAATGGGTAACGCGAAAGTTGAAATCGCACAAGTAAACGCTGTTGATACAAACGACGTTCTTGTACACCAAGCGGAACTTGAAAAAGTTATCACTGCAGTAGTAGAAGAAAAAGGTTTAGACCTATTCTTATTCGTTGTAACTGATATCTTAACTAACGATTCTGTCGGTCTTGCGATTGGTAAAGCAACAAACGTTGTTGAGAAAGCATACAACGTAACATTACAAAACAACACAGCTACTTTAAAAGGTGTTGTATCTCGTAAAAAACAAATCGTTCCTGTATTAACAGAAACATTCCAAGCTTAATAATATTGAGTACGGATAAAGAGAAAGGACAAGTAGTCAGATTGGCTGCTTGTTTTTTTCTTTTTTAAAATGACAGAAAATTATAATTTTAAACGAGGAGGTTTGCGTATGTTTAATGGTTCAAAGACGTTAAAAAGGGATGGAAATAGGAAATGTTATGACTTGGAAACGTTGGAAAACAAATTTCAATCACTTTTAAATCAAAATATTTCTTCTGTTGCTGAATTAGAGGAATGGCTAATAAAGGAACAGCGTTTAACCGCTGAAGTAGAAGAGGTGTTAACGAGTCAATTAATTGCTGTGTATAGAGATGCGAAAGACAGTACAATACGTAATCTACATAAATATAACCAAAATAGTATTCAACCACTTTTTAAAAAATACAATGCAAAATTTGATCGGAAATTTAGTGATTGTCCGTTTTCAAAGCTATTGGATGAACGAAAATACGGATACATGAAAAAAGTAAGATTGGTGAACAGCGAATTATTTAATGAAAAGAATATTTCTCTTGCCGTTAAGGAGGAGGGTTTTATAACGAAGTATAGAGAAATTATGTCTAACATAACAATCAATTGGAACAACGAAATAAGGACGTACGCATACGTTAAAGCAGAGTTGGATAACCCAAATAGAAGCATTCGTGAAAAGGCATGGCATGCTTTATGTGAAGCACGAAGTGTAGTAAAACCAGAAATAGATTGTATTATGAATGAACTTGTACAATTACGGAATCAAATGGCCCTAAATGCAGGGTTTAACAATTATAGCGAATATATTTTTAAGCTAAAAAACAGAGAATATAGTATTGAAGACTGTTATACGCTTCATGAATCTATAGAGAAGCTGGTTGTACCCGTATGGAAACGATTAGGAAATCTTTTTAAAAAGGATCTTGGTGTAAAAGCGTATCTCCCATGGGATCTTGCTCCTTGTACATTGCAGAAAGTTTCATTTCAAAATTCCAATGATTTATTGGATGGGATTGAAGAGATGTTAAGAAAGACAGATTCATATTTTCATGAGGAATTTATTCATATAAGGAAATCAGGATTAATTGACGTAGAAGAACGGGAAAATAAGGCGCCGGGGGCTGCTTGTTTTACCTTACCTTATAACCAAGAGGTTTTTATTTATTCTAATTTTAGTCCATCATTTAACGCAATTAATGCACTCATACATGAAGTGGGTCATGCACTTCATTTCAATAAACAGTTTAACAATGAAAGTAGTATGCAAGAAAAATATCTTCGTGAAGAAGTAGCTGAGTTGTATTCTCATAGTCTCGAGCTATTACTAATGGATAAACTTAACATTTTTTATAAGGAAGAGAATGAATATAAGAAAGCACAACGAGAACAACTGCATCGAGCTTTGTCTTTATTAATTACGCCAGTTTCAGGTGATCTATTTCAGCATTGGCTCTATACCAATCCAAATCATTCATCAGAAGAACGGGATGAGAAATATCTTGAATTATGTAAAAGGTATAAATTTTCGTCAATCGATATTACAGGCTATGAGGAAGGGCTTGGTGCGAGTTGGATAGAATCGTTCCATTATATTCAGTATCCTTTTTACAAAATTGAATATGCAATTGCACAATTAGGAGCACTACAATTATTTCAAATATATCGGGAGAATCAAGAAAAAGCGATTACTTTCTTTAAAGAGGGAACGAGTACGGATTGGAATGTTTCCATACAGGAAATCTATGAAAATACAGGTGTTACATTTGATTTTTCGCAAGAAACGGTACAAAGTACTGCTGGAGCTGTGTTGAAGTTTATAAGTGAATTAAAATAAGGATAGCATTCGCTATCCTCTTTATTCATAAGATCGTTTCTTGTTTATATAAAATGTAACAATAGCAGTAATAATGAAAATAGGTATTGCGTACGCTTGCCCAACGAATAATTTCCATCCCACATTATTATAGCCGTCAGATGCTGGAATGATAATTGCGATGATACAAACAATAATATAAGCTAATAATGCTGGGAGTATATTTTTCATAATTGTTCACCTCCTTTTTATACTACATTTATATATTGTACTATTAAATAGAGGTTGGGAGATTAAGTGTACTTGATTTTACGAGATCTTTACAAATTCACTAAAGGATGAGGAGTCTGCATGCTGTATGAAAGTGACTTTAGTACGGTGTGTTTATGTAATAATACATATGCTTAATAGATTGTTCTGAAATAAATTAAACTAAATATAGGAGATAATGTAATTTTATCTTTCGAGATAAGTATATAGTATTCTGTAAAAAAATGTACTGGAAAATTGATATTTCATAAGAAATATAGAAGCGAGGTAAGAAATAACAATGAAAAGATTATGCATTATTCCGTGCGGAAAAAAGAAAATTTGGGATAAGTATCCAAATTACGGAGAGGCAGAGGCAAAAGATGTATATATTAGTCCATTCGGAAAAGCATGTCAGGCGTATGCAACTGAGTTTTTCGAGAACTGGGTTATATTATCAGCAAAGCATGGATTTTTAAGACCAAATGATATTGTAAAGGAAAACTATGATCTTGCATTTGATTCAAAGAGTGATGAGGTTATTAGTATTGAACAATTAAAACAACAGATGATTGATAAAGGCTTATTTCAGTTTGATGAAATAGTCTTACTTGCAGGGAAGAAACATAAAAAAGTAGTGACGGAGCTATATCCAGAAGAAATCATTACATATCCATTAGAAGGATGTAAAGGGATTGGGTATATGTTGCAGAGGTTGAAGGGGGCTGTGGAAGGGCAGCAGGAAATATAGGCATGAATTAGTACTTGATTCAAATTATATCACATTTATACATTTAAAATAGACTATTAAACAAGCCTTTTTACGCTTTTAAACATAGAATATGATGAATTCTAATATTGTATTAGGGGGAAGCATATTCATGTGTAATAATTGTGGTTGTAGACGTAGAGATTGTAATAGATTTTGGGATGATTTAATGTTTGGTAGATGTAGACGCAGAGATTTTGATGATTGTGGTTGTAGACGTAAACGTGACTGTGATTGTGATGATTGCCGTCGCAATCGTAAACGTGACGACGATGATGACAAATGCCGTAAGTGGTAATTTTCTTTGAAAGAGTACTTTGAAGTAAAGTACTCTTTTTTGTATGAACCTTTTAAATTCCTTTTTGAACGGATTTCTTTTCAATTCCCCATGAATCTTGTTTTATTATTTTTAAAGCTACATTCGTACCATTAGATTCTGTATAAAAGATGTATCCGTGGTTTGATTTAACGTAAGTTGAAGGTTCACTTGTGCAATCTTGTGAACAAGATTTATTGATGAGCTCAATTAAGGATAGTTCGCTAGGATCGGTTTTACTAGCATCTATAAGTGTATCAAGGTTCGTTTTACGAAAGCCTTGTAAGTTTACATCGAAATTCTTTTCTATTTCTCCAGTAACGCTAGTATTCATTACTTCAACTGAATTTTTCTTTTCTAGAAGAAAACCATTTCCATAAAGGAATTTTGTATATCCAATCCATGCGATTAAAAATAGTATAAAAAACATACCAGTTGTTTTAAGTTTTCGAAGCCGTTTACTTACGATTGATTCTGAATATTTCATTCAGCCTAATCCTCCAATGTTTTTATTTTAAAGTATGCGTGGGTATATATATTTAGAAGGAGATGAAAGTTAGAGAGTTACTGATTCAAAAAAAGAAAGCATCTGAAGTTAGGTGCTTTCTTTTTGAATACTGTCCGCTATCTGTTAGTTACTTGTTTCATAAGCGGTCTTATTTCTTTAACAGGTGGTTTTTTATCATAGGCATCAACGTAAGAAAAGTAATAATTTAAGTTTCTAAGAAGTCCCTTTCCTATTTTTGCGCTTAAGAAGGGGAATACTTGTCCAGTATAATCATCGAGAGATTTACAGTAGTATTTTTCGTCTAAGTATATGCTGTATTTACATGTTAGTTCTACTAATGAGTTACCTTCATCATCAAATACTTCTTTAGAATCAATAATGTCTATTAATGCGAATTTTTCATTCAGATAAACTTTCTTCTTTTTCTCGTGCTTATTTGTGAGAATAAATACGAGACCAATTGCGTTAATCAAACTATTTCCTCCTATAAAAAACGGATATTAATAAAATATATCGATATACGTTAAATGTAAAGAGGAGTAGTGAAATATCATTGATAGAAAGCTAAATAAGCCGATTTGTTTTTTCAAATCGGCTTATTTTTATTGAAATACTTGCGGAAATTGTTTTACGATTGCGTCTGTTATCATGTCGGCCATTTCTAATGCTTCTTTTTCAATTTTATCGTATAGTTTTACACTGGCATCATAATCTTTATTTAGGAAGGCAAGTGCTTCCGCTTTCGTTAACGCTAAATGCTCATAAAACATTTTTCTAAATTCTTCTTTTTCTATATATGGATTGATACTAGTTAGAAACTCAACAATTTCGTCTCCATTAGCGTACCATTTCTTTTCTATAGCGGCCGCTGCGTTTTGATCACTAGCTTTTGCGGCTTTAACAAGATCAGCAGCGATTGTTAAGTGGTCTTTAATTAATGCACTATATTTTTTTACTGCATTTTCTCCGTAGAATGGTTCAAGTGATAGCCCCATGTGTGTTGCATTTTGTAGAAGACGTCCAACGGTAACGTTTACGTCGGGCAAGTTAAAGATGATGCCTATAATGGCTAATCGTGTCCAAGCAACGTGTTGTTCCCATAAAGAACGCATATATCCTTTTAGAAAGTTTTCGTTTTTACTAACTGGGTAATTTCTTACAAATGAATCGAAGTTTCCATTAGTGATATGATAAGGGGAGTAATACGATTGCCAATAAGTATACATAAATAGTTACACTCCTTTGAACATGTATATCTCACAATATGATAAACGTTATTTTTAAGTTACGTGTCCAAGAGTTTTTTTGAGAGTTGGAAAAGGAGAAAGTTGAAGGGGAATGAAAAATATACTTATGATATATATAAATCAAAAGAATTTTAAAATAATAGAGGTCCTGCAAGGGAAATTACAGGACCTCTAAAGGGTATTGTCGAGATGTCGGACTCGACTACGTAATATTAACATAAAATTCTTTCAAAAAAACCTGGTAAATGTGTCCAAATAAGAAGGGTACTTTTTAATAAAGTTAAAGGGGTCTGCTTCCCGTGGCAGACCCCTTTAACTAGATAATGTTGATGAGCAAAAACTCATCTAGAGTACTTTTATAGTAACAAATGAAATTCACTTTGTGTATTGAGAAAAAATGAATTGCTTGTATGAATGTAGCGGATTTATATTTTGCTTTTTGGAATTATAATCATTTGTGGAGAGCGGAATAGGGTTCTAAAATGGAGAAAAGACTTTTCAACCAGGATACGATATATTGCGATATGCAAGTATAAAAAAAGACCTGCTAATTTAAGCAGGTCAACATAAGGGGTTTATCTAACAGATTATTATATATGGTAACAACTGTATTGTAGTAAGTCTATAAGTTATATGTTGAGAAAATTTGTTTGAATGATATATATTTGGCACATGTATTAACGTTTAAAAAGTTGAGAAAGGAAATTCATAAGCTTGCTATAAGAAAATAAGGGCTGATACTTATAAAATGATTCATATTTCCACGCATCATTATTAGAGAATTGGAGTTGTTTATTTGACGCTTTAGGTTTGTTGGAATTATTGTAACGACTCTTCATAATTTAACCTCCTCAAATTCATATGTATACGATTAGTAGTATTCTAGGAAGGTAAATTAAATGAATATTTATTTTGAAATTCTTTCTTCTTGTGTACTAGATTTGTTTTTTTATGTTGGAAAACGTAGAAAGCAAATAGAACTCAAATACTTATAAAATTCAAAGTGGCGAGAATCAGTTTGATGATATAATGGGAATAGATGAAAGATAAAGAAAAGCAGGTGACTCTTTTTTGTTTACAAAAGCACAAGAACTTTTAGCGTCTTATTTCGGTTATTCTTCATTCCGAAGAGGACAAGATGAAACAATTAAAAATGTATTAGATGGGAAAGATACAGTCTGTATTATGCCTACGGGTGGTGGTAAGTCAATTTGTTATCAAATTCCCGCATTAGTATTCGAAGGAACGACATTAGTTATTTCACCTTTGATTTCACTTATGAAAGACCAAGTAGATACATTAGTACAAAACGGTATTTCAGCTACTTATATTAATAGTTCCATTTCTATTACAGAAGCAAATCAACGAATTCAATTAGCGAAACAAGGCCATTATAAGTTACTTTATGTGGCGCCTGAGCGTCTTGATTCAATGGAATTTGTTGATCAACTTATCGATATGAAAATCCCGATGATTGCAATTGATGAGGCGCACTGTATTTCGCAGTGGGGACATGATTTCCGTCCTAGTTATTTACATATACATCGCATATTAGATTATCTTCCAGAAAAGCCGCTCGTATTAGCGTTAACAGCGACGGCAACACCACAAGTTCGTGAAGATATTTGCAACACACTTGGAATTAATCAAGAAAACACGATTATGACAACGTTTGAGCGCGAAAACTTATCATTCTCTGTCATTAAAGGACAGGATCGTAATGCTTATTTAGCGGATTATATTCGTCAAAATCAGAAGGAATCTGGGATTATATATGCAGCTACAAGAAAAGTTGTCGATCAGTTATATGAAGATTTAGGGAAAGCAGGAGTTTCTGTATCGAAATATCATGCTGGTATGAGCGACCACGATCGAAATGAACAGCAAGAACTCTTTTTACGAGATGAAATAAGTGTTATGGTGGCAACATCTGCATTTGGAATGGGTATAGATAAATCGAATATACGTTACGTTATCCATTATCAACTTCCAAAAAATATGGAAAGTTACTATCAAGAAGCAGGACGTGCTGGTCGTGATGGATTAGATAGTGAATGTATTTTGTTATATTCTTCTCAAGATGTGCAAGTACAACGCTTTTTAATCGATCAATCAACTGGAGAATCACGTTTTTCAAATGAGCTTGAAAAACTCCAAAATATGATCGATTACTGTCATACAGAACAATGTTTACAATCATTTATTTTGCAATACTTCGGAGAAGAGCCGAAGGAAGATTGTGGTCGCTGCGGTAATTGTACGGACGACCGTGAAAGTATCGATGTGACGAGAGAATCCCAAATGGTACTATCTTGTATGATTAGGACGAACCAACGATTCGGAAAGCAAATGATTGCACAAGTATTAACTGGATCTAAAAATAAGAAAGTCATTGAATTTAATTTTCATACTTTGCCAACGTACGGTCTTTTATCAAACCGTAGTGTAAAAGAAGTCAGTGAGTTTATTGAGTTTTTAATTTCAGATGAGTTAATTGCAGTTGAACATGGTACGTATCCAACATTAAAAGTAACGGAAAAAGGAAAAGAAGTATTACTTGGTAAAGAGAATGTTTTACGCAAAGAACGAGTAGAAACGAGACAAATTGTTCAAGACCATCCTTTATTTGAAGTGCTTCGTGAAGTGCGTAAAGAAATTGCACAAGGAGAAGGTGTACCGCCGTTCGTTATTTTCTCTGACCAAACGTTAAAAGATATGTGTGCGAAAATGCCACAAAGTGACTCCGAACTCCTAACTGTAAAAGGAATCGGAGAACACAAACTCGTGAAGTACGGGTCTCACTTCTTACAAGCAGTTCAGCACTTTATTGAGGATAACCCAAACTATGCGGAAACAATTAAGACTGAAGTTGTTTCAGAGAGTAAAAAATCAGGAAAAGCGTCAGCGAATTCTCATTTAGAAACGTATGAAATGTATAAACAAGGCATTGATCTAGATGAAATTGCGAAAGAACGTAGCTTATCAAGACAAACAATTGAAAATCATTTAATTCGCTGCTTTGAAGATGGAATGGAAGTAGACTGGAACAGTTTTGTTCCTGCAGAATATGAATCACTGATTGAAACTGCCGTGCAAAATGCAGAGGGTGGTCTGAAATCGATTAAGGACCAACTTCCAAACGAAGTGAGTTACTTTATGATTCGTACTTATTTACAAATTAGAAAGTAGAGACATATAAAGGGGATAGGGATTTATGCATCACGTTTTCGTGTATGGCACGTTAAGAAAAGAGCAAACGAATGCTCATTTTATGCAAGGTGCAATATGCATCGCAGACGAAGCATGGACGTATGGTAAATTATTTGATACATACGAAGGGTATCCTGCGATGATTTGTTCAAATGGGGAAAAGGTATACGGAGAAGTTTATGAAGTAAATGATGATGTTCTGCAAAAGTTAGATGAACTTGAAGAATACACAGGTAATGCAGAGAGTGATTTATATGACCGAATCACCCAAACGATTTATTTAGGTGATAGAGAAATACGTGCATTTGTGTATATTGCTCAAGGTAGTGAAATGTTAAAGAAAGTTATCATTTCTGGTGATTGGCTGGAGTATCAAAGAGAGAAATAAAGTGAAGCTTTAATCATTGAGCCAATCGTGCCTTTACGGACAGTTGATCTCCCACCAAACTTCTTTGCTTAGCTGAAGTTTGGGGTGGGAGTCTTACGGCTCGTTAATGCGGTATAAAAACTTATTTATAGTTATGAGTAATATAAAACCTGGATAGTGGCCGCTTGTAAAACGGTCATAATTCGGGTTTTATTTGTTTTTTAGTGTTAAGGTTACTTTTTATCATCCGCTTTTATTAGTTACTATATTAATAGGTAAAGAGGACTTGCGAACTAAACAGTGAATATATTTAAATTAAAGTTTCGAATTAAAGGAAGGTGATAACAAATGGAAAGTTTAACAATACCTGAGTTGTTTCTTTTATTATCTGTAGATGATGAAACAGAAACGATAAAAGCTCCTTATCAATCGAATATAGAAATGTTCATAACAATAAATATATTGTTAGAACTTTATCTTCAAAATTATATTCACATAGATCATGAATTTAATGTAAGGAGAACTGGAAAGTCATCAAATATTTCTTATTTGCAACAAACTTTAGATGCAACAGAGCATTTAGGAGATAAGCATGGTATAAAAATATGGTTAATGATGATTTGCAGTAAACAACAATTAACCCACAAACTATATAATTCAATACTAGAGTGTATACAACATAAAAAGCAAATAAAGATAATCGAAAAGCGTGTATTAGGTATAACCGTTCAAAAAAAATATATTTGCCTTCAAACGAAAAACCAAATTCTTATGTTTTTACGACAAAGATCTTTGGAAGGTGGGAGACAATTTTTAACTACGTTAACACTTTTCTTAGTTATGGATTTGAATGGTATGTTAAAAAGCGAAATATTTCAAAGTAATTATGAGCATTTAGTGCAATTAGAAGAATACAACGAGCGGTTGCAGGAGGTTACATTTTTGCGCAGAGTAATAATACATATTAAAGAGAAATTACCTAATCTTTTAATAAGGAAACACGCTCCATTTTCGAGCATGTAAGTTTAGTTATTTAACATACTGTATAACTGGTATCATTCAGTAGAGAAATTATATGGAGTTAAGTTGTAATGTTCTGTCTATTTCGATATTATGTTAGATGTAGTGCAGAGGAAATGTTTTACTATATTTGGACTTGTAGTGTTAAGTGAAAGGGGAATTATTATGGGTATCAGAAATTTAGTTTCTCACCTGTAGTAGAAAAATCTATTGCAGGAGGAGAATAATAATGAACGAATTAAATGTGAAGGAATTTTACAAAAAACAATTTGAATTGTCGAATTACGATATCAATACAGAAAGCTGGCTAGAGCAGGTTGCTAAAGAAGTTCAAGAACAAGTTGGTCATCCATTTCAAGCGATGTTAGAACTAGGAGCAGGAAATGGTAGATTTGCAAGGGCGATGTCTAGGTTACAAGTGAAAATGACTACGGTTGAATTTGTACCAGAGTTAGTTATGTTTGCAAAAGAACATTCTACTAATAATATAGATATTCATTGCGCTGATTTTTATAAAATTAACTTTGAAGAAAAGTTTGATGTTGTTAGTTATTTAGACGGATTTGGTGTAGGAACAGATGATGAGCAATTGATTCTATTAAAACGGATTAAAGATTGGATGAAGGATGAAGGATGTGCACTTATTGATATTTATCAACCATTGTATTGGAAAAAAGTAAGTGGACAAGAAATGTCCTTAAGTACAGCTATGCGAAAATACGAATATGATAGTATAAATGAAAGAATGTTAGATCATTGGTGGGACCCTAATTATCCAAATGATGTAGTAACACAGTCTTTACGATGTTATACGGTAGATGAGATTAGCAATCTATGTGCTGAAGCTGGTTTAAGTATTATGGGATTCTTCCCTGGGGGAGCATATGATTTTGAAAAACGAAAATATAAAGAATTGGCAACATTAAATGAATGTTTGGCATATCGAATTAAAGTAAGGAAGAGTAGGGATTAATCTCTACTCTTTTTTAATTTAGAAAATTCTTACTAAAACTATTGACTTTATGAATGGATTTTTAATACAATTATATTTCGACTGAAAAAATTGGAACGGACAGGAGGGAATCATCAAATGAACAACATTTTTGACGAAGAGTTACAAAAAATGAAAGATACTTTAAGTACGATGGATGATCAATTAGAACAGCTTGAAAAAATCCCGGTTTATTATGGAGAAGATTTTAAAGAGCAAATTCTTGAAAGTATGAGGGAGTCTAATAGACAAAGCTTACGTATTGGTGTACATGAGCCGTATTTTGGAAGATTAGACTTTCAGGAAGATGGCAAGGAAGACGTAATGCCGATTTACATCGGTAAAGTAGGTGTTTCGGATAAAGATACGATGAAACCAATTGTAATTGATTGGCGTGCACCTGTCGCAAGTATGTTTTATTCATTTACCGGTGGTGAAGAATTAGCATTTTATCATTCACCAGACGGATTAGTAGAAGGCGATGTTTATTTAAAACGAAACATTTCGATTCGAAAGAGAGAACTAGAACGTGTTGTTGATACATATGTGAAAGGAAATGAAGATGTCTCACATGCTGATGATTTTCTTCTATATCGATTAGGTGAGAATAAAGATAACAAATTGAAAGATATCGTTTCGACTATACAATCGGAGCAAAATGATATTATACGTGCGGAAAGAAACTTACCATTATTAATTCAAGGGGTTGCAGGGAGCGGAAAAACAACGATCGCTTTACATCGCCTTGCTTTTTTAATTTATGAATATCGTGAACAGCTTGAAGCGGAGAGAATGATCGTATTCGCTCCAAACAGTTTGTTTTTAGACTATATTTCAAGTGTACTTCCTGAGTTAGGGGTAGGAAATATTAGTCAAACAACGTTTCCAGATTGGGCATTGCGTCTGTTAGAGGGTTCAGTGAAACTGAAGCAGACAGAAGAAAAATTGAAAGAAGCTTTCTCAATTAATCGCGATGAAAAAAAGGTTATGCTAGGTAAATTGAAAGGCACGCTGGAATTTAAGTCGTTTATTGAAGAAAGAATGATTCAATTTGAAAAAGATTTAGTGCCAACAAAAGATTTTGAGGCATGGGATAAAGCTGTTATTCCAGTGGAAGATGTTAAAAAATGGATGCAGGTTGAATATAAACATTATCCATTAAAGAAAAGAAGAGAACGTTTAGTCGGCCGTATGAAGCGCTGGATTGAAATTGAGCTTAAAAAGTTTGGAGAAACAAACGAGAAAAAATTACTAAAAAAAGAAGCGACAAAGAGATTGAACACATATATGAATTTTTGGCCGAAAATGAGCCCGCTTTCACTATATAATTCAATGATAAAGAGTAAAGAAATACTCGAAGTATTACCTGAAGAACTTGTTCAAGAAACAGAAAAGAATTGTCGTAAAAAAGAAGTGTATGTAGAAGACTTACCAGCTTTAATTTACATACAACATCGCATAACAGGAATTGAAATTGGACAGAAGTTTCATCACGTCGTTATTGATGAAGCGCAAGATTTCTCGCCATTCCAAGTATATGTATTAAAAGAAATTACACTAGGTAATTCTTTCACTATATTAGGTGATTTATCTCAAGCAATTTATGATTACCAAGGAATTGAAGACTGGAATGCTTTTAAGGAAGTATTCCAAGAAACAGGTTATTATGAACTGACGAGAAGCTATCGTTCTACAAAAGAAATTATTGAATTTGCGAATGAAATAATAAAAAATGCAGAAATTCCTGTAGGACTCGCAACACCAGTTTTTCGTAGCGGTGAAGACGTGAAAGTAATTCGGGCAGAGGACCAATTTACTGAAGTTTTAAAGACATTACAGCATTTGCAAAATGAAGATGTGAAAACAATCGCGGTAATTGGTAGAACAGATGATGAATGCCGTGATATATATGAGAAATTAACAAATGTAGGGTTGACAGTTAATGTCATTGAAGCAGATCAAAGCAAGTATGAAGGTGGTATTTCGGTAGTGCCAGTATACTTGGCGAAAGGGTTAGAATTTGATGCCGTACTTCTAATCGACGTTGATGAAGAACATTACAAAAATACAAAACATGATGCGAAATTATTGTATGTCGGATGTACAAGGTCGCTTCATGATTTATGGATTTTCTATAGCGGGGAAGTATCACCTTTAATTAAGGGATTAAAATAAATAAAAAAGAGGATTTTCTAGTAGTTCATGAAAATCCTCTTTTTATAGTTAAAAGGTATATGAATTAAAAATCTAAGCTGTTTTTTAAATAATAAAATATCATATTCTCAAATTCCTGAATCTGCTCTTTTTCCCATAGACGAACAGCATCTACCGGATTTTGTGTATTCTTTAACCAATCTAGAATTAAGTTTAGTTGCTCTTGTGTTTGCCATATTATTTGTTCTTTTATGTTCTCATCCCGGATTCTCTCAATTAATTGAATCATATAGGGAAGTTTTTCAATACATTCGTTTAAATCTCCGCAATAACCTGATGGAAATTCATGCGTACCAAACTCTAAGCTATTTATATAGTAAGAAACAAGATGTATCATTGCCTCTTGTTCTGTGTCGCCACCTAATTCAATGATTTTTTGGAGAAGTTGTTCCAAATCCTCATCAGTATTTCCGGAACCCATATAAAGTCCCATCCATCTAAAAGGTCTTGAATCAGATGGATCCTTTTCTATCCATCGATATAGAATGTCTATTAGAAAACGATTTAGTGGGAAAGTTAACACTTCATTTTTTTCGTTTGATGTATCTAAAATAGTAAACAGCGTAATAGCAAACTCTTGTTGTTCTTTGAGTTCCCATTTCTTTGCATTTGAAATAAATGTTTCTAAATGCTTAAAAGCTAAGTTTCGTAGTCCTGCTTCGAGCTGCTGACAGTAAGAAATAAAATCATGCCAGTTCTCATTTGTATTCATATGTATAATAATGGCTTGTAGTGCAGTGTGATTTTTACTCATTAGTTATGTATCTCCATCCCGATAAAATGCTATTTTAATTGAATAACGTAAGCATATAGAAAAAATTCACTGGAGTTATATGCTTTAATATGTGCGTTTAAGTATAAATCTTGGTGATGGAAGTGTTTCTTGTTCTGCTTCAAAATACGCAACTTGATTTGTAATTGAGTATAGAATAGAAGGCATTCCCATTCCAACAGCAGCCTCTAATGCGTCTAGCAAAGGGAGGGTTTTCCCATCAATTTTTGTGTCCCATGATATGGCGTAGCAAGAATCATCGGCCCCATGTTTTTTTAACAGACGACCTATATCAATTGGACACGAATTAGGTTTAGGAATTTCAATCATATATTCTTCACGTAACGTAGTTCTGTAATTATGGCAAAGTCGACCGATCGCATCTTTACGTTTCTTAGTAGAAGATAGCTCGAACATGATTCTATTTTGAAGTCGCTTAGTAAAAAATGATTTTACAATGATCTCTTCTAATTTTTTATCCATTATAAGTCTCCAATCTATTAATCATGTGTTGGAAATTTTAGTATTATTATATCATTACATATATTAAAAAAGGAGAGTAACTATGATTACAAAAGTAATAACAAAAAGAAATTGGAGAATCGCGAAAAACATTGGAGAGATTAATGAAGCTTCACTTAAAGAAGAGGGATTTATTCATTGTTCATTATTAGACCAAGCTTTAAAAGTTGCTCAAAAACATTTCAATCATGAAAAAGATGTTTTATTACTTACAATAGATCCATCTCTTGTAAAAGCAGAAATAAAATATGAACTTGCTTCAAACGGTCAAGAATACCCGTATGTATATGGAGTAATTAATGTTGGGGCGATTGTAGAAGTTGTCCCATTTTCTAAAGAAAAAGGAGAGTTTATATTACCAGAGGTATATCGTTAAAAGTATTAATGGTATTTAAGTTTGTTAGTAAGCTGCAAGAAAATAAGAACACAAATTATATAGTTTGTGTTCTTATTTTCTGATTTTTATAAAAATAGATTGTTTTTGTCACAACTATACTGTACGATACATAGTATAAAACATATACTGTATGACATATAGTAATGCAAATGAGGTGGGTAAATGGATACTTTATTAAATTCATTAATTACTGAGCTAAGAAGAGGGACGTTGACATTAGCAGTTTTAAGCCAATTAAGAACACCGCAATATGGATATTCGCTTGTCCAGTTATTGGAGCAATCAGGAATCATGATAGATCAAAGTACTTTATATCCACTACTTCGCCGATTAGAAAAACAAGAGCTAGTGACGAGTAGTTGGGATAAAACGGAGAGTAGACCTCGTAAATATTATGTTTTAAGTGAATATGGATTAGATATATTTTTGCAATTGAAAAAGGAATGGATAAAGGATTCGAAAGAACTTTATAACTTATTAAAGGAGGAGGACGAGAATGAATTTAATTGATATCTATATCCAAGAAGTTGCGAAGAGATTACCTGAAAAAAATCGTGAAGATATTACATTAGAACTCCGGTCAACTATAGAGGATATGTTACCTGATGGTTATAATGAAGAAGATGTAAAGAGTGTCCTTGAAAAATTGGGGAGCCCAGTTTCATTGGCTAATGGGTATTTGGATAGACCGATGTATTTAATTGGACCGCGTTATTTTGATGTATATACGACATTATTAAAAATGATTATACCAATTGCAGCTGTTATCGCACTCATTGCAATGGTTGCAGAAAATTTTATAGGCTATAGTGGTGATCAAGCAGTATTAGATGTTATTTTAAAATTAATAGGTAAAGGCATTGGGGAAATTGTCGAAGTAGGCCTCCATGTATTTTTCTGGTTGACACTTGTATTTGCTATTTTAGAAAGAACAGATAAAGACAAAGGTACCCAACCGTTGACGACAAGTTTAAAAAAATGGACTCCTGATGATTTGAAAAATATCTCGTATGTTCCAAAGAAAAAGTCGATCTCGAAGTTTGAAGTTTTTGGAGGTTTAATGTGGACAGCAGTGTGGGCTACACTTTACTTTTATGCGAATCATCTCGTTGGCGTATATAATGGTGCAGCAGATGGACTAAAATTTGTCGCACCAACTTTCAATCAAGATGTTTTACTTCAGTATTGGCCAATCGTTGTAATTATGATCGTTTTCGAAGTAGCTATATCTCTTTATAAGTTAGTACAGGGACAATGGACGACAAGATTGGCAATTGGGAATGCAATCCTACAGTTAGCTGCAACAATAGTATTCATTGTAATCGTAGTAAATCCTCATTTATTTAACGAAGGATTCATTACGTATGTGGCAAATGTGTTTACAATTTCTCCAGAGGAATTTAAAACGTGGTTAATTGGTGGAGGGATAATTATCTCCATATTATCTGCGGTACTAAATGTAATTGATGGTTTTCGAAAATCTAGAATTCGGTTGTAAAAATAAGTTTGTATTATTATTAGGTAGATCAGTTGAAAGAAAGGTACAGAGAAAGATCATTATGAAAGGAAGAAAACAATGATAAGGGAAGCAATGAAAGAAGATGTAACATTTATTTTAGATATTTATAATGATGCAATCCTTAATTCAACAGCTGTATATGCGTACAAACCTGTAACCCTTGAAAATAGAATAGATTGGTATGAACAAAAAAAGGCTGATTGCTATCCAATTTTAGTCTACGAGCTAGATAATAAAGTAGTAGGATTTGCGACATTTGGTTCATTTAGAGCATGGCCTGCCTATAAATATTCAATTGAACACTCTATATACGTTGATAAGGAATATAGAAAAAATGGAATTGGGTCCTCTTTAATGGAAGAATTAATCACAATTGCAAAAGGAAGAGAATATATGACCTTAATTGCTGGAATTGATGCGGAAAATGAAAAAAGCATTGTAATGCATAAAAATTTCGGATTTGTTTATTCGGGAACAATAAAAAAGGCTGGTTATAAGTTCAATCGATGGCTAGATTTAGCTTTTTATCAATTGGAGCTTAACGGACCTGGAAATCCTATCGAAGAATAGATGTATTCGTTATGCGTAATAATTAATTTTAAAAGGTAGTGTGAAGAAATTTCATACTATCTTTTTCTTATTGTATTCATGATTATCATTTAGCAAAAAAGGATTCTTATATTCTATATCGAATTTTGAGAAGATGATAAAACGACATAAAAAGAGGGATGAATATGCAGGCTGTCATTGGAAAAATAAAAGAAATACAAATTGGTCAAGTTGGAATACTTGTTTATTCAACAAAGAATGGAAATATAGTTGCTACCCATAACAATGAGCTATACGTTCCTTTAGCATCAGCAGCAAAAGTGGCAATTGGATTTACAGTAGCAAAGATGGTAAAGGATAAACTAATTAGTTGGAGTGATACACTTCATGACATTAAGTATAATCCAAATGAGGATAGTGCGCAGTTATATCCTCACTTACAAGACAGAGCTACATTAACACTTAGTAAAGCGGTTGAAGTAATGATAGCATGTCACGACAGCTATATTGCTCAGTCAATTGTTATGCACTGCGGAGGATGGGATACTGTCAGAGAATATGTTTCAATGAACTTTTCCAAGATTCATATACAGGAAAACCCTAAAGATGAGAAAAATATTGGGGAATTACAACAAGTTCTTTCGCTTTTATTACATATTTTCCAAGGATATAAATCCGCACCAGAATTATGGGAACCAATTATAAGTGGAATGGTAAGACAACAAGGAGAGTATGAAGGTATACCTTATTATCATCTAGCACATATGACAGGTGGTTTATCCACCGCTATAATAAATATTGGTATAATAGGAATGTTTCATAAATTTCCGTTTCTTTATGTAATTGGGGGAAGAGATTTACCTAATCGATTTGATAATAAACAAGTTGATGAAACCGTTATAGAAGCTTTGAGGTACGTGTACAAAGAATACAGTAAAAGTATATTAGGGGTGAGTGATTGAAACGAAACTTAAAGACTTCAACAATCATTATTTTAATCATTACGATTATTGCTCTTGAAGTTGGAATTGTACTATACGATCACACTTTGTCATTAGATACAATTTATTTTGCAGCGATTCTTATCTGTATTGTATTGCTTTTTGGCACACGTCTTTCTGAAGAGAAAGAAAGTACATCGAAACAGAGACGAAGAAAAACAGCTTTTATATTTTGGCCATCTATTTTATTATTAATTGTTAGTTTTGCAGTTATTAGTTATGTAAGAATAGGCTATGTCTCTGTACCAGGGATAATTGGTTTCTCATGCTTTGTTACATATGGTGGATTTGTATTCATTAGTATTTTAAAGAGAAGAAACAAAAATTAAAAGTAGTTTACGAACTGGGGAGGATGAAAAATATATGAAACGCATAGAGAATGGTACTCGCACTGAAGGAGAATACATTAAAAATAAATTAATTCAATATAACATGTCCGTGCTGTCAGATGAAGTAAAACAGCAAATGGAACAAGTAAACCTCGTAGTGAAAGATGAGGAAGGAAAAATCTTTGGCGGGGTAACAGGAACGATGTATTTTTATCATCTTCATATCGACTTTTTATGGGTTGATGAATCAGTTCGTCATGACGGCTATGGCAGTCAATTGTTACATAAAATTGAAGACATTGCGAAGGAAAAAGGATGTAGACTCATATTACTAGATTCATTTAGTTTCCAAGCACCAGAATTTTATAAAAAGCACGGATACCGAGAATATGGTGTCGTTGAAGATCATCCGAAAGGGCATAGTCAACACTTTTTAGAAAAGAGATTATAATAATATTATGTATACTGGTTGAGGGGAGAAAAAATGTACACGTATAAATTACAACATGAACAACCAATCTGTGCAGAGAAAATAAAGCAGCTTTACGATTCTGTAGGCTGGTGGCCAGAAAGAAAAGAAGTCGATATTCAAAAAATGTTAAAAAATAGTATGACAATTGGAGTATGGGAAGAAAACGAATTAATTGGATTTGCTAGAGTCGTTTCAGATGGTGTTTTTCGAGCGTACATAGAAGATGTTGTCGTACATGAAAGTGTAAGAAATAAAGGCATTGGAGAGAATATGCTTACAATATTACTGGAAGAGATATCTCATATTGATATTGTTAGTCTATTTTGCGGAGAGAAACTCATAAAGTTTTATGGTGAACAGCAATTTAAAGCGACGAAGCAAATTGTAATGCATCGTAATCAAATAGTGGAAGAATAAGAGGTGCCAAAAGAATGAATGCAACGAGAGAGTATTGTTTATCGAAAAGAAAAGCGACAGAAGATTCTCCGGATGGCTGGAGTGCAACATGTATGAGATTAAATAATAAAATATTTGCGATAGTAAACCATGAAGAAGGTGAAAAAGCTGCGATTACATTAAAATGTGATCCAGAACTTGCCTTGCGAATAAGAGAAGATTATCCCGAAACAATTATTCCTGGATATCATATGAATAAAAAACATTGGAATACAGTGTATATACATAAGGATGTAGAACAAGAGCAAATTAATAAAATGATTGATTGGTCGTATGATTTAGTACTACAATCATTTTCAAAGAAAAAGCAGAAAGAGTTAATGGATTAATATGTATTAGGGGTGGATGTAATGAAAGACTCAGTCAAAGATACGTATGATAAATTAGCGAGTACATATAAAGAAAATCTAGATTTGGCAAATCCATATAACAGTTATTATGAAAGACCAGCGATGATGGAGATTATTCCAAAGAAACTAGAAGGGAAGAGAATACTAGATGCTGGATGTGCAGCTGGATGGTATACTTCTCAATTCGTAGGTAGAGGAGCTAACGTTACAGCAATTGACGTAAGTTCTGAAATGGTAAAAGCAGCAAAGAGCAAAGGAAAGTACAGGTGATAAAGCAACGTTTCTTTGTCATGACCTTCAAGAAACATTACCGTTTGAAGATAATGCTTTTGATATGATTGTAAGTTCGCTTACTCTTCATTACTTGCAAAATTGGAGTGCTGTATTTCAAGAATTTCATCGCGTCCTTAAACCAGGTGGTTTATTTGTGTATTCCGTTCATCACCCATTTATGGATTTTACAAAATTTCCGTGTGAAGATTATTTTAAAACGCAATTGTTAGTAGATACTTGGCGGAAACCCAATATTACAATTGAAGTAAGTTTCTTTAGAAGGTCACTTCAAGATATTATTAATGAAACAACGAGTAATTTTGTATTAGAAGAGTTAGTCGAGCCGAAACCGATTGAAAAGATGAAGGAAGTAGATGGAAAATCATATTATTATTTAAACACTAACCCGCATTTCCTTATTATAAAAGCGAAGAATAGAAAGTGAAACCGTATATAAATAGCTAGTAAAATGATTATATTTTACTAGCTATTTGCAGTTTCACATTATATATTAGGAGATTTTGAAATGAATACGAAACGAAATAGATTACTATATGCAATGTTTACTATAGTTGTTATTATTTTAGGTCTTAGTTCAAGAAAGTTTGCTTTTGCGTTACCTGATTTATTAAATGATTACTTAGGTGATGCTTTATGGGCATTAATGATTTTCACTGGATCCGGATTTTTGTTTTCTAAAATAGAAACGAAGAAATTAGCTTTTATTAGTTTGATATTTTGCTACGGGATTGAAATTAGTCAATTGTACCATGCGGAATGGATAGATAGCATTCGAGCAACGACTTTAGGTGGACTCGTATTAGGTTACGGATTTTTATGGAGTGATTTAGTGGCTTACACAATTGGTGTTGGAGTAGGAATGCTTGGTGAGTTTGTGCTAGGGAAGAAATAAGTGACTTTAAAAAGGGGGATTTGTACATGAAGGATATATTAGAAATTGCAAAGTTTTGGTTTCAAGATAAAGGTGTCACAGCTACTGAAATTCAACCAAACGTAACGAAGATTCATTGTAATAATAAAGCGTATATTTTAAAGGGAAAGGGATCGATAAAACAGTTTCTAGTTGAACTAAATGTATTAGAACAGCTTGATGAAAAAGGAGTTAAAGTACAAAAATTAGTAAAAACGAGAAATGATGAAAGGTCCGTATTGTATAAAGAGAAGAATTATTGTTTGTACGAATATGTTGCCGGAAGTGTACTAGAAATCAAAGATACAGAAAAGCTAAAAGTGCTAGGAAGCACAATTGGAGAGGAAATGGCTAATTTACATCACGAACTAAATTCAGTGAATAGTGCTGACGAGTTAATAAAAAGAGAGTTATATAAAGTGGTATACGAATGGGCTTTACCGAATTTAGTAAAGCATGAGCATGTTCATCAGGATGTAATTCAAAAAATGGATCAAATACATACAACTTTTAAGGAAACGATTCACTCATTACCGAAACAAATTATTCATCGCGATATGCACTTATCAAATGTAATCTTTAGAGAAAGTGATTTTCAAGGGTTTATCGATTTTGAGCTTCTAGAAGAAAACGTTAGAGTATTCGATTTATGCTATTGCTGTACAAGTATTTTAAGTGAGATATTTAGTGATGAAACATTAAGAGGGAAATGGTTACAAATTGTAAGTGAAATTTTAAAAGGATATTATAAGCAAAACATTTTAACGAGAGCAGAACTACAATCAATTTGGTATGTAATGCTTTCAATTCAAATTATATTTATTACTTATTTTGTTCAGTTAAAAGATTTACTAAAGTTAAATGAAGAGATGTTTTTATGGATTTTTGCTAATAAGGAAGATATTGAAGAATCTATAGAAAGAAGCGTACTCATATGAAAAAAATTATATTAATAGGTTCTGGTGGTTCAGGAAAATCTACATTAGCAAAACAGTTAGGGAATAAATTAAATATTAAGGTGCATCATCTTGATGCACTATTTTGGAAACCAAATTGGGAGGGTGTACCGAAAGAGGAGCAAAGAACGGTTCAAAATGAATTAGTTAAAGGGGAAAAGTGGATTATTGATGGGAATTATGGCGGGACAATGGACATAAGAATTAACGCAGCTGATACAATTATCTTTCTTGATATTCATAGAACAATTTGTGTTTATCGTGCTTTTAAAAGAATTGTGCAATATCGGAATAAAACAAGACCGGATATGGGGGCTGGATGTGAAGAAAGATTTGACTTGCAATTTTTCAAATGGATATGGGAATATCCTAAAACGAAACGAGCTTCAATTTTAAAGAGGCTAAATCAATTGAGTAAGGATAAAGATATTATTATTTTAAAATCTTCAAATGAAGTAAGACTATTTTTAGAGAAGCACGATACCATAAATAGTTAGATTATAAAAAGAAGTAACATGGGGGGATAGGATTGAATAGATTCATTGGCCCGGTTGACTCTAATATGGTGAAAATTCCAACAGGAAAAGTAGAATTAAGAGATGATCGAATAAAAAAAGAATGGCAAGTTCAAATAAAACCATTTCTTCTTGCAAAGTATGTTGTAACAGCGGAATTATATTACGCAATTACGAATCGTGCACTAAATGGTAATGAAAATGGTAATAAACCTGTTGTAAATATTTCATGGCATGATGCAATTGCTTTTTGCAATTTACTGTCTAAAATAGCAGGGTTTACAGAGTATTATTCTATACAAGATGATGGGAAAAAGGTTAGTTGTAACTTGCATTCAAATGGCTATCGATTACCGTCTGAGGCAGAGTGGCAATATGCATGTAAAGCAGGTACGACGGGATATACGTATGGGGAACTTCAGAAAATAGCGTGGTATAATGAAAATTCAAGTGGGCAAATTCATGACGTCGGTAAAAAAGAGCCGAATGCATGGGGACTTTATGATATGTTAGGGAACGTTTGGGAATGGTGCTATGATTTGTATGATGAAACAGTGTACGGGTCATACCGCATTTTTCGTGGTGGTAGTTGGGCTGAAGCAGCTAGAGGTTGCGGTGCCACTTGTCGCCGTCGTAGTCATCCTACATTTCATATAGATGATCTCGGTTTTAGGCTTGCTAGGTCAATTTAGCAGGAAAATGATACATATAACTCCGTAAAGAGTATGGAAAGTATCCATATTCTTTACAACATAGAAATTTAAAAATTTAAGGAGTGTTTTGAATGGCACGTGTTTTATTCATTAACGCTGGATCAGAAGGACATATAAATCCAACATTACATGTTGTAGAAGAACTGATTTCTCGCGGTGAAGAGGTAGTTTATTTTTCAATAGAGGCTTTCAGGGAGCGTATTGAGAAGACAGGTGCTACTGTACGAACGATTGATGATGAAAAATTTATAAAAGCATTTCTTTCCGGTGGTCGAAATTATTTACAGGAAAGAATAAACGGCCTTCTACATACAGCTGATATTGTAATACCTAGTGTTCTAGAACAAATTGAAGGAGAACATTTTGATTATATTATTCATGATTCGATGTTTGGCTGTGGACGCTTAATTGCCCAAATTCTTAATCTTCCAGCCATAAATTCATGCACATCTTTTGCACAAGATGAAAAATCATTTAAACAAATGTTAGACCATCTTTCTAAAAATATCCCACTGGAATTTCAGGATAGAATACATAATGATTTTGAAAACTTAACTAATGGAATTACAGAAAAATATGGTGTTGATATAAACTCACCGTATGAAGTTTTCTGTAATCCAGCTTCACTTACTATTGTGTATACAATTAAGGAGTTCCAACCTTTTGGGGATACATTTAATGAAACATTCAAATTTGTGGGTCCATCTATCTCTACACAAGTGAAAAATGAAGGTTTTGATTACACTTCAATTGAAGAAAAAAGCCTGATTTACATTTCATTAGGTACTGTTTTTAATGAAGCGCTTGATTTTTATAAACTTTGTATGAAGGCGTTCGAGAATAGTAAGCATACAATTGTTATGTCTATTGGCAACAAAATGGAAATAAGTGATGTAGGTAATATCCCTAAAAACTTCATTGTGAAAAACTATGTACCACAAACTGAACTTCTCAAATATACGAAACTATTTATTACACACGGCGGTATGAACAGTACGCATGAAGGGATATATAACGGTGTTCCACTCGTTGTAATTCCGCAAAGTGCAGATCAGCCAGTAATCGCAAAGCAAGTGGAGAGTCTCGGGGCAGGAGTTAAATTGCAAATGCAAGGATTAACTGCGGATCAACTAAGTGAAAGTGTAGAAATAGTATTAAATAATCCGTCATGTAAAGAAGCTACTTTGAATTTGAAGGAGTCTCTCCGAAAATCAGGTGGGTATAAGCAAGCAGTTGATGAAATTTTTAAATTTACAGGCTGTTATTAAAACTATACATGTGAAAGGGTGTCTATATTAAATGATATAGACACTTTTATGTTATATGAAGCGAGGAATTGATGAAATGGAAAGAATGAAAATACTAGATGTAAATTTTGCTGATATGACAGCTACACCATTTTTTCAAGTGGAGGCGAAAAATAGAATTAGATTCGATATAGAATTATTTGAGGGTAATTTGAGAGGATTAAGAGGGATTTTGACTGAACTTTTTAAAAGTCCTGATGCAATTGATGTTTCATTTATTTCCGGTTACATAACATATGGTAAAAGTAAGAGAATAAATGAGAAAACAAAAATTGGAAGGTTCATGAAGATTAAGAATTGGGCAGAAACGAAAGTAGACGTTGATGATCTTGAAAGTACAATCATATTTACTACGATTAAAGGTGTACATGAAGATGAAATATATAAGTATTGCGAGTATGTCGTTAATGGTGGTCAGCAAGCGTATATTTCTTTTTATAACGATACTTATTTATTGTATATAAGTACAGACGTTATTGACATTGTTTCACCAGATACAAGTTTAATAGAAAAGTTAAAACTTCAATACAGTGAAGAATATGATAAGTTTTATGAAACTATATTGACGGATTAGGAAATGTTTACAAGTGATAAGTAATTTCAAAGTATTGATAGAAAGATATATGGAAAATGGAGATGGCACGTTGTTTTAAAATAATGTGATCTCACATTGCCATGCGTTTTAAGTTAACGATGAAGGGTTTCAAGACGACTTGGTGCAATTCATCCATATATATACCTAAAAATTTTCATTACAAGTACTACAATTTCTATTGCTCACTTTTTCTTTATAAATTTAGGATGTAGTTTTACGTGTTAGTAGTAATTTCACTGTTTCTGCACAACTTCTGCACACATTTAGGTGATTTCTATGTCATGATATATTCCATAAGTGAAATATTTCACAAGAAATGAAATGTTTCTTTACGACGGTGTATGCATATTTACGCATACACGAAATAAGATTGACTCTTGTTATTCTTTTACATCAAAGCCCACATTACACTACGAAGTATAACAAGAAGGGGACAGGAACATGAATAATCGATTTTTAAAACAACTACAAAACTTGAAAATGAACAAAAAAAGTATAGGAGCTGTTGCATTAACAGCTGGAATTATCAGCACGACACTTATTCCTCAAAATGCATACGCGCACGGCTTTGTTGAAAAGCCTGGTAGCCGTTCCGCTTTATGTAGTCCAACTTATGGTGCTCTAAATGTAAACTGTGGAAGTGTTATGTATGAACCACAAAGTTTAGAAGCTCCAAAAGGATTCCCACAAGGTGGCCCAGTTGATGGGCAAATCGCTTCTGCAGGTGGAAAATTTGGCGGTATTTTAGATCAACAAACAGCAAATCGTTGGTTTAAAAATACAATCACTGGTGGGGAAAATACATTTACTTGGAAGTATACAGCACCTCACTTAACAAGCAAATGGCACTACTATATTACAAAGAAAGGATGGAATCCAAATAAAGCACTAACAAGAGCAGACTTTGAGCCAATTGGCACTGTACAACATGATGGTTCTGCAGCTTCAAATAATTTAACTCATAAAATCAATGTACCTACTGACCGTAGTGGATATCATGTGATTTTAGCTGTATGGGATGTAGCTGATACAGCAAATGCGTTCTATAATGTAATTGATGTGAATCTCATCAATAATGTGAAACCAGACACAGAAGCGCCAAGTATTCCAAATGGAATTCAGGCGCAAAAAGTAACAGCAAATAGTATAGAACTAACATGGAACGTTTCTACGGATAATGTAGGAGTAAAAGGGTACCAAATCTTCCGTAACGGAGAGATGATTGACACAGTACCAGGCACTTATTTTATTGATAAGAAATTACAACCAAGCACAGAATACACTTATACTGTAAAAGCAATTGACGCAGCTGGCAATGTATCGAAAGAAAGTACAGCGCTTACAGTGAAAACAACAGTTGAAGCTCCTGATACAGAAGCACCAACACAACCAAAAGGATTACATAGCATGGGAACAACAGCGTCAAGTGTGGATCTAATGTGGAGCCCATCTGATGATAACGTTGGAGTAGACTATTACGATATTTATAGAGAAATAGAAGGAACAATGAAAAAAATTGCAACATCCAATACGACTTCTTATATGGATAAAAATTTACTCGCTAATACTACTTATAAATATGCAGTGAAAGCAGTGGATGTAGTTGGAAATGAATCCGTACAAAGTGATACGTTCACAATTACTACAAAAGCTGAAAGCGCTTCATATGAAGCGTGGGATGCAAAGAAAGCATATAAAAAGGGGGATAGAGTTTTACACGAGGGAAAAGTGTATGAAGCAGTCCAGAATTATGAAGGACATGGGGATCCAAACTGGATTTTTGCTTTATCCTTATGGAAAACAGTGTAAGCTTTACCTCAAAATGAAATGAAAGATGATGGGCTTTGATGCAAAAAAAGGAAGTTTGAGAGTTAACTTTTCTGCTTATAAAAAAGACGACGTATTCAGCGTCGTCTTTTTGTATTAATCTAGAATATTCATCAAAGAGACTTTCAAACGAATAAGCTACAGAAAGGTTACTATACGAATACATAATGTAGAATCATATAGTAACCTTTCTATTATGATAACACTTTCGTCATAAGAATATGTGGAATTCCATCTTCCATAAATACGTCGGAAGAAGTTTGATAGCCTAATTTTTCATAAAACCCTTCAGCTTGTGTTTGACCGTGTAGTTTAACTTTGTTTGCTTCTTTGTTACGAGCAATCTCTTCTAACTTTTGAATGATTACTTTGCCTAATCCGTATTTGCGATAGTCTTTTAAAATACAAATTCTTTCTAGTTTACCCATTCCTTGAACGAATCGTATACGGCCAGTTCCTACAGGAAGTTCATTATAATAAACTAATATATGTTTGCATGCCTCGCCAATTTGGTCATATGTATCGAATTCATCTTCAAGTGGGACACCTTGTTCTTTTACAAAGACTTCTTTTCGAATGTGAAAGGCAGTTTCTAAATCTGTAAGTTCTGTTATGAGTTTGGATTGCAAATTGTTCAGCCCTTTCTAGTGTGATATGAATGTGTTTTCATAGTATATCATACTGTAATGCTATAAAAGAAAAAACTGACTTGCAAAAGTCAGCCTTTAAAATGCTTAATATTCTTTTATACCGTTTTTTGTTCCGATGATCGCTTTGCTCGTCATATTGATAAATAATCCTGTTTCAACTACACCGGTAATCATCTTTAACTCTGTATGTGTATCATTTGGATTCAATATTTTGTTTGGAAAAATACAATCAATAATTAAATTGCCGTTATCAGTTATAAATGGTCCGCCATCTTTCATACGTAAACGCGTTTCGCATCCTAAAGATTGAATTCTCTTTTCAGTTTGCTTCCAAGAGAAGGGGATGATTTCAATAGGAAGTGGAAAGGTACCTAAATGTGAAATGAGTTTGGATTCATCTGCAATAATAATAAGTTCTTTAGAGGAGGTGGCAACAATCTTTTCGCGAAGTAATGCACCACCGCCACCTTTTATTAATTGTAAATCATTATTGATTTCATCTGCTCCATCAATTGTGAGATCAAGTATATCAATTTCATTTAAAGAGATTAGCGGAATAGATAATTGTTTTGCTAATACTTCAGTTTCTTTTGATGTCGGTACAGCTTGAATAGATAACCCTTCTTGTACACGGTGACCTAACTTTTGTATCGCCCAATATACGGTTGAACCCGTACCAAGTCCAATCGTCATACCATCTCTTACAAAGCTAGCAGCATATTCGCCTGCAAGCTGTTTTAAATTCACCATTTTACTCCGCCGGGCGTGGTCCAGCATCTAAACCGGAACTTTCAACTGTAAGTATTGGGCGAACAGTAATATCTTTATGTACACGCATTTGGCACGATAATCGTAAGTGGTCTTCAATGCCTTTTTCCGTAATAGCTTGTTTTTCATCATTTGTCGCCTCACAAAAATCACCTGCAATGACTTCAACTCTACAAGTTGTACATCTTGCTTTGCCACCGCAACGATGAAGAATGTGTACACCGTTATCTTCAAGTGCTAATACTAATTTCGTTCCTTCTTTAATATCGAAAGTTCCGGTACCTTCAACTGTTAATTTTGGCAAATTGATTCCTCCTCATGTAAAATGCTATATAACATATTTATGACCCGTATTCATGAACATAAACATAAAATTAATTATAAGCCCCGTAACTTTTTTATTTGTTCAATCGTTTAATAAGTAAGCGCTGAAAAGGAGTGGTTATTTTGTGCACAAAAGTAACTCAGGTTTTAAAGAATCATATCGATATGAATCATTCAAATATAAATTTATTAATTGAACATTATCCAGAGGTAAAAAGATACTGTACGTTTTTGACGAAGAATAAATGGGATGGGGAAGACCTTGCCCAAGAAGCAATTTGCAAAGTTCTTCAAAAGTATAGTGAGAAGAAAATCTGTATAACGCTTCTGTATAAAATTGCTCGAAATCAATGGTTAGATCAAATGAAATCAAAATCCGTACAAGAAAAATTAGAACAGCAAGTTACATTTGAAGAACCACATGAAAAAATTGCAGATTTGCATGAAATGGTAGGGAAATTATTGTCTTCGTTAAATGTGCAACAATCTGTAATTTTATTATTAAAGGATGTTTTTCAATATAGTATCGCGGATATTGCTAAAGTATGTTCGGTATCAGAAGGTGCAGTAAAAGCATCGTTATTTAGGAGTAGAAATAGGCTGAAAACTGTAAGTGAAGAAGGAATTGAAATAGTGGAGTACACGGATGATGTTGAAATCGTTGTAACTTCTATTCGTGAAGAAAGACCTGAATTGTTGACGAAACTTCTCCCAACAATAGACTTCACTAAGTTACCATCAATACAACCAGTGTTATTATTCAGTATGAAAAAACCTTCTTCTTACAGTTGTATGCTTAGTGCGGCATAAAATAGATGGAGGGATTTAATATGAATGCAATTCCTTACGTAGTAGAACAAACGAAATTAGGAGAACGCTCCTATGATATATATTCAAGATTATTAAAAGACCGAATTATTATGATTGGTTCAGAAATTAACGATCAAGTTGCAAGCAGTGTAGTAGCACAATTATTGTTTTTAGAAGCGGAAGATGCAGAAAAAGATATATTCCTGTATATCAATAGTCCGGGCGGTTCAACGACAGCGGGATTTGCAATATTAGATACGATGAACCTTATTAAACCAGATGTGCAAACACTTTGTATGGGCTTTGCGGCATCATTTGGTGCGCTTTTACTATTAGCTGGCGCAAAGGGAAAAAGATTTGCGCTCCCTAACAGTGAAATCATGATTCATCAACCGCTCGGCGGTGTAAAAGGGCAAGCAACGGAGATTGAAATTACAGCAAAAAGAATATTAAAGTTAAAACATGATATTAACAAAATCATATCTGATCGAACAGGGCAACCAGTAGAAAAGGTAGCTCATGATACAGAAAGAGATTATTTTATGACGGCAGTAGAAGCGAAGGAATATGGAATTGTTGATGCTGTTATTGAGAAAAAATAATGTGAAACAGGCTAGAGAATACGCTGAATTCTCTAGCCTGTTTCTGTCGTTCTTTATTCTTTTACCCATTCATCGACTAACAATTGATTCTTTTTTATCCATTTTCGAGCAGCTTCTTCTGGATCTTTCGTTTTATTTAACATGACCATTAACGTACCAAGCTGTTCATCGTTCATTTTCCATTTATCAAAGTATTTCACGATATCAGGATGATCTTTTTCGAAACCTTTACGAACGGAGTAATAAATGTCATCTTTTTCACCATATACTTTCTTAGGGTCTTTTAAATATTTTAAGTCAAATTCTGAAAAGCCCCAATGCGGATTCCAAAGCGTAACAGCGATTGGTTTCTTTTTCGTATATGCCTTCTTGAGTTCGCTCATCATCGCAGCTTCTGAAGATTGGACAAGTTTTAATTTTATATCATATGCCTTCATTGCTTTATCCGTTAAATTCATAAGGCTACTACCTGGTTCAATCCCAACAATTTTATTATCTAGCTCATCTTTATGTGCGTTTAAATCTTCTATGCTGTTTATGTTTTTCATATAAGAAGGGACGACTAAACCTAGTCCAGTGCCTTCATACCATTTTGATTTTAAGACAATATCATCTTTATAACGAGCATTTAGCGGTTTATCCGTAACAGGCAGCCATACTTCTAAATTTGCATCGACATCACCACGAGCAACACCAGTCCAAATCGCAGCTTTTTCTAAATACATGAGCTCAACTTTATAGCCTTTTTCTTCTAATAAAACTTTCCACATGTTTGCAGTTGCAATATTTTCTTTCCAACTTGTTACACCTATTTTAATTTTCCCTTTCGAATTAGCATTTGTTGCATTACATGAAGTAAAAATCATAGTAATAAATAATGCAAGGCATATAAGCCATATTTTCTTTCTCATTGAAACCCTCCTAAGAAACGTTTGCCTCTTTAAATAAATGTATAAGTAAGCATTCTTATTATGAACGGAAACAAGAATTTTAAAGAAAGCTTATGAATGTCATTTTTATGTAATATTTCTTTGCAAAATCGCAACACTATGTAAATAGATGGATAGAAAAGGAGTAGTGACATGGATAATACAAAGGTACGTGTTGAAAATGTAACAAAAGTATTTGGGAAACATCCGCAAAGAGCGCTTACCTTATTAAAAGAAGGGAAAAGCAAATCGGAAATTTTAAAAGAGACAGGAATGAACGTTGGGGTGAAAAAGGCAACGTTTGAAGTATACACCGGAGAAATTTTCGTTATTATGGGTTTATCCGGTAGCGGGAAATCAACGCTAGTCCGAATGCTAAATCAATTAATCAAACCGACAGCGGGGCATATATACATAGATGGTGAAGACATCGCAACGATGGGAAAAGAAGAATTGCGAAGAGTAAGAAGGACGAAAATGAGTATGGTTTTTCAGAAGTTTGCTTTATTTCCACATCGTACGGTAATACAAAACGTTGCGTATGGGCTAGAAATTCAAGGAGTTCCAGTAGAGGAACGAGAAAATAAGGCGTTAGAATCGCTACAGTTAGTAGGACTCGATCATCATAAAGATAATTACCCTAGTCAACTTAGTGGTGGTATGCAGCAGCGTGTTGGAATTGCAAGGGCACTAACGAATAATCCAGATGTATTACTAATGGACGAGTCATTTAGTGCATTAGATCCACTAATTCGAAAAGAAATGCAAGATGAATTGTTAGAGTTACAAGATAAAATGGAAAAAACAATTATTTTTATTACACATGATTTAGATGAAGCTCTTCGAATTGGTGATCGTATCGCATTAATGAAAGATGGAGAAATTGTCCAAATTGGAACACCGGAAGAAATTATGATGAGCCCTGCAAATGAATTTGTAGAGAAATTCGTTGCGGATGTGAATTTAGGAAAAGTAATTACGGCAGAATCTATTTTAAAAAGACCAGAAACGTTATTAATCGATCGTGGGCCGCGTGTAGCTCTGCAAATTATGAGAAATGCAGGTGTTTCTACGGTATATGTTGTGAACAAAAAGTATGAGTTTTTAGGTATTTTAACAGCGGATGATGCAAGTAAAGCAATGAAAAAACAATGGCCAATTGCTGATTTATTACTTAACGATATTCCACACGTTTATCTAGATACATTACTGGAAGAAACGTATGCAAAAATGGCGGAGATGAAATATCCATTACCCGTAATTGATGAAAAGAAAAGGTTGAGAGGAATTATTAAACGTGAAAGTGTCATTCAAGCTCTTGCAGGTAACATTGAGGAAGAGGTGAAAGACGATGAATAATATTCCGCGTATTCCATTAGGCGAATGGGTCGATTCATTTGTTGCAAGTTTATATGAGAACTTTGAAGGCTTGTTCCGAGGATTCTCCTATATTATCGGTGGATTTGTTGATTTACTCACTAATTTTTTAACAATAATACCAGCCATAGTGATGATTATCATCTTATGTTTCCTCATTTGGTACACAACGAGGAAATTATCTTTAGTCATTTTTACGCTCATCGGATTATTATTTATTTTAAATATTAACTACTGGGCACAAACGATGCAAACATTAGCACTCGTACTTACGTCAGTTATTATTTCAATTATTATCGGAATTCCCATTGGCATTTTAGCATCTCAAAATGAACGTTTCTCAAAATTTTTAAAGCCGACATTAGATTTTATGCAAACAATGCCGGCATTCGTCTATCTCATTCCCGCGATAACATTTTTTGGAGTAGGCGTCGTACCAGGAATTATTGCTTCCGTTATTTTTGCTATGCCACCGACAATCAGATTTACAGACTTAGGAATTAGGCAAGTTCCAGAAGATTTAATTGAAGCTGCGAATGCGTTTGGCTCTACCGCATCACAAAAATTATTTAAAGTACAATTACCACTCGCAACCGGAACGATCATGGCTGGAGTGAATCAAAGTATTATGCTTTCGTTATCAATGGTTGTAACAGCGTCACTTGTAGGAGCGCCAGGACTTGGAGTCGATGTGTATCGCTCTGTAACACAAGTAAACATCGGAATGGGATTTGAAGCTGGACTAGCTATCGTCGTGATTGCGATTATATTAGACCGAATTACGCAAGGGTTTTATACAAAAAGAAAATAATTCAAAAAACACACTTTATACTACAAAGTGTGTTTTTTGAATTCGAATTACATCCGAACAATAACAGAGCCTCCAGCTGGTGCACAAACTTGGTTTTGCTGTTGTTCCATTGATTTTATTAATTGATTATTTTCTTCGATTAATGAGATTAATTTAGCTAATTGGCTTTCAAGGCTTGCGATGCGCTGCATCATGTATTGCGAATCATAATGCAGTGTATTCCTTACTGGATGAGGGGAGTAAGCATATTGTTGATTTATATTTGGATTCCAAGGAGGATACATTTGAATCGTTCCTCCTTCAATAAATTACTGATCTTTCTTATAGTAAATGCCTATGTATATGTAATGGTGACTTGAAAATTCTTTCAAACGAAGAGGATTATGTAGGGGGAATGGAAAAGTAATAAAGTACATTTTTTGGAAATTTTTAAGCGGAATAGTAAATATATTAGGAAGCAGCAACGTTCATGTAAATGGATATTATATGGGGAGAAATTATGAGAGGAGATGCTATTTTGGCTAATAATAAAAAAAGAAATGATGCTATGACAATTGGTGTCGCTATAGGTGTTGTAATCGGTGTAATTCCTGGTGTATTTACTGATAATATAGCAATCGGAATAGCGATTGGGATTGCAGTTGGAATGGGGATTACGCTTTTGAAGAAATAATGAGTTGTAAATTATTTTAATGTGAAAATTCTAATTTCAAGAGATTGAATTTTCGGAATATAAAACCTATTTTTCCTTTTTTTATGATATTATATATGCAAAGGATGGTGATGGATATGCCAATAAACAATCAAGCAGAACAAAACTGCTTCATTTGTGAAAAACATAAAGGGAACATTACAGTTCCAGGTGGAGCTATTTACGAAGATGAACTCATTTACGTTGGACATGTCCATTGGGATGCAGAAGAAACATATCTTGGTTATGTAATGATTGATATAAAGAGACATGTACCTGGTCTCGCTGAATTAACTGAAGATGAGGCAAAGGCATTCGGACTGATAACAAGTAGAGTAAGTAAAGCGCTTAAAGAAAGCGAAAGTGCAGAACATATTTACAGTTTCGTTTCAGGTAATGGTGTACCACATTTGCATATACACATTATTCCGCGTTATCCAAATACACCAAAAGAGTTTTGGTCACCGACTGAAGTAGCAAATTGGGCTGGTGCACCCTATGGAGATTCAGAGAAAATTAAAAAACTATGCGAAAGAATACGAAAGTATATGGTGAATGAGTATGCATACAACAAATAATACACAATATTCATGGGTTGGAAGTAGAGCAATGTGTTTAGACGAAGTTTCAGTCAAGCAATATGGCGATATTGTACTTGGTAAATACGGCGGAAATATAAGCGCCGGAGCAAAAAAGAATGAAGACGGTGCATTAGTTTGGTCGAATGGTGATTGGGAATTCACCGTTATATTAGACGGACATAATAGTGCAGAAAGTGTTGAATTAGTAGTAAATACAATCCAAAGAGAATATGAAAATATAAAAGCGATTATGAAAGAATCAATTAAAACAGTATTTCGATCTGTTGAAAATCATATACTTACAATTTTTCAATCCTCTTCATTTAAAGAAAACTGTAAAAGAGTAAAAGGTGAAACTGCGTGCTTAATATGCGTAAGAAAAGAAAATTACATATGGTGGCTTTCCATAGGTGATTGCTTAGTTTATGTATTTCATGATGAATTACATAAATTAGGACAATATACATTGAATCAACGCCACTTTTACGAATGGATTGGAAATGTAAACACATTTGATTTACCCGTTCCTTGCTATTCTTCAGGAATTCGTGAACTACGTACTGGAAAGAATCGAATTGTAATGGTGACAGATGGGGTATTAGAATGCGGGGAACGCCGTTATGAAACGCCATTAAATCTTTATAATGATATGAACGGAAATAATATTGGGCTAAAAGAAAATATCCATAATGTGTTAGAACACGTTCATCATCAATTCGGACGAGATAGTGCAACCATTATTAGTTGGGATGTCGAAAATAAAGGGAATGCTACGTATCCGAGTGATCAGCCGGAGAAAATCCAGACGATAAGGTAAAGGAGGCGATCTCTCTATTGCATGTGAAAGTACTTGTATTAGTTTTATGGATCATATTCTTATTTGTCTTAGAAAATATAGTGAGAAAAAAGCTGAATATACCGAAACAAAAAGAATGGAATAATAAATATGTGAACAAGTCTCATAAATGGGGAAACAGAATTATTATTTTTTCTTATATAGTGGTTATTATTATATGTTCTTCTCTTTCAAACCCCCTATACATGGGCTTTCTACCTTTTCTGTTTTTAATTACGTTATATAGTTTTGATGCATATATGGAATGGAAATATGACAGGGAATCGAGGGAGTTCTTGATGTCCTTAGGTGGGGCTGTATCGTTAATGATAACAGGGCTGATTCTATATTTTCTTATTTAATACATATTAATTATAGCCCTATAGCAATGTCATATAATGAGTAATTAAAGGGAGAGAAGAAATGAAAAGCCCTCGATTACGTGCAGAAGCAATGATTTTAAATGAAGATCATTCTAAAGTACTTGTTCAATGTGATGAGAATGAATCATTTTATCGTTTTCCAGGTGGATCCATTGAATTTGGTGAAACAGCAAAAGAAACAATAACACGAGAACTACTGGAAGAATATAATTTAAAAGTTTTTGTTCAAGAATTAGCTTGTGTAAATGAGCAAATTTTTGATTGGAACAACGAAAAAGGACATCATTGTACATTGATATATTGGGGAACGGTTGGAAAAATATTTATAAATGAAATAAGACATAAAGAACATGAGGATATTAAATTATTATGGAAAAGTAAAGAGGAATTAAAGGAGAGGCCAACATATCCTGAAGGGATTGTAAGTTATTTAGAAGAGGATAACCGTAATATAGTCCACTTTATTTCTAAAAATAAATAAAGTAATGGGAGGGATAACAATGGGAATCTCTACTATTTTTATTATTATTATTGGAACTTGTATAGGTGGTTATTTTTTAGAACAGTTTTTAAGAAAAAAGTTGAATATGGAGAAGAGAGGGCTTTTTGGGTATAAACATGTGAATAGTTTACATGTAAAATTAGAAATAGGACTAATTATTATTTATGTGATAGCTAGTTGTTATTATATGTTTAAATTTGAAAACTCTAAAATGGCTTATGCCATTTTCACTTATTTAGGGATCACATGGATCTTAAGAGCATGGATGGAATGGAAGTATGATAGAGAATCGAAAGAATATATTCTTTCGATAATTGGATTGGTCGCATATATATTTATGATTTCGATACTAGTATATTTTGTTCCACCTGCTGCATAATAAAATAATTATTTATGTTACAAATAATAGGATAACTAATTAATAAGAAACCATTTACCGCTAAATGGTTTCTTATTATGTATATGAAATTCGGTCTTCTTAATTTAATCATTTATTTTGGCTAATATGGAATTAACGAAACTTGTCTTATCTTCTGCATACTTATGTTTATCATTAGGATCAGCTTTTGAAAGTTGAATCTTTAACTGTTCATACTGCATACGAGAAGTTTTATTGTCTATTAAGTAATCTCTGAATTTTATTTGTTCTATTAAATATGGATTCCCTTGTTCATACATATGAATTTGATGAGTTCTTGGCTCACCTTTATTGAAATAATACCTTTCGGGTAATACATTTTTTCTATATTTATAATTTAATTGTTCTAGGTTTGTAATACATTTTAGACCACTTTTGGAATCTCTTAATTCCATCGCAATATCAATAATAGGTTTTGCGCTTAAATGTGGGATGGAAGTACTTCCAATATGGTGTATCGCTAAAATATATTTTCCAATGTGTTCCTCAATTAATTGTTTTTCTTTTGAAAACTCAAATTCCCACTCTTCGGACCACGGAACTAAAAACACTTTACCATAGGGTAAACCTAGCATTTAATTAGCACCCCTTACATATTTTTTCAATAAAGTTACTTACATTTTCTTAAAGCTCCTCAATACAAGAAACTCCCACAATCTCCAAGGAAGAACCTTCTTCGCAAAGATCATAAATTTTACACCTTTCCCAATTGGGTATCGTAATGTAGTACGCCTTGCTTCAGCAATTTCTACGATTTTATTTGCAACATCCATCGGATTACCAAGTGTATCGTTGCCATTGTTTATGTGCTTTTGTATTTTATCCATATATTCTTTGTAAGGAGAGGTTGTATCAAATTGGTTTTCAGCTAATTGTTTACCAACTTCCCATATGTTCGTGTTATAAGAACCAGGTTCAAGTAAGGCAACGTCTATTCCGAAAGGTTTTACTTCTAAGCGAAGGGATTCACTCCAGCCTTCTAATGCATATTTTGAAGAAACGTAAGGGGATAAACCAGGGAATCCGACTTGGCCGCTAATACTGCTTATATTTATAATTTTTCCGTTTTTCTGTTCTCTCATATAAGGTAAAACAAGCTGAGTAATTGAAATAGCGCCAAAAAGGTTCGTTTCAAATTGTTTACGGTATTCCTCTACTGGAATTTCTTCTACAAAGCCCCCATTTGCATATCCTGCATTATTTATGAGAATGTCTATTCTGTTTATTTCGTTTAAAAATAATTGGAAGTTATGTATAGAACCTTGATCTGTTACATCTAATTGTTGAACTTTTATATTTTGTTGTAAGTGGAGTTTAGTAGCTTGAGATATTAAGTCTACTTGTTTTTCAAGATTTCGCATTGTAGCAATGACAAAATAGTCTTTTTTCGCAAGTTCAAGTGTCGTTAAAAGTCCGAATCCACTTGATGCCCCTGTAATAATCGCGATTTTTTTATTCATTGTTCGCTCGCTTTCTTTTTCTTTTATCATAACGAGTTATAAAGAGAAAATCTATTTATTGTATAAAGATATTTGATATAATTGAAAATAATTATCAATTAAATTTTGATTTTTACATAAAAGGAGTGTGGGTTTCATGGAGACTAATGGTTTTCATGATATTTTTCATAAATACTTTCATGGTTTACAAGTTGTAGAGGAAAAACATATGAATATGCCCAAAACAATAGGTATGGGTGAAATACGAAGATGGACTTCATTTTCAGGTATGGAAATTGTGTTATCAAATTATCAATTTCATAATAACCATCGCATCCAGTTTGCATCGGACGCAGCAATGGTGGAGCTTAATTTTTGTTTACAAGGGTTCGGAGAAGTGCAAGTTGGTCATTCTTCGTATGAATTAATGACTGGAAATAGCTATTTATATTTTATGAATGATTTTGATGTAGTATTTGAATATGAAAAAGAAACGCCTCTATATTCATTAGCGATTGGGATTCCTGTACAATTGTTTAATCATTTTATGATGAATAATGCTATTGAAAAAAGTCTTGATTTTCATTCTATATTAGGAAATCAATCTTTTAAAAAGTTTCAAAATCCAATTGATTCTATAACATCTAATCTTATTAAGAGAATGATAGAGCATCCCCAAAAGGATCGTATTAGTCAACTAGAATTAGAAAGTAAAGCGCTCGAATTGCTTTCTATACATTTTGGGAGAGTGTTGCTTAATGATTGTGACGCAAATAAAAGGAGTCAATTATCAAAACAGGATTTGAATAAAATAAAACAGGCTGAAGAAATTTTACTTCAACGAATGGAATCACCCCCATCATTATTAGAATTAGCTAAAATAGTAGAGTTAAATGATTATAAATTAAAAATTGGGTTTAAAGAATTATTTGGGATGTCCACATTTGCATATTTACGAGAAAAGCGTATGGAACATGCGATAGATTTACTGCGTTCGGGAAATAGTAATGTGACCGAAACGGCATTTGCAGTTGGATACAATAATGTCAGTCATTTTTCAGAGTTATTTCGTAAAAAGTATGGAATGAATCCATCAGAACTTTTACGTATTTATTAACGTAAAACAGGAATAATCCGCTATACCGTAAATTCCTCCGTCATTTGGTAGTTGCTTTTTGTAATGGTCATTATAATTACAAACAACATCCAATTGGAAATAACTTTTTATGGAGGAATTTAAATGAAAGAACGGAATGAAAGTCATTTTTGGATATTTGTATTAACAGGAATGTTTCTTATTATAACAACGACGGGTTTTGCACGTATGGCATATGGAATTATATTGCCGTTTATGCAAGAAGGACTCCATTTATCTACAGCTCAAGCAGGTATGTTAGGAACTATACTCTTTTTAGGGTATTTATTAACAGTCGGAACATCTGGAATACTTACTATCCGTTTTGGAGCAAAATCAGTTTTATTAATAGGGAGTTGGCTCGTCGTTATAAGTTTAATAGGATTAGCATTTGTTTCCTCATTTTGGATAGCCTCTATTTGTATGCTATGTTCTGGAGCTGGAAGTGCTCTTGTATATACACCACTCATGTCAATAACAGTAGGATGGTTTCCAGAAAAAAGAGGAACTGCAATGGGGCTGTTATTAAGCGGTGCTGGCATAGGTATGCTATTTAGTGGAATAATTGTTCCTTATATAGTACGTACATTTCCAGAATATAGTTGGCGTGGTTCATGGCTTTTGTTTGGCATTATTACATGTATTGTTGTATTCGTTGCCTCAATTGTTTTGAAAAATCCAGAAGTTACTGAAGATGAGGGGGCAAGGAATAATAAGTCGTTTTTATGGAAAACGAAAGAGCTATTCATCATTGCATGGATGTATTTTATTGTGGGCGTTGTTTATTTAATTCCAAATTTATATCAAACTAGTTTTATGATTAATAATGGTATTTCGGCATCAATTTCGGGAACTGTTTATGCGATTGCAGGAATGTTTTCAATTGTAGGAGCTCCTGTCTGGGGATTGATTTCGGATCGGATTGGTATAAAGAAGACGTTATGTATTGCACTTTTATTAGCTGTAATAGGTGATATGATTCCAATTATATTTGGACATATCATTGGCTTTATCATGTCGGCAATTATTTGGGGTTCCAGCCTCGGAGGTATCCTTTTATTAATTCAAGTTGCAGCTTCAAAGCAAGTATCTCCGAAATATGTCTCAATGGCAATTAGTTTTATATCCGTTTTCTATGCAGTTGGTCAAATGATTGGACCAGGACTTGCAGGATGGATTATCGGGGAAAGTGGTTATACAACAGCTTATGGATTAGGTGCTTTCGGTTTCTTTATGTGCATATGTTTGGGATTAAGGCTAAAAAGAGGGGATCTGGCAAACTCAGCGTATATAGAGAAGTGAGGATTGTCTTAAAATGAATCTTTTTAACGGGGGGAAGCAAAGTGTTCCATGTTAAAGACGTATTAGCAGATCAGTTATTAGCAAATGCGAATGATCCCAGTTGGTATATTCCATTTTCAGATGCAGTTAAGGATTTATCTGAGAGAGAAGCTTTCTGGAAACCGAATGAAGAGTGTAATAGTATAGCTGAAATTGTACAACATTTACTGTATTGGAATACGACGTGGCAAACTAGGTACAAAGAATCAAATGTTAATGCTGTGCCCGCTATTGGTGATAATAACAAAAGTTTTATGCTTTCAGATAATCAAACATTTGAAGAGTTAAGAGAAAAACTATTAGAGAAACTGTTACAATGGCAAAGTCTCATAAATGAAGACAAGGTTGAAAGTGATGTAATTGGATTTCCTGTATCTGCGAAGTGGTGGGAAGTATTAGCTAATGTAACGACTCATAACGCGTATCACATTGGTCAAATTATCTACATTCGGAAATTACAGAAGAGTTTTGATAATGAATAAGATAATAATTCTCAAATTAGGTGAACAAAAGTGGACAAAACGAGACAGATGTCTCATTTTGTCCACTTTTTTATTATGAAAGAAAAGAGAAAACCTATTAAATCAGGGATTAGAATTTGGCACAGTACTTGCAATATAAAAGATGAACAAGAAAATAGGAGGGCTGGACATGTTAAAAACAACTGAAAGTAAAGGGAATGAAATTACGAAAGAACAAGTTCGTTGGATGTATGAAAAAATGTTAGA
The DNA here is from genome assembly GCF_003315125.1 of Bacillus sp. DB-2. Classification (NCBI taxonomy): domain Bacteria; kingdom Bacillati; phylum Bacillota; class Bacilli; order Caryophanales; family Bacillaceae; genus Bacillus; species Bacillus sp. DB-2. Next base: position 4,793 of record NZ_QNRN01000024.1, on the reverse strand, counting down.
GATTCGTAAGTTTGAAGACAAGGTGCATGAATTGTTCGCGCAAGGCGTTCTGCCAGGTTTCGTTCATTTATACGCTGGTGAAGAAGCAGTAGCAGTTGGTGTATGTGCCCACTTAACAGATAGTGACAGTATTACAAGTACGCATAGAGGTCACGGCCATTGTATCGCGAAAGGTTGTGATTTAAATGGCATGATGGCCGAACTTTTTGGTAAAGCGACAGGGTTATGTAAAGGTAAAGGTGGTTCAATGCATATTGCCGATTTAGATAAAGGAATGCTTGGTGCAAATGGGATTGTAGGCGGAGGTTTTCCACTTGCTTGCGGTTCAGCATTAACAGCTAAATATAAAGGAACGAAAGATGTGAGTGTTTGCTTCTTCGGTGACGGAGCAAATAATGAAGGAACATTCCATGAAGGGGTTAATTTAGCAGCGATTTGGAAGTTACCAGTTATTTTTATCGCAGAAAATAACGGTTACGGTGAAGCAACAACATTTGAATATGCGTCAAGTTGTGATTCCATTGCAGATCGAGCGAAAGCTTACAATATTCCAGGTGTTCAAGTAGATGGAAAAGATTTACTTGCAGTGTATAAAGCGGCGGAAGAAGCAGTAGAACGTGCGCGTAATGGCGGTGGTCCAACAATAATTGAATGTATGACATATCGTAATTACGGTCATTTCGAAGGTGAAGCGCAAACATATAAAACTTCAGAAGAAAAAGAAGAACATTTAAATGAAAAAGATGCGATTGTGAATTTCCGTAAGCATTTAATTCATGAAGCTTTATTAACAGAATCTGAACTTGTGGATATGGAAAAGGCAGTAGATGAAGCAGTGCAACAATCAATTGAATTTAGTGAAAATAGTCCATATCCGGAAGATGAAGAATTATTAAAAGATGTATACGTTTCTTACAAATAAGAGGAGGGTGAAAAATAATGACTAGAACAGTAAGTATGTCAACTGCAATTAATGAAGCGATGAAAATATCAATGCGTCGTGATGAAAATGTAATTTTAATCGGAGAAGATGTTGCAGGCGGTGCACAAGTGGATCACTTGCAAGATGATGAAGCATGGGGCGGTGTACTCGGTGTTACGAAAGGACTTGTACAAGAATTTGGTCGAAATCGTATTTTAGATACTCCAATTTCAGAAGCGGGTTATATGGGAGCGGCGATGGCAGCTGCTGCAACAGGTTTACGTCCGATAGCTGAATTAATGTTTAATGATTTTATCGGAAGTTGTCTTGATCAAGTATTAAACCAAGGTGCAAAGTTCCGCTATATGTTCGGTGGAAAAGCGAAAGTGCCAGTTACAGTACGTACGATGCACGGTGCTGGATTTAGCGCAGCGGCACAGCATTCACAAAGTTTATATGCGTTATTTACGAGCATTCCAGGTATAAAAGTTGTCGTTCCTTCCACTCCTTATGACGCAAAAGGCTTATTATTAGCGGCAATTGAAGATGACGATCCAGTAATCTTCTTTGAAGATAAAACACTTTACAATATGAAAGGCGAAGTACCAGAAGGGTACTATACAATTCCTTTAGGAAAAGCAGATATTAAACGTGAAGGTTCTGATGTAACAATCGTTGCAATTGGAAAACAAGTTCATACAGCACTTGCAGCTGCAAAGCAATTATCGGAAAAAGGACTCGAAGTAGAAGTAATCGATCCACGTTCTTTATCACCGCTGGATGAAGATACGATTTTAGCATCTGTTGAAAAGACGAATCGCCTGATTGTTATTGACGAAGCAAATCCAAGATGTAGTATCGCAACAGATATTGCGGCAATTGTAGCGGATAAAGGATTCGATTTGTTAGATGCACCTATTAAACGAATTACAGCACCACATACACCAGTTCCGTTTTCGCCACCACTTGAAAAGTTATATTTACCAACGCCGGAGAAAGTAATTGAAACTGTATCAGAAATGATCGGAGACCAATCTTTATTACGTGTGTAATGAAACGATGAGAAGGGAGAGAGAAACATGGCTGTAGAAGTTGTAATGCCGAAGTTAGGTATGGCGATGAAAGAAGGTATTATTACGAGCTGGAATATTAAAGCAGGTGATAATGTAGAAAAAGGTGAACTAATTGCTAGTATTAACTCGGAAAAAATCGAAACTGAAATAGAAGCACCAGCTGATGGAACTGTTCTTGATATAGCTGTAAGTGAAGATGAGGGAGTGCCGCCGGGTACTGTAATTTGCTACATCGGTAAACCGGACGAAAAAGTAGAAGTTCATGAAAACATACATGTTGTAGAAGAAAAAGCATCTAATCCAGAACCTAAAAAGGTACAACATCCAGAACCATATGCGATAGATGTGACGAAGCAAAGAGTTAAAATATCTCCAGTAGCAAAGAAAATTGCAAAAACTGAAAATCTCGATATTAGATCATTAATTGGTACAGGACCTGGCGGAAGAATTACAAAGATAGATGTATTAAAGGCGCTTGAAGAAAGAGTAGCAATTCCAGAAGTACTTGAACAAGAAGAAAGTAAAGTCATTCCTATTATTGGTATGCGAAAAGCAATTGCGAACCGTATGCATGCAAGCTTACAAAATAGTGCGCAATTAACATTAACAATGAAAGTAGATGTTACAGATTTAGTTGCTTTACATAAAGAAATAGCGGAAGTTGTACAAAAACGATACGATAACAAACTAACTATTACTGATTTCGTTTCTCGTGCTGTTGTATTAGCGCTTAGAGAGCATAAAGAAATGAACAGCGCGTATATAAATGATGCCATTCATCAATTTGAACATGTTCATTTAGGTATGGCGGTCGCGTTAGAAAAAGGATTAGTCGTTCCAGCTATTCGCTTTGCTAATAATCTATCTTTAGTAGAGTTATCTAAAGAGATTAAAAATGTGGCACAAAAGGCACGAGCAGGCAGTTTAAGTAGTGATGATATGCAAGGGACAACATTTACAATTAGTAATTTAGGTAGCTTCGGTATTGAATATTTTACGCCAGTATTAAATACACCTGAAACTGGTATTTTAGGTGTAGGTGCAATTGAACATGTTCCTGTATATAAAGGGAAAAAATTAAGAAAAGGAAGTATGTTACCTTTAAGTTTAACATTCGATCATCGTGTACTAGACGGTGCACCAGCAGCTGCATTTTTACGCACAATTAAACGTTATTTAGAAGAACCTGTAACAATTCTTTTATAAAGAGAAGGTGAGAAAATGAGTAATTTAGTTGTTATTGGGGGCGGACCTGCTGGTTATGTAGCGGCAATTACCGCGGCTCAAAATGGAAAAGATGTCACTCTTATTGATGAAGCTGATCTTGGCGGGACTTGTTTAAATGTCGGTTGTATGCCTACGAAATCATTGTTAGAAAGTGCGGAAGTATACGATATTGTTAATCATGCGAATCGTTTTGGAGTATTAGTAAATAAGCAGAATATATCAATTGATTGGAAACAAATACAGACGAGAAAATCACAAATTGTTACGCAACTCGTACAAGGTATACAATATTTAATGAAGAAAAATAAAATAAAAGTTATACAAGGTAAAGCGAAATTTGAAACGGATCACCGTATGCGTGTTACACACGGTGATAAAGAAGAGCTAGTAGATGGAGAACAGTTCATTATAGCGGCAGGATCAGAACCAACTGAATTACCTTTTGCTCCATTTGATGGGAAGTGGATTTTAAATAGTAGTCATGCAATGTCCCTAGAAAATATACCAAAATCATTATTAATCGTTGGCGGTGGTGTAATAGGTTGCGAGTTTGCAAGCATTTATAGTCGTCTTGGAACAAAAGTTACGATTGTTGAAATGGCATCGCAATTATTACCTGGTGAAGATGAAGATATCGCACAAATTTTAAGGGAGAAACTAGAAAATGATGGCGTAAAAATATTTACAGGAGCGGCTTTAAAAGGATTAAATAATTATAAGAAGCAGGCTTCATTTGAATATGAAGGAAGTATCCAAGAAGCCAACCCGGAATTTGTTCTCGTTTCTGTAGGTCGAAAACCACGTGTACAAGAATTAGCTTTAGAAAAAGCAGGCATTCAATTTTCAAATAAAGGAATTTCTGTGAATGAACATATGCAAACAAATAGATCACATATTTACGCAGCGGGTGATGTGATTGGTGGAATACAGCTTGCTCACGTTGCCTTCCATGAAGGAACGACAGCGGCATTACACGCGAGCGGAGAAGATGTGAAAGTAAACTATCATGCTGTACCTCGCTGTATTTATACAGCTCCAGAAATTGCTAGTGTCGGTTTGACAGAAAAAGGAGCAAGAGAGCAATACGGTGACATCCTCATCGGAGAATTCGCATTTACAGCGAACGGAAAAGCGCTTATTATTGGAGAACAAACGGGGAAAGTAAAAGTTATTGTGGAACCTAAATATCAAGAAATTGTAGGGATTTCTATTATCGGTCCTCGTGCAACCGAACTAATCGGACAAGGAACTGTAATGATTCATACAGAAGTTACAGCTGATATAATGCGAGATTATATTGCAGCGCATCCAACTTTATCTGAAGCGATTCATGAGGCATTATTGCAGGCAGTAGGACATGCTGTACATGCTTGAAGGTAAAAAGACCAGTCTAATATGATGGTCTTATCCCTGTCAAGTAGACAGTATTAAAAAGACTAAGCAGCCATCGAGATTCGATATTCTATCGGAGCTCGGTGGTTGAGTCGTTTTTGGAACCGTTTATAGTTATAAAAGTAAATATATTCTTCAATTGCTTGTATTAAATCTTCTTCTGTTTTAAAATGATTCAA